>NZ_JANLOH010000006.1:0-137565 GCF_025466155.1 Pseudomonas sp. 13B_2.1_Bac1 | reverse complement strand
GGGCAGTCTACTGACCCGCACCCGCTACGACCGCAGCGGTCGCCTCAGCCAGAAAGCCCTGCACTACCGCAACGCTGCCCGCGAAGAACTGCCGCTGCTAAGCAAGCGTTACCAGTACGACGCCAGCGACAACCTGATCATCGAGCGCCTGACCCAGACCCAACGCCGAGGCGGCAGCGATCCACGCCAACCGCTGCCGGATGACGGCCTGTTCGGACGCTTCCTCGGCCATAGCCACGGCAAAAGCGTTGAGGGCAACGAGCACTACACCTACGACGCCACCGAACGCCTGCGTGACCATCGTCAAAGTAATCCGAACAACCCGGAGTTACACCGCGAGACCTACAACTACGATGCCAACCTGCTGCCCACTGGCCGCATGGGCGGCATCGTCAAGCACAACCGAGTGCATGTCTTCGAAGACAAACGCTATCGCTATGACCGCTTCGGCCGCCTGAGCGAAAAACGCATCGGCAGCCATACCGTGCAACGCTTTCGCTACGACGCCGAACAGCGACTGATCTGTGTGGAGCAGGATCAAGGTTGGCAGCGACTGCGCAGTGAGTATCGCTATAACCCGCTCGGAAGACGCATCGGCAAACGGGTGTACCGCAACGAGAGCGAACGGGCGCAGAGCGATGTGCAGTTTGTGTGGCAGGGACTGTGGTTGTTGCAGGAGGTGGAACATGGGTTCGGGAGTGTGTACGTGTATGCCGATTCCGACAGCTATGAACCGCTGGCGCGGATCGATGGCAAACCGGGCAGCGAAGAGATTTTTTACTTTCTCACTAACCTTGCCGGTTTGCCGGAGCAGCTTACCGACGAAGCCGGGCTTAGCGTGTGGCACAGCGAGCATGAGGGCTGGGGAGCGAAAACGCATAGCCGGCAGCCGCATCCAGTACTTCGTATACGACGCGGAATATGGGCTGAGCTGTATCCACCAGCAGCAGTTATCAATTGATGGTCCCCACGCAGAGCGTGGGAACGATCTTCAATAGCGATCTATCGGTTAAACCGCTCTACCAGCGAGTACTGGGTATTCGCCGTATGCGTCAGCTCTTCACTCAACTGCGCCGAGTTCAACGCCTGCTCCGAGGTCTGGTCCGCCAGCAGCGCAATGGTGCTGATATTGCGGCTGATCTCTTCGGCCACCGAGCTTTGCTCTTCGGTCGCGGCGGCGATCTGGGTGGTCATGTCGGTGATGTGCGCCACGGCTTCGCTGATGCCGACCAGCGCCTGGTCCGCTTCCATCACCCGTGCCACACCTTCTTCGGCCTGGCGATGCCCGGCGTCCATGGTTTGCACGGCGGCCGCGGCGGTTTGCTGCAGCTTGGCGATCAGGGCATGGATCTGCCCGGTGGACTCGGCGGTGCGTTGCGCCAACTGACGAACTTCATCCGCCACGACCGCAAAACCACGGCCCATCTCACCGGCGCGGGCCGCTTCGATGGCGGCGTTCAGCGCCAGCAGGTTGGTCTGGTCGGCGATGCCTTTGATCACGTCGACCACGCCGCCGATTTCATCGCTGTCCTTGGCCAGTTGGGTGACGGTCACGCCGGTCTCGCCCACGGCCACCGACAGGCGCTGGATCGCCTCGCGGGTTTCCCCGGCGATATCGCGGCCGCGGCCGGTCAGGCGATTGGCTTCCTGGGTGGCATCGGCGGTGCGCTGCACGTGGCTGGCGACTTCCTGGGTGGTCGCGGCCATCTGGTTGACTGCCGTGGCCACCTGCTCGGTTTCCACGCGCTGGCGCTCCAGGCCGGAAGAGCTGTTATGCGCCAGGGTGTTGGACTGTGCAGCCTGGTCGTTGAGGTGCTCGGCCGTGTCCTGCAAGCGCGTAAGACACGTCTTCAAGCGCGCCTCCTGGCTGAGGATCGACATCTCCAGGCGCGCCTGGGCACCCCGGCTGTCGGTGTACATCTGCGCGATCAGTGGGTCGGACGTGGTCTGCTCGGCCAGGCGCAGCAGGCGCTTGAGGCCGCGTTGTTGCCAGCTCAGGCCCAGCAGGCCCAATGGCACCGACAGCCCGGCCGCCAAGGCGAAGCCCCAGTGGGAGTTGAGCGAGGCGCCGATCATGAAGCTCAACTGGCTCACCAGGATAAACGGCAGCCAGTCCTGCAGCACCGGCAGCCACTTGTCGCGCTGGGGAATGGCCGACTTGCCCTGGTTGATGCGTTGATAGAGCGCTTCGGCACGGCGGATCTGCTCGGAGGTGGGCTTGATGCGCACCGATTCGTAGCCGACCACCTGGTTGCCTTCGAAGACCGGCGTCACATAGGCGTTGACCCAGTAGTGATCGCCGCTCTTGCAGCGGTTCTTGACGATGCCCATCCATGGCAAGCCTTGTTTGAGCGTGGACCACATGTGCGCGAACACCGCTGCCGGTACATCCGGGTGACGCACCAGGTTGTGCGGCGCGCGAAGCAGCTCTTCGCGGGTGAACCCACTGATCTCGACAAACGCGTCGTTACAGTAGGTGATCACACCCTTGGCATCCGTGGTGGAGATCAACCGTTGCTGAGCGGGGAAGGTACGTTCGCGCTGGGTAACGGGTTGGTTATTACGCATGATTGTTCAATCCGCAAGGCTTTCAGGGGGTATCGGCCATGGCGGGCATTTATTTAACTTATTTTTGCAACAATCGACGGTCCGGTGCCTGGCTGACAGTTATTCAACTTTTCCGGTGTTGAGAATCTCAAGTGCCATGCGTTGCTGGATGGAGTCTCGCGAGTACGCCTGTATAAAAGCACATCGGTCAGTGCCGCTTAGTTTCAGTCGGGCCAATTCGGCAACGGCGGCATCGGGGTTGCCGGGGGCAAACACACAGGCGTTGGCGATGTTGCCCAGCGTGAATTCTTTCGAGTAACCCGGTAGGCCCGCCAGGATGGGTTTGCCGGTGGCTGCATATTCAAACAGTTTCGAAGGGATGACTTTGTGGAACGCCTTGAAACTATTGAGGTGTAGAAACAGCACATCCGCCTGCTGATAGTAATGAATCAGCCTGTCACGCGGTATGGGCGGAATAAGCACGACGTTTTTGACTTGTCGCTTGATCAACGCATCACTCAATTGCTTCAGGGTGCTGCCGTCGCCAATCACATAAAAACATGCCGCGTTTGCCAGGCGCTCCGCCAGTGGCGGGAGGATTTTCTCCAAGCCCTGGCCTGCGCCGATATTGCCTGCGTAGACAATGTTCAAGGGGCCTTTAGGTCGAGTGGGCGTGTCCGGATAAAAGGTTGTGTGCAGGAATAAATCGTCCACACCGTTGGTATGCGTCGAGAAGTTACGCTGGGGATAACGGGCCATGAAGTAACTGAGAAAAGCCGGTGACACCAGGTTGACCTGGGCAGCGTGCTTGAGAGTGTTTTTTTCCACCCATGAAAACACGCGCGTCAGGCCTGTGCCGAACATACCGGGGAACAGTTCGGGCAGCACGTCAACGAAGATATCGCGGATATCCAGATACAGGGGCGTGTGGGTGTTTCGTGCGATCAAGGCGCCCAGCGCAGCGGTCATGAGGCGAGAAGAGGTCGCAACGATCAAGTCATACTGTTTGCCTTTTATCGCTTTGCGCACGCCGTACGCGTAGTGGGCAAACCCCCAGGCCTGGCCTAATACACCGCATGTGTGAGAAGGCAGAGCGACACGCGTGACGGACAGGCCCGGCTGGGGCGCAGGGATAACTCCAGCAACCTTGTAGGACGGATATCGATTAGGTTGGGTGGTTACCAAATCGATATCGACCTCGCCTTTACCTTGAATGAGCAGGGCATTGACCAGCGCCTCGATGCGAAATGACGCCAGGTCGGGCGGAAAGTAATAGCTCAGCACGAGAATACGCATGGTCATGCACTGATCTCGGTTTTGACTGCCAGTACGCGTTGGTACAGCGCCACTAACCTGTTCTCCTGTTGTTCCCAATTCAGATGCCGGGCCGCCTGTTTGGCGCTGCAGGCAAGTTGTTGACGTAACGAGGGGTTATCGATCAAGCGCGCCAGCGCTCTGTGCAGTGCTTGATCCGAGCCTGCCGCCACCAACTCCCCGACCGAGTAGTGACTGACCACCTTGCGAATCTCCGGGAAGTCTGTTGCAACGACGGGTAGTCCGGCGCTGATGTACTCGAACAGTTTGTTCGAGTCGGTGGTGAAGTGGTTCAGGCAGGTATTTTCTATAGGCTGCACACCGATATCGGCTGACGCGGTATAGCTGGGCAGATTCGCCAGTGAAACGGTGGGTATAAAGTGCACTCGCTCTGCCAGGCCCAGTGCTTCACGCAACGTCACCAAGGCCTGGGTCAACCTGCCACCCCCAATCAATACAAAGTAAGCACCCGGCAAGTTGGCTGCGACGCGTAATAAACGTTCCAGGCCACGCCCCTGTTGCAGGCCGCCCTGATAGACGACGATGGGCCAGGGCTGTTGCAAGCCCAGCTCTTCGCGAATTCGCTGGGTGGGAGGGCTGATACTCAAGCAAGGGCGATTTTGCAGCACAAGCGGGCGCACGATGCCATAGGCCCTGGCGAAAAACCGGGCACGGAGGTCGGTGGTAGTTATCGTGCCCTCGGCCCTTGGCATCAGCGTTGACTCGACACACGCCACCCCTTTGCGAAAGTGCGCATAACCCTCGCGGCTGGTGCTGATTTCGTGGGCGTCATACACCAGCCTGGCACCGCTGAGCCTGGCTGCCAGCCAAGCGGTAGGCAGGGTGTTGACGTCATGGGCATGTACCACCGCGGCGCGATGCAGGGCGATCCGTACCAACAGTCCGGCGTGCACCCACAGTCGCGAGAGCAGGCGGCGCAGCGGCATCGCCTGTTCGCCAGCCCCTGTGCCGTGCGATGGGCTGCGCTCAGCGGTCCGCGTTCGCCAGCGCAGGCTACGCGCGACCCTTATGACGTGGACGCCGTCGTCCAGGACTTCCTCGCGACACGTAACCCCTGGCGTATGCAGTGCGAAAACCGTGACCTGATAACCCGCCGCCTGGAGCGTCCGGGCCTGTTTCAAAACACGGGCATCATTGCGAAATTCATTCCAGACAATCATGGCAATACGGAGCACGGGAGGCGGTTCCTGATGATAGGGAAACATTCAGCGAAGCGGATTGGCGGCCAGAAACAGACCGTTGATTTTCGGTGCGTGGAGGTTCAGGTAAAGAATGTCCTGGGTCATGACCTTCAACCTGCTGAAACCCTGACGGATCAGAATCAAGGCTATAAGCGCGACATACAGGTGCGGCGGTGTCAGGCAGAGAAAATCCACGATGATGAAGGCGAAGGTCGCCAGGAAACCCACTGAGTACAGGGTCTCGGCCACCGTGAGCGGGTAACGCGACAGCACTGAATGCACGCGTCGGTTGCGGTTGGTCAAAGCAATCAGGCCAGTCGCGGTGAGTACGCAATACATCAGGCTGATGGCCAACAGGGATGGGTAGACGTAGAGCAATACAGCGCAAACGATCAGGGCGAACAGGGCGTCCGACAGGCTACGCGTAAACCTGGAGAACACTCTGGTCGCCAAGGGCAGTTGGCTTTTGAGCTGCGAAGGGTTTGAGCCGCGGGTGATCATGGCGCGTGCGCCAGCCCTAGAGTAACGGGAGGCAACCAAACCGGCGCCTAGGTAAAGCGCGTAGAAAATAACCGTCAACACGCCTAGCCCGATGATCAAGCTGGTTTTTTCGACACTTTTCACAACGGGCGGCAAATAGACAGGGAGCGTTTCTGAGCCTAACAAGATGACAATTTTGATCGGCAGGAAATAGGTGGTTATGAGCAATCCCTGTGCACAAAAGTGTGCTGCCTGTGCCATCAACGTGGCGCGCGGGGTGATGCGCAGGAATTTATGGCCCAACTGTGCGCACCAGGTGAGTGTCGACAGAATGCTGCGCTGCAATGTCTTTGCTTCTTCGCTCACCGTGGGTTTCTCGTATAAGGCTTAGTTCGGACGCTGTGATCAATTGCATATCGCTTTGCGCGATCACTCGTTGCTTGGCATTCAACGACTTTTCGCTGAAAACTTTCGGGTTGAAGAACAGTGTCTCGATTGCTTTGCTAAGCCCGATGTAGTCCTCTGCGGCACACAAAAAACCGCAGGTGTCGTCGACAAACTCAGGGATCGCTCCCACCTGATTAGTGATCGGCACCAGCCCCGATGCCATCGCTTCGTCGCGCGATACGCCTTGCGTGTCCATTCGGCTGGGGCACAGAAACACCCCATAGTGTTTGTGCAGCTCGGCGATGTCGGATTGTTTCAAGTAACGCTTCTCGATCTTGACGTTCGGGTATTGACGCAGCGGCGCCAGTGTCTCGTCGAACAAAGGCCCGTCGCCGACCATCAGGAACTCGAGTTCGTGGAACCATGGCTTGGTCGCCAGTTGTTGAATGGCCTTGACGCTCAGGTCGTTGGCGTAGGTGCGTGACACGTAGGGCCGGATCGAGAGGATTTTCCTGCGCTGTTCCTGTGGTTTTTCCCGGTAGGAAAACATTCGCGTATTGATGGGGTTGTGGATGATTCGATAGTGGCTCTGCGGCAAGCTGAACCCCAAGTCCTCCATGACGTCATCGGCAAACCGGCGAGACACGAATACCAGTCGCAGGTTGGGTGAAACGGGTTGCAGGAGGTTGCGCCAGAAGCTCATGCGTCGATCACTGTCGACCTTTGCCAGTTGCAACTGTGCGTCATCGCCGTAGTTGTAAGCCCGGCGCCACCAGGGCTGGATCTCCGCGCCATGCAGCCAAATAATGATGTTAATCCCATGCAGAAACGGGCGGATTGTTTCCCACATCTGCGGGTCGAGGAAATGCACCAGTACCGATGTGTAGTTACCGGCGGCGAGCATGTTTGCCAGGGCAGCGCCGGGGCCGGTGATGACATCGATATTTTCAAACTCGTGAAAGCTCACGGGCCCGTTCGGGCGCAGGCGAAAGACGTCCACCGCCAGACCCTGTTCCTGGTAACTGGCGACACGCGTGTGAATAAATCCGTTGCGGTACAGATCGTCGTAGGATGGGTAGTGGTTGGTCAGCAGCAAATGCTTTGCCGTGGCAAGCAAAGTGGATGGCTGGCTGTCGCGGTGGCCCTGGATCAAGGCCTTGATCGTCGTATTGCCACTGCCGTAAACACGCAAGCCGAGGCGCAGGTAAGCCGCTTCTGGCGGCACATCCCAGGTTTGATTGCGGTTGGCCAGTTGCATTACATGGCTGATGCGTTGCTTCTGCGCGTCCAGAAACAGCACTACCAATTGCAGGTTCAGGCCTGGGGTGGCATCGAGCAGCAGCCTCAATGGCGAACCATCGTCCTTCAGTTGCGCAACGCTCATGTCCTGCCTGGCGTAGTGGTACTCGTGTTTTCCGTCTGCGAGGGAAGAGCCGAGCTGCCAGGTATCGCCTTCGATCTGCGCGTGTAGATGCTTGCTGCGCAGTGTGCCAAAAAGCGTTGCCAGGATACGGCCGCTGGTCTGTGGGGCGTTAATCGTCGCGTTCAATGCCGGGATAGCCTCGCTGCTGCATTGAAGCTGATGGAGGCTGATACCGGTGTTCAACTCAAGGTCGTCCACTGCATCGATAACGTGCCGTTGATGACTGGCTGCGGCGTTTTCACAGTAGTTGAAGGCGTCAATCGCCAGGGATTGCGGGTGTTCGCAGACACGGCTCGACAGCCCTTTGAGCCAGTCACGCGCGGGCTCTTGCGCCACTGTCGAGGTTCTGATCAACGCGCGACGTACCGCCATCCCGCTGGCGCTGCGGTAGGCCAGGCGCGGATTTTTCAGGTGTATGCCCCGCTCATCGGCGGCATGGTAGGCCATCTTGCCGATGACGTGAGCCTTGCTGTATCGCGTCGCCAAGACCAGGTCGAGCAGGTAGTTGGGACCGTAGTAATCCTCGGCCACCAATGCGCCAAGCCACTCTGCGCCATTCGCCAGTTCACCGAGCGTCTGTGTACCCAGGTTTTTGCGGTCGATCAGGTGCAAGCGGGAGCCCGCGGGAGCGGGCTGTCTTGTGGTCGAGTCATTTACCACGATATACAGCGCGACGTTGGTGTAGTGCTGGCGTTGCAGATGCTCGCTCAACGCTTGGAGCTGGGCCTCGTTGGCTGCATGAGCGACGAGGCAAATCGTCGGCAGAGGCACCTGCTGCACGCGACCTGTCACCTTGCTCAGTACATAGCTCAAACGGTGGGCGTAGGTGTGTTCGAGCATTACTTTACGCAGGCCAGCCAGCCGCAGCTTGGCGTGCTCATTGGGGATATCGAGGCGGCGCAGCGCCTCCTGACTGCTGTCGGTGCAGACCACCAGGTTGCCCAGCAGCAGACGCAGGCCGCGAGAAAAGTTGCTCACGGTCAGTGTATTGGACGCCAGTAATTCAAACGCACGGCGGGCAAACATGGACTGCGATTGCTTGATCGAATTCAGGTTGATCGCGTACCGGTAGCCTTTGTAGGCCTGATTCATTTGCGTCGCACTCAACGTACCGGCGATGTAGCGCCGGTACTCGGACGGGAACTGATAATTCGCGTCTTTTTTGCCGAAGTTGCGATCATAAATTTCCAACGGTCGCACGCTGGACAGGCCCTGAGTGAACTGTTCCAGGTCGCGCGCTCGCTCGTTGTACCGGGTGTAATAGGCGCCAGCGAAACAGAACGCATCCTTGCGCTCATACAGTTCAATCGGGTTGTGCATGGCCGGCTGGCATGCGAAAGGCAGCAGGTAGACACGCTCGTGCCCCAGTGCGCTTTTATACCGGTGAATGCAGTCGATGTCCGTGGTGAACACCAGGTCAAACTGTTTCGCGGTGCCCAGGAATGTCTCGAAGTGCACCGGGTCTTCCTTGTTCCAGAATACCGTTGGCACTTTGTGGTCTCGGCACCACTGCACGATGCCGCGCAGTTCTGTGCTGTTCTGGGCGACCTTGTGGTTCCAGCGGTCGTCCTTGCCGCGCCATGCGGATTCGACAAACAACAACTCGGGCTGGAACGATTGCATCTCGGCCAAGCCCTGGTCCGGGGTCAGTTGCATCAGCTGGCTTTCATAGCGGTACGCCTCGTGGGTAAAGGCGTCCAGCACGCACGCAATCCTGAAAGGCGTGGCCGTGTCCTGAGGGGTGAGCAACAGCTGGTTGCATACCTGATTGGTGTCTGCCAGGGGCGTGGGGGGCGGTGTTACGAGAAATGGGATGCTTTCAGCTAGCGGTCGCGAGGCGGCCTGGACACTTGCCGATACAGTGGGCGCGCGGCCTTGTCGACGCGCGCGGGCCTGCAGGTAAAGGCTGAACAAGGTCACAGGCAAATGCAGGAGCGCGCGGATTGAGCCTGCGCCCAATCGCAGTTGATAGCCCAACTGATAGGTGGTGCTCGCCCGTGTCTTGATCAGGCGACTTTCGAGTAAGTGGCACTTTGCATCGGCACGCTGCAGCCTGGCGGCAAGGGCGTCTATTTGCTGGGTGGAATGCGCAAGGTCGTGTTTAAGCGCGTGCAGTTGTTCGGTGGTCGCACGGTATTTCTGATTGGCCTGGCCCAGTTGCCTGCGGGCGTTGAACAGGCTGTTGCGCACGCTGCGTTCGACTGACTCAAATGCACTTTCCAGCGCGCGAATATGCTCGGCACCCAGCGTGTCAGCGCCAGGTTCGGCTTTGATCGCGACCATTCCGATCCACTTGCCCAGCATTTCGATCTGCACCACCCGCAAGTAGGTATTTAGCAACCGAAACGGCTCCAGCAGATAGAACGTGTGCTTGTGGTCGATGAATTCATTCACCCCGAATGGCACGGTAATGATCAATCGACCACCTGGCTCGAGCATCGAAGCGGCCTTTTCGACGAAGGCATGCGGGTGGATGAGGTGTTCAAGCACCTCGCTGATCACGATGCTGTCAGGTGGGGTGCCTTGGGCGTTCAGCGACAGAAAGTCTGCGATCACATAGGTTACGTTCTTCTGCACGTGGTCGGGCTCTGTGCGCAGGTATTGACTGGCTTCCTCGATCGCCTTGGCACGGTTATCCACGCCGGTGACTATGTGCCCTTCACGGGCCAGCAGCACAGGGATGATGCCTTGCGAGCAGCCTACGTCGATAACGCTTTTGCCGGCGACCTGGGTGCAGATCCAATGGACTCGCGCACGCGTTTCCTGCATGAAGTCTTCACCGAGCTTGCCGTAGTAGGCTTCCATCACGCGGTCGTGAATTTCGGCCAGTGGCCTTGGGTCACTCATCGTCGCTACTCACTCAGTTCGCCAGCACGCCGGCGGCGTCAACCACCATGCTGTGGTCCGGCAATGCAGGCATGTCCCTGAATTCGCGGTGCCCTACCAGCAGTACATGGATGTGCGCACTATCTCGGGCGCGCGCGGTATCGGTGAGTGAATGCGCGAGAAGGTCATCGGGCAGCACATCGATGTTCGGTTCAACCAGCAGCAGCGTTACCCCGAGCTCCCGGCCCAACTGTCGGGCGATGCCGAGCGCCGGACTTTCGCGCAGGTCATCGATATCGGCCTTGAACGCCAAGCCATAACAGGCAATTTGCACATCACGCGTGCAAAGCGCCGGTTGCTTGAACAGAAGGGTGGCCAGCGCCAACTTGACCTGTTGGATGACCCACTGCGGTTTGCTGTCGTTGACCTCGCGCGCAGTACGGATCAACTGCGCCAGGTCGGGCGTTTTACTGACGATGAACCAAGGGTCCACCGCAATACAGTGCCCACCGACGCCAGGCCCCGGCTGCAGGATATTCACGCGTGGATGATGGTTGGCCAGGCGGATCAGCTCCCAGGCGTCGATCTTCAATTGTGCGCAGATCATTGAGAGCTCATTCGCGAAAGCGATGTTGACGTCGCGGAAACTGTTCTCGGTCAGCTTGCACATCTCTGCGGTGCGTGCGTCAGTCACTATGCACTCGCCCCTCACAAATTGTTGGTACAGCCGCACGGCGGCAGCTGAGCAGGCAGCGGTCAGGCCACCGATGATCCGGTCATTGCTGACCAGCTCACGTAACACCTGGCCCGGCAGCACACGTTCTGGGCAGTGGGCAACGCGGATATCGCTGGCTTGCCCATGGGTTGCAGGGAACGTCAGGTCCGGCCGGGCACTGGCCAGCCATTGCGCCATCAGTTCGGTGGTGCCGACTGGCGAGGTCGACTCCAGCACCACGACGTCATGCTTTTTCAATACGGGGGCAATGGCGCGGCTCGCGGCCTCGATGTAGCTCAGGTCCGGCTCGCGGTTTTCCAGGAACGGGGTGGGCACGGCAATCAGAAAGGCGTCTGCCGGCTCCGGCCGGGTGGTCGCCCGCAGGAATCCTTGGCTGACCACTGCGTGCACCAGTTGGTCCAGCTCCGGCTCGACGATATGCACCAGGCCACGGTTGATGGTGTCTACAGTGCGCGGGTTGATATCGACGCCAACGACCTGGCTTTGACGCGATGCAAACAGAGCCGCGGTGGGCAGGCCTATATAACCCAGGCCGATCACACATATTTTCGCAACACTCATGCCGCCGCCTCGTTCTTGCGCCAGGTGGCTATGAGTATTTCGCGGATGCGTTTACAGGCGTTGCCGTCGCCGTAGGGGTTGTGTGCATTGCTCATTTTTCGATAGAGGGTTTCGTTGCTGAGCAACTCTTTGAGGTGATGAGCGATGGTTACAACCTCGGTGCCCACCAACCTGACCGTTCCCGCATCAACTGCCTCGGGGCGTTCGGTCGTGTCGCGCATCACCAGCACCGGTTTGCCCAGCGCAGGTGCTTCCTCCTGAATGCCGCCCGAGTCAGTCAGAACCAGGTAAGCGCGGGTCATCAAGTAAACAAATGGCAGGTAGTCCTGAGGCTCGATCAGATGCACATTGTTGATGCCTGCCAGCAGCCGCCGAACGGGTTCTTGCACGTTGGGGTTCAGGTGCACCGGATACACGAAAGTGACCGTTGGAAAGCGCGCGGCGGTTTCAGTCAGGGCCTGGCAGATTCGCTCGAGGCCGTCGCCGAAGTTTTCGCGGCGATGCCCAGTCACCAACACCATCCGCTGGCCTGTGGGCAGAAAGGAAAATTGCTGGTCCAGGCGGTTGCGCAAGGGCGATCTGGGGGCGCGCAGCTTCTCTACAACGCCGAGCAGTGCATCGATCACCGTGTTGCCAGTGACATGAATACATTCGGCAGCGACGCCCTCGTTCAGCAGGTTCTGTCGCGAGGTTTGCGTGGGCGCAAAATGCATTGACGCCAGGCTGCCGGTCAGGCGTCGGTTGCCTTCCTCGGGCCAGGGCGAGTAGAGGTCGTTGGTGCGCAGCCCGGCTTCGATATGCGCCACGGGTATCTGCTGGTAATAAGCGGCCAGGCTTGCGGCGAACGTGGTTGCCGTATCGCCGTGCACCAGGATCACATCCGGTTTGAAGTCTTCCAGTATGGCTTGCAGGCCTTGAATGATCGCCGTCGTCACATCGGTCAGGTTCTGGCCCGCCTTCATGATGTTCAGATCGTAGTCAGGCACCAATCCGAACAGCTCAAGCACTTGATCCAACATCTCCCGATGTTGCGCCGTAACACAGACTTTCGAGTGGAACCGATCATCTTCCGCGAGGGCGATAATCATCGGGGCCATTTTGATGGCTTCCGGGCGAGTGCCGAAAATGGACAGTGTTTTGAGAGGCATGGCATGGCTTCTTGTAGAGCGGGTGAATAAACGCTGAGCCTGAAATGCGGGTGCACAGCTGCCTTCAACGCAGCGCCAGGCCTTTAGCGACTGGAAACCGGGTTGTGTGGTGGGTTGTTGGTGAAGGGGCAATTCTGCCCAAAGAGGCCCCGGTCGACTACTGACCGTTCGGCTAGGTAGTTTGGATTACTGCACGGTTGAAACACCAAAGGCGCCTGAAGGCGGCTCTGGTATGGAAGGAAAAGAGTTGAGTCAGCCCGCCAGCATGGAGTAGGTAAACAACCCCAAGTGCAGCGGGTTCCAGCCAACGTGCGTAGCAACCGCTGCGCCATCGTCGGCAAGCCGGGCTCCTACAGGATTTTTTTCGGCCGCAAGACCAGCCACAGTGCCCCCGCGATCAACACCCCGCCATACACGTGCGCCATCGACAGCGGCTCATCCAGCAGCAACGCGCCCCACAACACGCCGAATGGCGGAATCATGAAGGTCACGGTCATCGACTTGACCGGCCCGATGGATGACAGCAGCCGGAAATAGAGGATGTAGGCAAGTGCCGTGCACACCAGTCCCAACCCCAGCAGCGACAACCACACCTGCCACCCACCCCAACTGGCGGGCGGCTGGCTGATCGCGCTGTAGGCAAAGAACGGCAATAGGAACAGGGTGGCGCCGAGCATGCTGCCCAGGGCGGACAGGCGACTGTCCAGGCCACCGCGCTGGTCCAGCCAGCGTCGTGCCAGGAACCCGGCAAACCCATAACAAGTCGTCGCCAGCAGGCAGGCCAGCGCGCCCATCAACAACTCCAGGTCGAACGCCACCGGCCCCGCGCGGGTCAGCACGCCCACGCCCAGCAGGCCCAGGCACACCCCGGCGACTTTCGAAGGCGTGAGGCGCTCGCTGAAGAACAGCCCGCCAATCAGCACGCCCATCAGCGGCGTGGTGGCATTGAAGATCGCCGAGTAACCCGCCGGCAGCACCTGGGCCGCCACCGAATACATGGTCGCCGGGATCCCGGAGTTGATCACCCCCAGCAGCAGGACCGTCTTGAACTTGCCCTGGAAATCCCAGCTCACCCGCATCAGCGCCAGGATGACCAGCAACCCGGCGGCGGCAATCGACACGCGAAAAAACGCGGTCGGCACGCTGCCGATCTCCGGCGCGATGATGCGCATGAACAGAAAGCTCGCGCCCCAGATGGCAGCGAGCCCGAGCAAATACAGGGTGTCGACAGGTCTCACGGAAAACTCCTACGCGAACAAGGCCGCGAGTGTGCCCAGTGACTTGGCCCTGCACAATCACTGTTTAAAGGATAAACCGCGTCACCATGCCATTGAGGTCCACTGCCAGGCGCGACAGTTCCTGGCTGGCCGCCGAAGTCTGAGTGGCGCCGGCGGCGGTCTGGGTGGACAGGTCGCGAATGTTCACCAGGCTGCGGTCCACATCGCGCGCCACCAGCGCCTGCTGCTCGGCGGCGCTGGCGATGACCAGGTTGCGCTCGCTGATCTGCGAAATCGCTGCGGTGATTTTTTCCAGGGCGCTGCCGGCACTGTTGGCCCGCTGCAGCGTCTGGCCGGCGTGTTCGGCACTGCTGTTGAGCGCGTCGACGGTGTCCTGGGTGCCTTGCTGGATGCCGGTGATCATCTGCTCGATTTCTTCGGTGGAGTCCTGGGTGCGCTGCGCCAGCGAGCGCACCTCATCGGCGACCACCGCAAAACCACGCCCGGCCTCACCCGCACGGGCGGCTTCGATGGCGGCGTTGAGCGCCAGCAGGTTGGTTTGCCCGGCGATGCCACGAATCACTTCCAGCACTTTGCTGATGTCCTGGGCCTGCACGGCCAGGCCTTCGGCCTTGTTCGACGCGCCGAGCACTTCATCCACCAGGTTCTGGATCGAACTGATGGTTTCGCTGATCTGGTAGTGGCCGTGCTTGCTGTCTTCATCGGAAGCCTTGGAGGCTTCGGCGCTGGACACTGCGTTGCCGGCCACCTCGTCCACTGCCGAACTCATTTCGGTCACGGCCGTCGCGGCCTGTTCGATTTCGTCGTTCTGTGCCTGCAGGCCACGGGTGCTCTGCTCCATCACCGAGCTCATCTCCTCGGCGGCGGAAGCCAGTTGTTGGGCGGATTCGCTGATGCCACGAATGGTGCTTTGCAACTGTTCCTGCATGGTCGCCAGGGCGCCCAGCAGTTGCGCCGGCTCGTCATGGCCGTGCACCACGATCGGCTGGCTGAGGTCGCCGCCGGCGATGGTACGCGCCACGATCAACGCCTGGCCGAGCGGCGCGGTGATGCTGCGGGTCAGCAGCCACGCCAGCAGCAAGGTGGCGATTAGCGCGACCACGATGATCAGCCCGACAACCCACTGCGCGCTCGAATAGGTCTCGGCAGCCGCGTCGGCTGCCGCTTCGACACCTTTCTGGTTGAACGCGATCAGGTCTTCCAGGTTCTGGTTGAGGGCCATGCCCTGGGGCGCCAGGCGCACGTTCAGCAGGTCGATGGCGTCTTGTTGCTGGTCCTTGTCGACCAGGGCAACCATTTGGCCGACGGTGCCCAGGTAGGTCGCCACATTGCTTTTTGCCTGCTGGAGCATTTCACGCTCTGCATCGTTGTTCAGCAGGCTTTCGTGACGCTCCAGCAGCGCTTGCAATTCGCTGGTGTTGCGCGTGATCAAGGCCCTGCTGGTGTCGCGTATCCGCGATTCGTCGGTGGTGACCAGGCGCAGGCCTTCCAGGCGAATGTTGGCGACGTAGGCGGCGATGTCGTGGGCGTTCTCGATGCTCGGCATCCAGGCGTCTTCGATGACCAGCGCGCTCTCGCGCAGCTTGGCCATCTGGCCCAGGCCAAACAGGCCGACAATTACCAGCAGACTGGCCAATACCCCAAAGCTCAATCCGGCACGCAGGCCGATTTTCACATTCCTCAATGACATCTCAATGCTCCTTGGGCAATTAAAACCTGATCCCGGATCGGTCTCTGGACCTTGTTAGGGTGGGAAAGGGCGCGCTATATATCAAAGTGCCATCAAGGTGGTAATCAGGGTTTCCCTTAGTTGGATCCAAAGCTCTGCTAGGGGTATGTACCCTCGAGGCGCCGCGCGATTTTCCTGGTTCACGCTGGCAGGCCACGTCGATGAAGGCCTGGAGTGAAAACGGCGTGCGACTTTTTGGTGCGTTTATTGACCGTACAGTCGAAATAAATAAATTGAAAATAAATGTACAAAGTGAACGAAGTTGTACAACGGGGCGCTGAAAGTCACCCTTCTCCTGTCTCACTACACTGGCTAAGCTCAGGACTTCCCGATGCCCGTTCGAGGTTTCCCGCATGTCGCTCACCACGCCCGCACTCGCCATTGCCCGCACGATCCTTGAAGGGTTCGACGACTACCGTGAGCACTTTCGCCAGATCACCGACGGTGCCCGCGAGCGTTTCGAAAAGGCCCAGTGGCAATTGGGGCAGGCGGCCTCGGCGGCGCGTATCAACCTGTATGAAGAGAAGGTCGGCGAGGTGACCGCACGCCTGCGGGCGAATTTTGCCGACGCGGCATTGCTCGATATAGAAGTGTGGCCGTTAGTGAAAAGCGCCTACATCGGCCTGATCGACCTGCGTTTCGACGATGAGCTGTCCGAGACCTGGTACAACTCGATTTTCTGCGGCCTTTTCAGCCATGACCTGATCAGCGATGGCTGCATGTTTATCCACACCACCCGGCCCAGCCTGCGCCGGGCACGGGCGGCGCAGACGCGCACGTATACGCCGGGCGGCCAGATCGCCGAGATGCTGGCGCAGATCTTCGCCGATTACCGTTTCAGCGAACCCTACGCGGACCTCGCCGCCGACCTGCGCCGCCTCGAAGTGCAACTGCGCGAAAACCTGCCGGACTGGGTGTGCAAGGACCCGGACCTCAACGTCGAGCTGTTTTCCTCGGTGCTTTACCGCAACAAGGGCGCCTACCTTGTAGGACGTATCTACACCCGCGACGAGCAGTGGCCGTTGGTGATCCCGCTGCTGCACCGTGAAGGGCAGGGCATCCAGATTGATGCACTGATCACCGACGAAGCCGATGTGTCGATCATCTTTTCGTTTACCCGTTCCTACTTCATGGTCGACGTGCCGGTGCCGGCGGAATTCATCGGTTTTCTCAAGCGCATCCTGCCGGGCAAGCACATTGCGGAGCTGTACACCTCCATCGGCTTCTACAAGCACGGCAAATCCGAGTTCTACCGCGCGCTGATCAACCACCTGGCGACCACCGACGACCGCTTTATCATGGCCCCCGGCGTGCGTGGCATGGTCATGAGCGTGTTTACGCTGCCCGGCTTCAACACCGTGTTCAAGATCATCAAGGACCGCTTTTCGCCGTCGAAAAACGTCAACCGCGCCACGGTGATCGAGAAGTACCGCCTGGTCAAAAGCGTCGACCGCGTCGGGCGCATGGCCGACACCCAGGAATTCGCCGACTTCCGCTTCCCCTTAAGCAAATTCGAGCCGGAATGCCTGGCCGAGCTGCTCGAAGTCGCCGCCGGCACCGTCGAAGTCGAAGGCGACACCGTGCTGATTCGCCACTGTTGGACCGAACGGCGCATGACCCCGCTCAACCTTTATCTCGACAACGCCAACGACGCCCAGGTGCGCGAAGCCCTGGAAGACTACGGCCTGGCGATCAAGCAACTGGCGGCGGCGAATATTTTCCCCGGCGACATGCTGCTGAAGAACTTCGGTGTCACCCGCCACGGCCGCGTGGTGTTCTACGACTATGACGAAATCTGCTTTCTCACCGAAGCCAACTTCCGCCATATTCCTGCGCCGCGCACGCCCGAGGACGAGATGGCCTCCGAACCCTGGTACTCCATCGGTCCACTGGACGTGTTCCCGGAAGAATTTCCGCCGTTCCTGTTCGCCGATGCGGGTCAGCGCAAGTTGTTCAATGAATTGCATGGCGAGTTGTACAACGCCGATTACTGGAAAGGTTTGCAGGACGCGATTCGCGCGGGGAAGGTGATTGATGTGTTTCCGTATCGGCGCAAGGAACGTGATCATTCATGAGGGTGAACAGTGTCTGAACTGCCCACCCTTGGTTATCCGCAGGTCAGACGATCGCGCATTCACCCTTGGTTGACGTCACGCCCATGTTCTTTAAATGTTGCTGTGCAGGTCTCAGGTCACTCTGCTGGGGCAGGTAGTGGCCAGAGGTATGGGAAAGACGCGTTTTGCCCATAAAGTCCTTTTTTATGTAGCCGGCACTGATGACATTCTGCGATTGGCCAGGACCGGCGCCGATTTCGGCGAGAGCAGGGTGTGATACCCACTTTGGCGGTACGCTTTTGTCGACGTTGCCCACTATCATCTGCCCGTCCCGGGTGAGGATGAACTTGTTCAACGACGTCGGTTTGTTCAGGATGTCCAAATCTTTTGGCTGGTTGAGTTTCACCAACTGAGCTTTGGGGTTTCTCGGATTCAGCGCCGCGTCTGCCAAATGTTTCTCGGCGTTCAGGTCCCTCGACCTCGTATTGACCAGCGGTTTGTAGCGGCTTTCCGATTTGCTGCCGCTGGGGTCGGATACCCACGAACCTGGGGTCGAGCTGGATTCCGGCGCAATGCTCTGGTATTTGTCTGCGTAACGATGAGACGCGTTGCTGTGGCTGATGGAGTCAATTGGCATAGTGAGGTCCTCATAGGTAGAAGCGGTCGGCTCGGCAAAGGCTGCAGCGTTATAGAACGCCCATGAAGTTCATTCCTCGATGGGCCTGGCGCATAGAGTGCTGATAGGCATTGAATATGCTTTACACCTGAACTCCAGAGCGTCTCGAGGGGTTCTCCGGCTGCACTGCTCAGCCGAGCCGTCATGTTACAAGCTGGACAAAAAGCGCATCCCGATCGTTGCCTGCCCGTTTGTAGTGCTGTTTGCGATTCGATTCGCCGTCAAGTTGGTGGCCGGCGCGGATGGGGCAGGGCTATTACGGGTCGAAGACTGCGTACCTGTTGCTTGCGCATAGCTCGGAGGGTGTTCATAGGGCGGCGGGTTGCGAGGATTCGTTGCTTCAGCGTAGGAGGGCGGGTTTTGCGAGGGCGCAGTGGATGGCCTGATCTGCATGGAAGCTCCGTTCACGTTAAAAAATGGAAGTGGTTGTCTGGAAGCCCCATTGAATCTTTCACACGTCTCCCATCCCATCGGACTTCTGCTGTTAAAAACGCCGAATGATCCACTCGATGTCGTAGTAAATGTCGCCGTAGGCGGTAGGTCAGGTCAGTCATGATTGACTGACCGTCTCCCTACTTGTCGAAATCTGCGACAATCCCCATCCTCTCTGATGACTTACGCTGCGCAGGCCTCACCTGCCTCACCCAAAAGACCCTTGCCGCCCTGATGACTGACCAAGCGCCCGCTATCGACCAACTGCTGAAAAATCTCGATCACGCCATGCTCGCCGACCGCCACCGCTTGCGGCGGCAGTTGCTCGAGTTGCGCAAGAAACCCGACGAGGAGAAGTTGGCGCAGTGGGTGGCGCGCATGCAGGCGTCCTGTGCCCAGGTGACGGCGCGGCGCGCCAGCCTGCCGGTGATTCGTTACGACGACAGCCTGCCGATTGCGGCCAAGCGTGACGAGATCAAGGATGCGCTGAACAAGCATCAGGTGCTGATCATTGCCGGCGAAACCGGCTCGGGTAAAACCACCCAGTTGCCGAAGATCTGCCTGGAAATCGGTCGCGGCCAGTACGGCCTGATCGGCCACACCCAGCCGCGCCGGATTGCCGCGCGCAGCGTTGCCAGCCGGGTTGCCGAAGAGTTGGCGACGCCGTTGGGCGCGCTGGTCGGTTATCAGGTGCGCTTTGAAGACCAGAGCGATTCCAACACCCTGATCAAGCTGATGACCGACGGCATCCTGCTCGCCGAAACCCAGAACGACCGGTATCTGGAACGCTACGACACGATCATCGTCGACGAAGCCCACGAACGCAGCCTCAATATCGACTTCCTCCTGGGTTACCTGAAAACCCTGCTGCCGCGTCGCCCCGACCTGAAAGTCATCATCACGTCGGCCACCATCGACCTGGAGCGTTTCTCCAAACATTTCGACGATGCACCGATTGTCGAAGTGTCGGGCCGCACCTTCCCGGTCGATACCTGGTACCGCCCGCTGACCCTGGAGCAGGACGAGGAGGGCAACCGCGTCGAGGACGACTTGACGGTCGACCAGGCGATCCTCGCCACCCTCGATGAAATTGCCGCCTATGAGCGCAGCGAGCGCCGCAGCCCCGGCGACGTGTTGGTGTTTTTGCCCGGCGAGCGCGAGATCCGTGACGCCGCCGAGATGCTGCGCAAGGCCCAGCTTAAGCACACCGAAATTTTGCCGTTGTACGCGCGGCTGTCGCCGGCCGAACAGCAGCGGATTTTCCAGTCCCATCCTGGGCGGCGCGTGGTACTGGCGACCAACGTCGCCGAAACCTCGCTGACCGTGCCCGGCATCCGCTATGTCATCGACAGCGGCACCGCACGCATCAGCCGCTACAGCTACCGCGCCAAGGTGCAGCGCCTGCCGATCGAGGCGATTTCCCAGGCCAGTGCCAACCAGCGTAAAGGCCGGTGCGGGCGGGTTGAGCCGGGCATCTGCGTGCGCTTGTACAGCGAAGAAGATTTTATCGCCCGTCCGGAATTCACTGACCCGGAGATCCTGCGTACCAACCTCGCCGCCGTGATCCTGCAGATGCTGCACCTGCGCCTGGGCGAAATCACCGATTTCCCGTTTATCGAACCGCCGGATGGCAAGGCCATCAGCGACGGTTTCAATTTGCTGCAAGAACTCTCGGCGGTGGACCGCAACAGCCAGTTGACGCCGCTGGGCCGCCAACTGGCGCGGCTGCCGGTGGACCCGCGCATGGGCCGCATGCTGCTGGAAGCGGCCAAGCTCGGCAGCCTGCAGGAAGTGTTGATTGTCGCCAGCGCCATGTCGATCCAGGACCCGCGAGAGCGTCCGCCGGAACGCCAGCAAGCCGCCGACCAGGCGCACGCCCAGTGGAAAGACGCCGACTCGGACTTCGCCGGGTTGGTCAATCTGTGGCGCGGCTTTGAAGAGCAGCGCCAGGCGTTGACCGCCAGCCCGCTGCGCAACTGGTGCCGCAAGAACTTCCTGAATTATCTGCGCCTGCGCGAGTGGCGCGATTCCCACCGCCAGTTGAGCCTGATCTGCCGCGACATGCAGCTGACCGTCAATAAAGAGCCGGCGGACTTCCCGAAACTGCACAAGGCGGTGCTGTCCGGCCTGCTCAGCCAGATCGGCCAGAAGACTGAAGAGGGCGATTACCTCGGTGCACGCCAGCGACGCTTCTGGATCCACCCGTCCTCGGGCATCGGCAAGAAGCGCCCGCAGTGGCTGATGACCGCCGAACTGGTGGAAACCACCAAGCTCTACGCGCGCATGGTGGCGAAGATCGATGCCGACTGGATCGAGCCGCTGGCCGGGCACCTGATCAAGAAAAACCACTTCGAACCGCATTGGGAAAAGAAGCGCGGCCAGGTCGTCGCCTTTGAACAGATCACCCTGTTCGGGCTGATCGTGGTCGGGCGTCGTCCGGTGCATTACGGGCCGATTGACCCGGTGGTGTCGCGCGAGCTGTTTATCCGCGAAGGCCTGGTGCGTGACGAAACTCAGTCGCGGGCCAAGTGCCTCACGGCCAATCAGCAACTGCTTGAACAGCTCGATGAGCTGGAGGCCAAGGCGCGCCGGCGAGATATCCTCGCCGACGAAGAAACCCTGTACGCCTTCTACGATGCGCGCCTGCCGGCGGAGATCCACCAGACCGCCACGTTCGATAGCTGGTACAAGGTCAACAGCCAGAAAGACCCGCAACTGCTGATCATGCGCGAAGAAGACGTGCTGGCCCGCGAGGCCAGCGAGGTCACCGCCGCGCATTATCCGGACACCCTGCACCTGGGCGACCTGGCGCTGGCCTTGAGTTACCACTTCGAGCCCAATCATCCACGCGACGGCGTAACCCTGCGCGTCCCCGCGCCGCTGCTGCCGGCGTTGCCGCCGGAGCGCCTGGAATGGCTGGTGCCCGGGGTGATCGAAGCCAAATGTATCGCCCTGGTGCGCAACTTGCCGAAGGCGTTGCGCAAGAACTTCGTACCGGTGCCGGATTTCGTCAAGGCGGCGTTGCAGCGCATTGAATTCGGCCAGGGCTCGCTGCCCCAGGCCCTGGGCCGGGAACTGTTGCGCATGACCGGCGCACGGGTCAGCGATGAAGCCTGGGCCGAGGCCGCGCAGCAGGTGGACAGCCACCTGAAGATGAACCTGGAAGTGGTCGATGGCGAGGGTAAGTTCCTCGGCGAAGGCCGCGACCTGGCCGAGCTGACGGCACGTTTTGCGCAAGCCAGCCAAGCGGCCTTGGCGGTACCGCAGACAGCGAAAAGCCAGCAGCCGGTGGAGGCCAAGGTGTTCGCCGCGGTGGCCGAGAAGACCCAGCAGAACATTGCCGGTCTGTCGATGACCGTCTACCCGGCGCTCGTGGAGGAAAACGGCACGGTCAAGGAAGGGCGTTTCTCCACCGCTGCCGAAGCCGAGTTCCAGCATCGCCGCGCGTTGCAGCGCCTGCTGATGCAGCAACTGGCGGAACCGGCGAAATTCCTGCGCGGCAAATTGCCCGGCCTCACTGAATTGGGCCTGATGTACCGCGAACTGGGGCGCATCGACGCGCTGGTCGAAGACATCCTGCTGGCCAGCCTCGACAGCTGCGTGCTGGAAGGCGAAGCCAGCTTGCCGCGTGACGGCGCCGGCCTCGCCGCGTTGGCCGAACGCAAGCGTGGCAGCTGGACTGAACATGCCGAACGCCTGGCACGCTTGACCCTGGAGGTGTTGAAACTCTGGCACGGCCTGCAAAAGCGCTTCAAGGGCAAGATCGACCTGGCCCAGGCGGTGGCCCTCAACGATATCAAGCAACAATTGAGTAACCTGGTGTATCCCGGTTTTGTGCGCGAAACCCCGGCGCAGTGGTTCAAGGAGCTGCCGCGATTCCTCAAGGCCATCGAATTGCGCCTGGAGAAACTGCCGAGCCAGGTGCAAAAGGATCGGGTGTGGAGCACCGAACTGAGCGGCCTGTGGGCGCAATACCAGAACCGCCTGAACAAACACACTCAGGAAGGCAAGCGCGACCCGCAGCTGGAGCTCTATCGCTGGTGGCTGGAGGAATATCGGGTGTCGTTGTTCGCCCAGCAGCTCGGCACCAAAGTGCCGATTTCCGACAAGCGCTTGAGCAAGCAATGGAGCCTGGTCGAGGCTTGAAAAATTGTGGTGAGCGGGCTTGCTAAGGCTGGCCGGCTTGTTGTGGCAGATGGGTTTTCTTGGTGGTGAGTGGTCTTTTTGTGGTGAGCAGGCCTGTGTGGTGAGCAGGCTTGTTGTGGCTGGCGGGCTTTTTGTGGTGAGCAGGCTTGCCCTGCGTTGGGCTGCGAAGCAGCCCCAAAAACAGCTCACCGGATCTATCTGACAGACCGAGGAGTTGGACTGGGGCTGCTGCGCAGCCCAACGCAGGGCAAGCCTGCTCGCCACAACAAGGCTGCTCACCACAACAAGGCTGCCAGCCACAACAAGGCTGCCAGCCACAACAAGGCTGCTCACCACAACAAGGCTGCTTGCCACCACAGGCTCGCCAGCCACAACAAGGCCGCTCATCAAGACAAGCCTGCTTGCCACAGGGCCAAACCACTGCACAGCAGGTTTATCGGGCACATGGCGCCAAATCCCAGGGTTTGTGGCAAACTTCGCGGTTATAAATGCCGGGATCGTCGGGATGGGCTGGCGTACAGCCACGGCGCGATGGAATAAAGCGTTGCCAGTTTGATGCCGCTGGACGGAATCGAACGACTTACAGTTTGGTACGACGGTACCAATATCTTCTGCCTGACAGATTTAGAGGAACGACCGTGCATAACGTCGTCATCAGCGGCACTGGCCTGTATACCCCGGCCAACAGCATCTCCAACGAAGAGCTGGTGCAGTCTTTCAATACCTACGTGCAGCAGTTCAACGCCGACAACGCCGCCGCCATCGAGCGGGGTGACGTTCAGCCGCTGACCGAATCCAGCGCCGCCTTTATCGAAAAAGCCTCGGGCATCAAGAGCCGCTTTGTCATGGACAAGGACGGCATTCTCGACCCGCAGCGCATGGCCCCGCGTCTGCCCGAGCGCAGCAATGACGAGTGGTCGGTGCTTTGCCAGATGGCCGTCGGCGCTGCCGAACAGGCCCTGCAGCGCGCCGGCAAGACCGCCGCCGACATCGACGGCGTGATCGTCGCCTGCTCCAACCTGCAGCGCGCCTATCCGGCCATTGCCATCGAAGTCCAGGAAGCCCTGGGCATCGAAGGGTTCGGTTTCGACATGAACGTGGCGTGTTCCTCGGCGACCTTTGGCATCCAGAACGCCGCCAACAGCATTCAGCTGGGCCAGGCGCGGGCGATCCTGATGGTCAACCCGGAGGTCTGCACCGGCCACCTGAACTTCCGTGACCGCGATAGCCACTTCATCTTCGGCGACGCGGCCACCGCGGTGATCCTCGAGCGTGCCGACCTGGCCACCTCCGAGCACCAGTTCGACGTGGTCAGCACCAAGCTGCTGACCAAGTTCTCGAACAACATCCGCAACAACTTCGGCTTCCTCAACCGCGCGGCGGAAGAGGGCATCGGCGCGCCCGACAAGCTGTTCGTGCAGGAAGGCCGCAAAGTGTTCCGCGATGTCTGCCCGATGGTCGCCGAGCTGATCGGTGTGCACCTGGAAGAAAACCAGTTGAACGTGGCAGACGTGAAGCGCTTCTGGCTGCACCAGGCCAACCTGAGCATGAACCACCTGATTGTGAAGAAACTGCTGGGCCGCGAAGCCTCGGTGGAAGAAGCGCCGGTGATCCTCGATACTTACGCCAACACCAGCTCGGCCGGCTCGGTGATTGCGTTCCACACCTACCAGGACGACCTGCCCAAGGGCGCTGTCGCGGTACTCAGTTCGTTTGGCGCAGGCTATTCGATCGGTAGCGTGATCCTGCGCAAGCGCTGATCTACCGGGGTAACGCCGTCCCTGTAGGCGACGGCTTGCCAGCGATCGCATCAGCGCGGTGCGACTGAATCACCCAGGTGCCTGCATCGCTCGCAAGCCAACTCCTACCAGGGCCTGGTTGCTGCATTAGCGGGCTTGCACAGTGGAATCGAGGTAGACATGGCAGCAGCGGACGACGCGCACCTGCTTGAACGTTTGCTCAAGGGTGAGCAGCGGGCCTACAAGGAATTGGTCACCACCTATCAAAGCGCGATGCGCGCGGTGGCCTATGCCATTGTCGGGCAGCGCCATGCCGATGAGGTGGTGCAGGACGCCTGGCTGTCGGTGGTACGCAACCTGGCCCGGTTCGAGGGGCGCTCCAGCCTCAAGACCTGGCTGCTGACCATCACGGCCAACGCCGCCAAGGGTCGCTATAAGCAGAATCGCCGGGAAGTGCTGCTCGACGACCTGCCTTCGCCCCATGGCACCATTGGCGACGACCGTTTTACCCCCGATGATGGCCACTGGGCCGTCGCGCCCTACGCCTGGCACCAGGACACCCCGGAAGCCCTGCTGACCGAGGATGAACTGCGCAAGTGCCTGGAGCATACGTTGCTGAACCTGTCTGATTTGCAAAGCAGCGTGCTGGTATTGCGCGAACGCCAGGGCCTGGAGTTGGAAGAAATCTGTAATCTTCTGACACTCTCGCTCTCCAATGTCCGTGTGCTGTTGCATCGAGCACGGCTTAAAGTCTTCGCCACGGTGGAGCATTTTGAGGAAACGGGCGAATGTTGACCTGTAAAGAGCAAGTGGCGCGGTCCAGTGACTATCTCGACGGGCAATTGACCTTTCGCGAGCGTCTGCTGGTGCGTCATCACTTGATGTTCTGCCCGAACTGCCGACGGTTCATCCGTCAGATGCGCCTGATGCAGGCGACGCTGAAGATCATGCCGCAAGCGCCGGTAAAGGATGTGGATGCCTTGGCGCAGCGCCTGGCTGACGAGCGGCTCAAGGATCAGAAAGACGGGGAATAGGCAGGCTCGCGTGGGTGGGGCGAACGGATGATGGGGATCTCCCCGCCCACGCAAGACTGTTACAACCACCTCGGGCCGTCCTGGCCCAAGGTGTTCAACGCTGACACTTAGAACTTGGCTTCTGCATCCAGCTGCAGGGTATTGGCGTTCGCGTCGCGGTAGCCCGGGGCGCTGGCGTAATCGGCCTTGGTCAGGAAGTACGTGGCGCCGATGGCGAAGTTCTTGTCGATGTCGTAGCCGACCTTGAACTTGTGACCGCGCGCACCGGTGAAGCCGCCGGCGAAGTCGGAGTCGGTGAAGGCGCCGACCACTGCGTAGCGCTGTACGTCGCGGTAGTTGTAGTCCAGGTTGAAGCCGAACACCTTGGACTTGGCACCCAGCAACCAGGCAGTGTCCTGATCTTTTTGAGTGGCTTCGTTGTTCTTCACGTATTGACCGTAGAACGACAACGGTACGGCCAGGCCGCCGATATCGACTTGGCTGAAGCCTTCATACAAACGGTACTCGCTGGCATTGCCGGCTGCGGTGTTGGCAATGGTTTCGGCCGGCGTCAGGCATTGAGTCGAGCCAGCGGTAGGGCAGCGGCTGTCCTGATCGTTCTGAAAAGCGTAGACGCTGCCACCCAGGGTGACTTTCAGGTTGTCGGTGAGGGAGAAACGCGAGCCCAACTGGCCGGCCGTCATGCGCAGGTCATTGCGAAATTGCACGCCTTCGCCGTTGACGTTGTCCTTGAGGGTGTAGTTACCCAGGCTGCCGAACAGCTCGGCGCTGGTGCCCAATGGGTATTTGTAGGTCACCGCCAGGCCTTCCGGGTTGACATCGCTGTCCCAGATCACGTCGCCCATGCTGACCCAGGGTTGCAGCATCTTGCCGCCAATCACGTGCAGGTTCTTGATCTGGTCCGGGTGATAGTCGATGTAGCCGAGGTCCAGCCACAGCGACTTCTTGTTGAAGTAGCTGTCCAGGTCCTGGTTGGTGGAGCGGGCGTCTTCGCTGTTGCCGGTGGCGATACGGATACCGGTGTCGACCTGCGAGTTAATTTCGGTATAGGCGCCCAGGCGGGCACGGATGCGCTGGCGATCCTTGTCCTTGCCACCGTTGTTGGGGGTGCCGTCGATCTTGACGGTTTCCTGGCGGAAACGCACATCACCCTTGAGTTGAGTCTTGGCGGCCCAGGCCAGCTTCTGGTCGAACACGCTGAGGTCGTTGGTTTTTTTCGCGGTGGCCGCGATCTGTTCGTTGGTCTCTTGTTGAGCTTGCTGTGCGATCTGCTTTTCTTTCTGATCCTTGGCCAGTTCCGCTTGCAGCTCGGTGTACTGCGCCGCAGTGATCTGGCCATTGGCCTTGAGCATGTCGAGCAATTTAGCGTCGACTGCAGCGCTGGCCGGAACGCTCAGGGCCAGTAACAGGCCGCCGCACAGGACCGCCGCAGTTTTAGTGGAAGCAAGACGCATATCAATCTCCGAAAGTGAGGAGGGATGGCAAACCATCCAGGACACAACCGACCGATGACGGACGGACAAATAACCACCTGTTAGAACCAGGCGCTCTAAAAACAGGCGTCAGTATCACGATCGTTTATGACGCAACAGTGGCGAAGTGATGTCATCTAGATGACAAATTATTTAAGAATGGAACTATCGGTTTAGAGCCTTGTCCGGCGATTTGAGGGTGTGCTGGGCTCGGCGATAAGCGATACTCGCGAGGCTTTCACGCCATGACGTAGTGAGGATGCCGATGCCGTTGCAACGCCTGGACAGCCTGTCCGAAATCGCCCCGCAGGTTTGGGATGCACTGGTGCCGCAGGCCCAACCTTTCGTGCGACACGCCTTCCTCAGCGCGCTGGAAGACAGCGCCAGCCTGGGTCCGCAATCGGGCTGGCAACCGGAGCACCTGTTGCACTGGGAGGGTGATCGGCTGGTGGCGGCCTTGCCCAGTTATCGCAAGTGGCATTCCTATGGCGAGTACGTGTTCGACCACGGCTGGGCGGATGCCTGTGAGCGGGCGGGCATCGACTATTACCCCAAGCTGCTGACGGCCGTGCCGTTCAGTCCGGTCAGCGGGCCGCGCCTGCTGGCGGCCAATGCCGAGGACGGGTTTGAGCTGCTCAAGAGCCTGCCGGGCTACCTGGAAATCGAGGGCCTCTCCAGCGCCCATATCAATTTCACCGACGCGTTGGCCGATGATGCGCTGGCCCGGCAACCCGGCTGGTTGCAGCGCCTGGGGTGTCAGTTTCACTGGCAGAACCGTGGCTACCGTGACTTCCAGGATTTCCTCGACGCGCTCAGTTCGCGCAAGCGCAAGCAGATGCGCAAAGAACGCGAACAAGTGGCGGGGCAGGGCATCGACTTCGAGTGGCTGCAAGGCCATGAACTGAGTGAGGCACAGTGGGATTTTGTCTACGCCTGCTACGCCAATACCTACGCGGTACGCCGCCAATCGCCCTACCTGACCCGCGCGTTTTTCAGCCTGCTGGCCGAACGCATGCCCGAGGCGATCCGAGTGGTGCTGGCCAAGCAAGGTAGTCGCCCGGTGGCCATGGCCTTTAGCCTGATCGGTGGCGACAGCTTCTACGGCCGCTACTGGGGCTGCCTGGCCGAGTTTGATCGACTGCATTTCGAAACCTGTTTCTACCAGGGCATGGACTACGCCATCGCCAACGGCCTGCAACGCTTCGACGCCGGCGCCCAGGGCGAGCACAAGCTGATTCGCGGGTTCGAGCCGGTGATTACCCGCTCATGGCACTACTTGCGTCATCCGGGATTGAAGAATGCGGTCGAGGACTTCCTGGCACGCGAACAGGTGGGAATCCTGGCGTATGCCGAAGAAGCAAGGGCAGCCCTGCCGTATCGGCAGGGCTGACCGGTTTGCCTTAAGCCGGCTCCTCCTTGCCCAGCCATCGATAGGCCACGCCGGCTATCGCCGCACCCAGCAATGGCGCGAGCCAGAACATCCACAACTGCTGGATCGCCCACCCGCCCACGATCAGCGCCGGGCCCGTACTGCGGGCCGGGTTGACCGAGGTGTTGGTCACGGGGATGGAGATCAGGTGGATCAAGGTCAAGGCCAGGCCAATGGCGATGGGCGCGAGGCCCTTGGGCGCGCGGTGGTCGGTGGCGCCGAGGATGATCAGCAGGAACATGGCTGTCATCACCAGCTCACAGACAAACCCCGCTGCCATTGAATAGCCACCCGGCGAATGCTCGCCATAGCCGTTGGAGGCCAGGCCCGACGCGAGTTCAAACCCCGGTTTGCCGCTGGCAATGAAATACAGCAAGGCGGCAGCGAGTGTGCCGCCAATGACTTGAGCCACGATGTACGCCGGTAACTCCCTGGCCGGAAACCTTCCGCCCACGACCAGCCCCACCGAGACCGCCGGGTTGAGGTGACAACCACTGATGTGCCCGATGGCGACTGCCATGGTCAGCACCGTGAGCCCGAACGCCAGGGCCACCCCCAACAATCCGATCCCGACTGCAGGAAACGCTGCGGCCAACACCGCACTCCCGCAACCGCCCAACACCAGCCAAAACGTACCTAACCCCTCTGTGACTGAACGCTTGAACAAAGACATGCAACCCGTCCTTGATAGATCGCTCTACCCAATCCGTAAATCAGTGATGCTCCCTGCAGATTTACTTCAGCGCCCGTCTGGGCACTGCTCTGAAGTACAGCACGTATACGGCACAAATCCAGGCGCAAAAAAAAGCGCCAGCCCTTTGAAACAGAGGGCTGGCGCCGTTTTAACCTGGAGTCGGCTTGCCGGCGATGGTGCCGGCAAACACTGCGGTGATCTTTCGGTCATCGCCGGCAAGCCGGCTCCTGCGGGGAGTTAGCGGTGTTGTCTCAGTCGATGCCGACAAAACCGCCGGTCTGGTGCTGCCACAACCGCGCATACAAGCCGCCATGGGCCAGCAGTTCGGCATGGCTGCCACTTTCGGCAATCTGGCCTTTCTCCAGCACCACCAGGCGGTCCATGCGCGCGATGGTCGACAACCGGTGCGCAATCGCAATCACCGTCTTGCCCTGCATCAGGGTCTCCAGGCTTTCCTGGATCGCCGCTTCCACTTCCGAGTCGAGCGCTGAGGTGGCTTCGTCCATGATCAGAATCGGCGCATCCTTGAGCAACACGCGCGCAATCGCAATGCGCTGGCGTTGTCCGCCCGAGAGTTTGACCCCGCGCTCACCCACGTGTGCATCCAGCCCGGTGCGGCCTTCGGAGTCGGACAGCAGCGGGATGAATTCATCGGCCCGCGCCTTGCGCACGGCGGCCCAGAGTTCTTCATCGGTGGCGTCCGGCTTGCCATACCGCAGGTTGTCGCGGATCGAGCGGTGCAGCAGCGAGGTGTCCTGGGTGATCATGCCGATCTGTTCGCGCAGGGTTTCCTGGGCCACCTCGGCGATGTCCTGTCCATCGATCAGGATGCGCCCGCCTTGCAGGTCGTACAGGCGCAGCAGCAGGTTGACCAGGGTCGATTTGCCCGCGCCGGAAGGGCCGATCAAGCCGATTTTCTCCCCGGCCCTGATGGTCAGGTTCAGGCCGCCAATGATCCCGCTCTTCTTGCCGTAGTGGAAATCCACCTGCTCGAAGCGCACTTCGCCGTGCGGCACGCTCAGGCGCGGGGCCTGGTCACGGTCGATTACGGCGAGCGGCTGGGCGATGGTCTTCAGGCCGTCCTGCACCATGCCGATGTTTTCGAAAATACCGTTGACCACCCACATGATCCAACCGGACATGTTGACGATCCGAATCACCAGGCCGGTGGCCAGGGCGATGGCGCCCACGGAGATCAGCGACTGCGTCCACAGCCACAGGGCCAGGCCGGTGGTGGTGACGATCAGCAGGCCGTTCATGGTGGTGATCACCACGTCCATACTGGTGACCACGCGGCTGGCCAGCTGGGTTTTTTCGGTCTGCTCGATGATCGCTTCCTTGGCGTATTCCTGCTCGTATTGAGTGTGCGCGAACAGCTTCAAGGTGGTGATGTTGGTGTAGCCGTCGACGATGCGGCCCATCAGCTTGGAGCGCGCCTCGGACGAGATCACCGAGCGTTCCTTCACGCGTGGCACGAAATAGCGCAGCGCCAGGCTGTAGCCGATGATCCAGGTCACCAGCGGGATCATCAGGCGCCAGTCGGCCTCGGCAAACAGCACCAGGGAGCTGATGGCGTAGATCGCCACGTGCCAGATCGCATCGACTGCCGCCACGGCGGAGTCGCGCAGGGAATTGCCGGTCTGCATGATGCGCTGGGCGATCCGCCCGGCGAAGTCGTTCTGGAAGAAATTCAGGCTCTGCTTGAGCACATAGCTGTGGTTCTGCCAGCGAATCAGGCTGGTCATGCCCGGGCTGATGGTCTGGTGTACCAGCAGGTCATGCAGGGCGCCGAAGATCGGGCGCAGCAGCAGGGCGACCACGGCCATCCAGATCAGCTCGGTGCTGTGCAGCTGGAAGAAGTTCGCCGGCGGCGTGCCTTGGGCCAGGTCGATGATGCGGCTCAGGTAGCTGAACAGCGCGACTTCGATCAGCGCGCCGATCAGGCCCACCACCAGCAACGCGGCAAAACTCGGCCACACCTGGCGCAGGTAGTAGAGATAGAAGGGCAGGACTTTATCGGGAGGGGCGGCGCTGGGCGCGTCGCGGAAAATATCGATCAGCTTTTCAAAACGACGATAGAGCATTAGGTTGACGCCCGCCTGGCGGGCTCTCCTGTTCAAATGCGCGCGCCGCCTCGTGGGCCGCGCGCGGAACTACCTGCAGACCTCAGTCGATGCGCTTGGCCGACTTGATCAGGACAGGATCGATTGGCACGTTCTGCATGCCTTGTTTGTTGGTGGTCTGCGAGTTGACGATGATGTCGACTACGTCCATGCCCTTGACCACTTTGGCGAATACGGCGTAACCGGCATCGCGGCCCGGGTCGAGGAAGGCATTGTCGGCCACGTTGATGAAGAACTGGCTGGTGGCCGAGTTCGGGTCATTGGTACGCGCCATGGACAAGGTGCCACGCACGTTATGCAGGCCGTTGCTGGCTTCGTTCTTGATCGGTGCTTCGGTCGGCTTCTGCGACATCGACTGGGTAAAGCCGCCACCCTGGACCATGAAGCCCGGGATCACACGGTGGAAAATCGTGTTGGTGTAGAAGCCCTTGTCGACATAGGCCAGGAAGTTCTTGGTACTGATCGGCGCCTTGACCGGGTCCAGTTCGATTTCAATGTCGCCGTTGGTGGTGGTGATCAGCACGTGAGGCGCCTTGGCGGGCTCGGCGGCCATCAGATTGGCAGCGAACAGAACGGAACCGGCAAAGAAGGCGATTTTTTTCAGCATGGGTCAGTGATCCTGGGTAGTGGTTTCGACTGTCTCTAGAAAATCGAGCAGGGTGGTATTAAAGACTTCGGGTTGATCCAAGGGCGTGGCATGGCGTGAATCTTCGATCACCACCAGCCGCGCATCGGGCAGCAGTTTTACATAGTTTTCTTTGTGCGCCACGGGGGTGTAGTCGTGGTCGGCGCTGATGACCAGGGTTGGACAGGTAATTCTCGAAAGTCGTTCCTGTACGCCCCAGCCCACAATCGCATCGAAGCTGGCGAGATAAGCACGTTTGTCGTTTTTTGCCCAGCGTTCGGCCATCTTGCGCCGCAGGTCGGCCTGTTCCGGCTTGGGGAACAACCGGTCGCCGAGGGCCTTGCCGATGGTCGCGAGGCTGAGCACCCGGGCGAGCGTCCAGCGCTTGGCCCACCACCCGTATTCCTGGAGACTGCGCACCTTGACCTCGGGCGCGCTGTTGACGATGCACAGGCTCTTGACCCGTGCGGGCTCGTCCACCGCGAGTTGAAACGCAATCATGCCACCCATGGACAGCCCCACCACGTGCGCGGCGGGCAGGTCCAGATGCTCGATGAGCGCGAGCAGGTCGTTGGTGAAGCCCTGGATGCTGTAGCGCTCGCGGGGTTTGTCCGAACGGCCGTGGCCACGTACATCCACCACGATCAGCCGATAGTGACGGGCCAGCACCGGGACCTGCAGCTCCCAATCCTGGCTGCTGGAGCCCAGGCCGTGGATCAGGATCAGCGGGCTGCCGCGACCGTATTGCGCGTAGTGCAGGTTGCATCCTTCATGTTCGAACCAGGCCATGGGTGAACTCCGTTTCAGGCTTGCTGGGGGGCCGCGAACGGTGCGTCCAGCGGCGCAGTGTCAAAGGTGCGCAGCAGTTCCACGAGGATCTGCGTGGCCGGGCCCAAGGGTTTGTCTTTGTTCGAGTAGAGATAGAACGTCGGGTTGCGGCTCCCGCCCTTTTCCAGGGGCAGTTGCTTGAGCAGGCCCTCCTTGAGCTCGCGCTCGATCAGGTGGCGGGGCAACCAGGCAAAGCCCAGGCCGCTGCTGACGAACGTGGCGGCGGTGGCCAGGCTGCCGACGGTCCAGCGTTGTTCGGCGCCGAGCCAACCCACATCCCGCGGTTGCTGGCGGCCGGAGTCACGGATTACCACCTGCATCTGGCTTTCGAGGTCCTGGAAGCTCAGTTCGCGGTTGAGCCGATGCAGGGGGTGATCGGGGTGAGCCACGGCGATGAATTCCACGTCGCTCATTTCCGTGCCCAGGTAACCCGGGATGATGAACCCACTGATGGCCAGGTCGGCCATGCCATCGAGCAACAGTTCTTCAACGCCCGACAGTACCTCTTCGCGCAGTCGCACGCGGCAACCACGGCTCTGCGGCATAAAGGCGGTGAGGGCACGCACCAGGCGCGCGTTGGGGTAGGCGGCGTCCACCACCAGGCGGACCTCGGCCTCCCAGCCCTGTTCCATATGATGGGCGAGGTCTTCTAATTGGCTGGCGTTTTTCACCAGTTGCCGGGAGCGGCGCAACAGCACTTCTCCGGCGTCGGTGAGCACCGCCTTGCGCCCATCGATGCGCAGCAGTGGCACGCCGAGCTGGTCTTGCATGCGGGCCACGGTGTAGCTCACCGAGGACTGCGAACGGTGCAGCGCTTCAGCCGCCTGGGCGAAGCCGCCGTGGTCGACCACGGCTTGCAGCGTGCGCCATTGATCGAGGGTAACGCGGGGCGCTTTCAAGATGGGCTCCTCTTGTCCTAAGCTGACAGTCCTTATTGGAGACTGCCGAATGAGAAAATTCTGTTGCGTGTTGCTGGCACTGCTGCCGATGACCGCGTTTGCCTACCCCATCGACGTGACTAAAAAGATCAATGGGGTACAAATCGATTACACCGCTTCCGATGTGGACGGCGACATCAGCTCGATCCAGCTCAATAACTACGGCACCCAGGATGCCGTGTGTTCGGTAACCTTCACCAACGGTCCGGAGTCCCCACGTCGCCGTACGGTGACGGTGCCCGCCGGCAAAAGCACCAACACCACGGTCAAGTTCAACCGCGCAATCATCAAGATGCGAATCGCCTTGGACTGTGCGCCGAAATAAAGCAACAGCAGAGCAGGTCGACAGGAACACTGCACATATAAACAAATTTATAGATGGGTTATAGCAGTTTTTTGCGCTTTTTAATCGAATGAGCCCTGGTTAACCTTTTCTCCATCGCCTTACAGCATTTACAGATGGAGCCTACGAAGCCATGTCCAATGTTCTGGTCATCGAAAGCAGCGCTCGCCAGCAGGATTCGATTTCCCGCCAACTGACCCGCCAGTTCATCAGCCAATGGCAGGCCGCCCATCCGGCAGACCAGATCACCGTGCGCGACGTGGCCCTCAACCCGGTTCCGCACCTGGACGCCAACCTGCTCGGCGGCTGGATGAAGCCTGCCGAGCAGCGCAACGACGATGAGCAGGTGTCGCTCGACCGTTCCGATGAATTGACCCACGAATTACTCGCCGCCGATGTGCTGGTGATGGCTGCGCCGATGTACAACTTCGCCATCCCAAGCACCCTCAAGGCCTGGCTGGACCACGTGCTGCGCGCCGGTGTGACCTTCAAGTACACCGCTACCGGCCCGCAGGGTTTGCTCACCGGCAAGCGCGCGATAGTGTTGACCGCTCGCGGCGGCATCCACACCGGCGCCAGCTCCGATCACCAGGAACCGTACCTGCGCCAGGTCATGGCGTTTATCGGGATTCACGACGTGACCTTCATCCACGCCGAAGGAGTGAACCTGAGCGGGGACTTCCAGGAAAAGGGCATCAACCACGCCAAGGCCTTGTTGGCACAGGTGGCCTGATCCGTTAATCGCCAGATAATCGCGCGGTGTTTATCTAGTGCCACGCAAACCCTTCAAGTACGCGTAACGAACCTCCCTTTGCACTTTTGCTCCTGAGTGCTCCTGCCCGACTGACGCTTTAGCGAGGTCGGGTTTTTTTTGCCTCGAGTTTCGTCAAGCGCCGAAAACCTTTAATGTCCCGCCCATTCGAAACGAGGCGCGCATGGGCTATCTACTGGTTGTCACCCTGATTCAGGCTTTTTCCTTCAGCTTGATCGGCGAATACCTCGCCGGTCACGTCGACAGCTACTTCGCGGTGCTGGTGCGCGTGGTGCTGGCTGGGCTGGTGTTTATCCCACTGACCCGCTGGCGTTCGGTGGAGCCGGCCTTCATGCGCGGCATGCTGCTGATCGGCGCCTTGCAGTTTGGCGTGACCTACGTGTGCCTGTACCTGAGCTTTCGCGTGCTGACGGTGCCGGAGGTGCTGCTGTTCACCATCCTCACGCCGCTGCATGTGACCCTGATCGAAGACGCCCTCAACCGCCGCTTCAATCCCTGGGCGCTGATCGCCGCGCTGGTGGCGGTAGCGGGCGCGGCGGTGATTCGTTTCGACCAGATCACCCCGCACTTCCTGATGGGCTTTTTGCTGCTGCAATTGGCCAACTTCACCTACGCCGCCGGGCAGGTGATGTACAAGCACCTGGTGGCGCGTTACCCGAGCGATCTGCCGCACTACCGACGTTTCGGTTATTTCTACGTGGGGGCGCTGCTGGTAGTGCTGCCGGCATTCCTGCTGTTCGGCAAAGCCGACTTCCTCCCCGACGCGCCGCTGCAGTGGGGCGTGCTGGTGTTCCTCGGGTTGGTCAGCACTGCGCTGGGCATGTACTGGTGGAACAAGGGCGCCTGCCTGGTGCAGGGCGGCACCCTGGCGGTGATGAACAACCTCCACGTGCCGGTGGGCCTGCTGCTGAATTTGCTGATCTGGAACCAGCATGAGCCGCTGGGACGGCTGGCGTTGGGCGGGCTGGTGATCGTGGGGGCGGTGTGGATCAGTCGGTTGGGCGTAAAACCGCCCAACCGCTCCATGGCTTAAATCGCGCGACTTTCCGGGGCCGGCAAATGGCTGGCCCCCAGCACCGCCGGCAACATCCCCGCGCGCAAATCACTGCCACTCGGCTGTTGATACAGGCTCAAGCCAAACTCCGGCAGCACGGCCAGCAGGTAATCGAAGATATCCCCCTGGATCCGCTCGTAATCCGCCCACGCGGTGGTGCGGGTAAAGCAGTAGATCTCCAGCGGCACGCCCTGGGCGGTGGTCTGCATCTGGCGGACCATGCAGGTCATGTTCGGCTGGATGTCCGGGTGGCTTTTCAGATAGGCCAGGGCGTAGGCGCGAAAGGTGCCGAGGTTGGTCATGCGGCGGCGGTTGGCCGACAGTTGCGCGCTGTTGCCCTGGGCTTCGTTCCAGGCCTTGAGTTCAGCCTGCTTGCGCCCGATGTAGTCGGTGAGCAAGTGCACCTGGGTCATGCGCAGTTCTTCATCGTCACGCAGGAAGCGCACGCCGCTGGCGTCGATAAACAAGCTGCGCTTGATCCGCCGGCCGCCGGAAGCCTGCATGCCGCGCCAGTTCTTGAACGACTCGGACATCAGGCGCCAGGTGGGAATCGAGACGATGGTCTTGTCGAAGTTCTGCACCTTGACCGTGTGCAGGGTGATGTCCACCACGTCACCGTCGGCGCCGACCTGGGGCATTTCGATCCAGTCGCCGACCCGCAGCATGTCGTTGCTGGTCAGTTGCACGCTGGCGACGAACGACAGCAGCGTGTCCTTGTACACCAACAGGATCACCGCCGACATCGCACCCAGGCCCGACAGCAGCAACAGCGGAGAGCGGTCGATCAGGGTGGCGACGATGATGATTGCGCCGAACACGAACAGCACCATTTTCGCCAGTTGCACGTAGCCCTTGATCGAGCGGGTGCGGGCGTGTTCGGTGCGCGCGTAGATATCCAGCAGTGCACTGAGCAGCGCGCTGATGGCCAGCACCATGAACAGGATGGTCAGTGCCAGGGCCACGTTGCCGATGAACAGGATGGCGGTTTTGCTAAGGTCAGGCACCAGGTACAGGCCGAACTGGATGACCAGCGACGGCGTCATCTGCGCCAGGCGGTGAAAGACTTTGTTGTGCCGCAGGTCGTTGAGCCAGTGCAGCGCCGGCTGCCGGCCGAGCAATTTGACGGCGTGGAGGATGAGGTAGCGCGCCACCCGTCCGAGCAGCAGCGCCACTACCAGCAACACCAGCAAGCCCAGGCTGGCGTGCAGCAGCGGGTGTTGATCGAGGGCGCCCCAGAGGTCCTGGGCGTTGAGCCAGAGCTGTTTGATATCCATGGGTGAAACCGATTCTTCTGTAAGACAAGACGAGGCGATTAGAGCATTTAAGTGCAACAAAGTTGATGTTCCGGACAAATGCCCTGACAAAAAAGCAGCTGATTAGCACCGTTCGCGTAAAGACACTCGGTTTGGACGCCCGAAACCGGTACCCTATGCAGCTGATTTTTTGTATTTCTTCGAGGTGGCACCCGTGTTTTCCCAATTCGCCCTGCACGAACGCCTGCTCAAAGCCGTGGCCGAGCTTAAATTTGTCGAGCCTACGCCTGTGCAAGCAGCGGCCATCCCGCTCGCGCTCGAAGGGCGTGACCTGCGGGTGACGGCTCAAACCGGGAGTGGCAAGACCGCCGCTTTCGTCCTGCCGATTCTTCACCGTCTGATCGGCCCGGCCAAAGTCCGTGTCAGCATCAAGACCCTGATCCTGCTGCCAACCCGCGAGCTGGCCCAGCAGACCCTGAAGGAAGTGGAACGCTTCTCGCAGTTCACCTTCATCAAGTCCGGCCTGATCACCGGTGGCGAAGACTTCAAGGTCCAGGCCGCCATGCTGCGCAAGGTGCCGGACATCCTGATCGGCACCCCGGGCCGCATGATCGAGCAACTGAATGCCGGCAACCTCGACCTCAAGGAAGTCGAAGTGCTGGTACTCGACGAAGCCGACCGCATGCTCGACATGGGCTTTGCCGACGACGTGCAGCGCCTGGTCGGCGAATGCGTCAACCGCCAGCAGACCATGCTGTTCTCCGCCACCACCGGCGGTTCGACCTTGCGCGATATGGTCGCCAAGGTCCTGAACAATCCTGAGCATCTGCAAGTCAACAACGTCAGCGACCTGAACGCGACCACGCGCCAGCAGATCGTCACCGCCGACCACAATGTGCACAAAGAGCAGATTCTCAACTGGCTGCTGGCCAACGAGACCTACCAGAAAGCCATTGTGTTCACCAACACCCGTGCAGCGGCCGACCGTATCTACGGTCGCCTGGTGGCTCAGGACTACAAAGCGTTCGTGCTGCACGGCGAAAAAGACCAGAAAGACCGCAAGCTGGCCATCGACCGCCTGAAGGCCGGTGGCGTGAAGATCCTGGTGGCCACCGATGTCGCCGCTCGCGGCCTGGACGTGGACGGCCTGGACATGGTCATCAACTTCGACATTCCCCGCAGCGGCGACGAGTACGTGCACCGTATTGGCCGTACCGGGCGTGCCGGCAACGATGGCCTGGCGATCTCGCTGATCTGCCACGGCGACTGGAACCTGATGTCGAGCATCGAGCGCTACCTCAAGCAGTCGTTCGAGCGCCGTACTATCAAGGAAGTCAAAGGCACCTACACCGGGCCGAAGAAGGTCAAGGCGTCGGGCAAGGCCGTGGGCGTGAAGAAGAAAAAGACCGACGCCAAGGGCGACAAGAAAAAGGCCGGTGCCAAGTCGCCGACCAAGCGCAAGATTGCCAACCGCCCGAAGACCGACAACCTGTCGTTGGTCAGCAAGGACGGCATGGCACCCCTCAAGCGCCGCAAGCCAGAAGCACCGGCTGCTGAGTAATTCAGCGCTGATATGAAAAAACCGGACAATGTCCGGTTTTTTTATGCCTTCAGTTTTTCGCCTTGGCGGCGGCTTCTTTCAATTCTTTCAAGCGGGCGTCGATCAGCTGGCACTTGTCGGGGAATTCCGCGCTTTCCGTGTCCAGGTCCATTTTCTGCAATTCATCATTCATTTCCTTGGCCTTGGTCGGGTTCTGCTCGGTGAGCTTGGCCACTTCCTGGCCGAGTTGCTCGCGCTTGGCGGTGGCCTCCTCGGGCGTGCAGGCCCAGGCGGGCAGGGCAGTCAGGAGCGTGGCGGCGATGGCGAGATTCATCAGGGTTTTCATGGGGGACCTCCTTGGCGGTTATGCTCAGTTGAGGTGGCGAACGTCTGGAAAGTTCAGAGAAATCACGCCCGTCCGGTCGGCTGAACGGCGAGTGACGTGGCGTGTCACACCTTTAGACGGGCTACTTTCCTTAGGCCTGCAGGAGGAATCAGGATGACGACTTACAACTGGGATTTGATCGAACGTCTGCTGCATGAAGTGCAGAACGGCGAAGGCAGCTTTGCCCCGCGCAAATATGCCGAGCAGGAAGCCGCCGAGAAGGCCACGGCGGGCGAATCCACGGGCAATCTGGATGCGCTGAAAAAGACCGCTGCCGATTACGAAGCGCTGCTGTTCAAGCGAGGGTTTATTGAATCGCGGCCTGAGGAGGAGGGCGGCAATGGTGAGAATTTCATACTGACCGCGCTCGGTGCGCAACTGCTGGCGCTGATCGACAGCTCGATACCCGGCAATGACCACCCGCGCCAGGTGCTCGATGAGCAAGCGGATGCGCTGGACCCGGCAACGTTTGCCGAGGTGGCGTCGAAGGCCCAGATTGCCTGAGCGGCCAACGTGAGGGCTTGCCCGCGAATACGGTGTGTCAGTCAAAGAATATGCTCGCTGATCCACCGCTTTCGCGGGCAAGCCCGCTCCCACATTTTTGATCGCGCTTCCGGGTTGGGATTTGGTTAGGTTTTCCAACATTCGCGCTGGCGGTACAACTCGGTTTAGCCCTGAAATACATACCAAATGTGGGAGCGGGCTTGCCCGCGAATACGGTGTGTCAGTCAACGAATATGCTGGCTGATTCACCGCCTTCGCGGGCAAGCCCGCTCCCACATTTTTGATCGCGCTTCCGGGTTGGGATTTGGTTAGGTTCGCCAACATTCGCGCTGCTGGTACAACTCGGTTTAGCCCTGAAATACATACCAAATGTGGGAGCGGGCTTGCTCGCGAATACGGTGTGTCAGTCAACGAATATGAGGGCTGATCCACCGCCTTCGCGGGCAAGCCCGCTCCCACATTTTTGATCGCTCTTCCGAATTGGGATTTGGTTAGGTTCGCCAACATTCTCGCTGCCGGTACAACTCGGTTTAGCCTTGAAATACATCCCAAATGTGGGAGCGGGCTTGCCCGCGAATACGGTGTGTCAGTCAACGAATATGCTGGCTGATCCACCGCCTTCGCGAGCAAGCCCGCTCCCACATTTTTGATCGCGGTGAAGCCGGGGGGTTGGCTGCGTGGCTGGAATAGTCGGGCCTTGCACTGCCGGCGGGGAGAACGCCTTTCTACCTGTGGGAGCGGGCTTGCCCGCGAATACGGTGTGTCAGTCAACGAAGATGCTGGCTGATCCACAGCCTTCGCGAGCAACCCCGCTGCCACATTTCTAGCTCGCAGCACCCTTCAGGCATTTGAGCGCCTTGAAGTCACTGCGCACGCCGTCGATTTTTTGCGTCAGCTTCAGTCGCTGCTGCACGGTGCTCTCAGCCATCAAGTCGACGATCAAACTGCGCGCAGCCGCTTCGGTCTGGGCATAGGCCGCGCGGTATTGCGGGGTCCACAGGCTTTCGCGATCTACCAGCAGTTGCTGCATTTTCTGCGGGAAGTCGGGGCTCTGGCGCTGCTTCACCGCTTCGATAAATTGCGCCTGCCAATGCGCGCGGTTGCCGATCCATTCCTGGTTTTGTTCCCCCAGGGCGATGGACCAGGCGGTCACGCGATTCTGCTGGCTGGCACTCAAAGGGCCCATCCAGGCGTCCAGGCGTTTGCTCATGCGTTGGGCGCGTTCCTTGATCTGCTGCTCAAGCGGCGGCTTGAGGTACTCGTCCTGACGCTTGCGCAGGTCTTTGGCCAGCGCATCGTTCATGTCCTTGACCTGTTGGCCGTCCAGCCCCTTGAGCAGTTCGATGGCCGACGGGGTGATCTCGCGGGCGACATCGGCAATGGCCTGTTTGGCTTCGGCAGTACGCGTCTGCAAAGCGGCGTCGGTGACCTGGTTGGTGTCGACCATCTGCTGCAGGCGGTCCAGCCAATCCAGGTAGCCCGGCAATTGCGTGGTGCAGTGCCAGGCCAGGTGTTCCTTGAGTTTGTCGTTGAACCAGCTCTTCTGCCCGGCGTTCATGTCCAGGTAGTCGTTGAGGGTCCAGGGGATGATGACGTCGAGGTTGCGATAGGCCAGGCCCACGCGATTGCAGCCGGCGAGCACCAGGCTCAGGGTCAGCAATACCACCAGTAGTTTGAGCCGACGCAGCATGGGCGGGTCCTTGCGCTGAGGGGGTTAGTGCATGTGAACCCGCGGCAGGCGCGACAGTTCAGCCCATCAATAAAACGACCGCGCGGCCTTCAAGGTCAACAGGCCGTCGCATTGCGAGTTGTGTCCGGAGTACGCCGAGCAGTCGCCGCCGCTGAGGCTGGAGTCGCTGTAGATCAGGTTCAGGTCAACGCCCTTCCACTGGCGGGAGAACTGCACCGACCAGTCACTGAACGTGCTGATGGAGCCGCCCTCCACCGAGACCGGGGTGCCCAACTGATGGGTGGTGTATTTCATGCTCACACCGATGCCGAATGGCTGCGTGCCGCCGAGGTCGGCGAACAGCGTGCTGTCCTGGCGGTCCGGATCATTGCTGAACGACGCACCGAAGCGGTTGCCCAGCAGGTTCAGTCCACCGTAGAACTCCTGGCTGTCGAGAGGGCTGAGCTTGGGATAGCTGTAATGGATCAGGCCCACTTCATAACCCAGGGTCTGGTCGAAGGGGTGCTTGAAGCCCATGTACGAGTCGACTTCAAGATTGCTGGTCGAGGACAGTCCCATGTTCGGCGAAAACTGGCCGACATACAGGCCGCTGTCGTGGCTCAGATCCAGCCCGCCGTGGAACGAGTCGCTGCCGGGAGAAGTCGGCTTGACCAGGCCCTGCGCCATGCTGCGGGTAGGTGTGGTGCCCAGTTTGAGGTCGAAGTCGCCCAGTTCGCGCTGGAAGATCTGCGCTTCGGCGAGGGGGCTGGCGGCCAGGGCTGCGACCAGGAAAATGCAGGGTTTGAACATGCTTCACTCCGTGAAAAGCGAGGAGCAGTGACGAAGAAAGTCGGGGAGATGCCCGTGCTAGACGTGTGCAAGCATACCGGCGAATGCCAGGAGTTGAGCCCCGTTCGTCGATTGGCGCGAGATTGAGTGTGTTTAAGAGGGTATCTGCGGCTCTAGTCCTAGCGCCTTGATGGCAAGGCGCTTAGGGACCAGGTGTGTTGCGCGGTGTTACTTTTTACCCAGGCTGATCTGCTTGGACGGGCCGAAAGTCTGGCCGCTGACGCCCTTGGCAATTTGCTGGATTTCGCCACCGGACTTGAGGAAAGCAGCAATCTGGCTGTTGATCGATTCGCTGGTTTCAACGGCGGGAGCTGGCTTTGCTTTGCTGTTGGATGCTTTTACGCGCATGGCGGCCACTAACCTGTAGAAAATTAACTTGGCCAGGCATCGTACAGGAAATACTTGACAATTGCTTGGCAAATATCCCCCGGGAATAAGTCTTGAGGCAGGAAAAGCGCAAACTTGGTTTTTGAATTAAGCCCCTAACTTACTGTTTTAACTGGAAACCAGTGGGCTGTGAGGCGTGACGGGCGCGCCGAAATTCAGCCGAATGATCGGACGAGCGGGGCGGTGCCAGTAGAACGCCACGCACGCCGCGATTTTTCAGGCGCGCGCGCGTGGCGAGCGCAACTCGGGTAGAATGCCGACCACGCAATGAGGGTATTTGGAAATGGCTTTAGTCGGGCGCTACAACAGCTTGCAAGTGGTTAAACACACGAACTTCGGTTTGTACCTGGACGGTGCGCAAGACGGTGAAATCCTCTTGCCTAATCGGTACATCCCCAAAGATATTCCCAGTGAAGATGAAGACTGGCTTAACGTTTTCATTTATCTGGACAGCGATGACAAACTTATCGCCACGACCGAAAAACCCAAAGTTCAAGTTGGCGAGTTTGCCAGTTTGAAAGTTGTTGAAGTCAACAGTATCGGCGTGTTCCTCGACTGGGGCTTGCCAAAGGATCTGTTGCTGCCGTATTCGGAAGAAAAACGCCAGTTGAGCGCCGGTGAATACTGCGTGGTGCATGTTTATCTCGACAAGCACACCAAGCGCATTACCGCCACCGCGCGGCTTGATCGCTACCTCGACAAAACGCCTGCCAACTACCAGGTGGGCCAGGAAGTCGACCTGCTGGTCGCAGAAGCCACCGACATGGGCTTCAAGGCGATCATCAACAACAAGCATTGGGGCCTCATCCACAAGAACGAAGTGTTCAAGTTCCTGCGCCCGGGCAAGGAAGAGAAAGGCTTTATCAAAGAGATCCGCGCCGATGGCAACATCAGCCTGAGCCTGCAGCCGGTCGGCCAGGAAGCGGCCTCCAGCCTCAACTCCAAGATCCTCGCCAAGTTGCGTGAAAACAATGGCACCCTGCCGGTCAGCGACAAGAGCGACCCGGCGGTGATCAGCAACTTGTTCGGCGTGAGCAAGGGCAACTTCAAGAAAGCCATCGGTGCGCTCTACAAGCAGGGCCAGATCGTGATTCATGCGGATCGCATTGAACTAAGCTGAGTGCGATTTGCTCTCCTGTAGGCGCCGGCTTGCCGGCAATGAGGCCAGTGGCCTTTAAGGTGTTTCCTCACACGCCGTCGCTGGCCAGCCAGCGCCTACAGAAGGTCACTGCAATGTCCAAACGATCGCTGTTCGCCTACCTCGGCACGTTGCTCGCGTTTCTCGTCCTTGACGGCCTTTGGCTCGGCGTCCTGATGGGCCCGACCTACAAATCCTTGCTGGGCCCGCTGATGCTTGATCAGCCGCGCCTGTTGCCCGCGGTGCTGTTTTACCTCCTTTATGCCCTCGGTTGTGTCGTCTTCGTGGTCTTGCCCAGCGCCAGCTGGCAACGCGCCGCGCGCCTTGGCGCCTTGCTTGGGCTGGTCGCCTACGGCACCTATGACCTGAGCAATTGGGCCACGCTGTACGGCTGGTCGGCCGCTCTTGCGATCATGGACATGGCGTGGGGCACCTTCCTGACGGCGGCCTGCTGCACCGTGGGATTCCTGTGTGCACATCGAGTGCACCAATGATTGTGTACAGGATTTACGTGCACCGTTACTGAGCGAAACCCAGTCTCTCACGACTGAAAAAGCCCTTTGGAACGCCGTCACACAGGGATTGTGTGCCATTGGCATGTATTCTGCTGAATACCTCGTATACAAATCATGCCGCCTTCCGTATGCACCCGCTACGGTAGCGCAGGCAGGTATTTCGAGGAGCCCAGCGATGACCGAACACTTGCCCAAAGGCTACAGCCCGCGCCTGTACAACCAGGACCTGGGGCCGCTGCCGCAGAAGTGGACCTGGTACAACATTTTTGCCTTTTGGATGAGTGACGTGCACAGCGTCGGCGGCTACGTGTTCGCCGCCAGCCTGTTCGCGTTGGGGCTGGCCAGTTGGCAGGTCTTGATTGCCTTGCTCGCCGGCATCTGCATCGTGCAATTGATCGCCAACCTGGTGGCCAAACCGAGCCAGCAAGCGGCAGTGCCTTATCCGGTGATCTGCCGGCTGGCCTTTGGCGTATTCGGAGCGAATATTCCCGCGGTGATTCGCGGCCTGATCGCCGTGGCCTGGTACGGGATTCAGACGTACCTGGCGTCGAGTGCCTTGATCATCGTGGTGCTGCGCTTTTTCCCACAGATGGCGGTGTATGCAGAGCCGCATTTCGCAGGCTTGTCGTACTTGGGCTGGTTTGGTTTCCTCAGCCTGTGGGTGCTGCAGGCAGCGGTCTTCTGGGCCGGCATGGAGTCGATTCGCCGCTTCATCGACTGGGCCGGTCCGGTGGTCTACGCGGTGATGTTTGCCCTGGCTGGATGGATTGTGTGGAAGGCCGGCTGGGCGAATATCAGCTTCACCCTGGCAGAAAAGTCGCTGTCGGGCTGGCAGGCGTTCGGTCAGGTGATCGTGGCGACGGCGCTGGTGGTGTCGTACTTTTCCGGGCCGACCCTGAATTTTGGCGACTTCAGCCGTTACTGCCGCAGCATGCGCGACGTGCGGCGCGGCAACTTCTGGGGGCTGCCGGTGAATTTCCTGGCGTTTTCCCTGGTCACCGTGGTGATCGTCTCGGGCACTTTGCCGGTGTTTGGTGAAATGCTCCATGACCCGATCGCGACGGTTTCGCGCATCGATAACAGCATGGCGGTGTTGCTGGGCGCCTTTGCCTTTGTCACGGCGACCATCGGCATCAATATCGTCGCCAACTTTGTCTCCCCGGCGTTTGACTTCGCCAACGTCGCACCGAGCAAAATCAGCTGGCGCGCCGGCGGGATGATCGCGGCTGTGGCATCGATCTTCATCACCCCCTGGAACCTGTTCAACAACCCGCTGATGATTCACTACACCCTGGACATCCTCGCAGCCTTCATCGGGCCGTTGTTCGGGATTCTGTTGGTGGATTTCTACCTGATCAAAAAGCAGAAGATCGATGTCGATGCGCTGTTCGATGACAGCCCAGGCGGGCGCTATTACTTCGACGGCGGCGTGAATTGGACGGCGGTCAAGGCGCTGGTGCCGGCGACGCTGGTGGGCGTCGCGATCACCTTCACCCCCGCGTTGCAGGGCATGGCCAATTTTGCCTGGTTTACCGGATGCTTCCTGGGTGGGCTGTTTTTCCTGGTGTTGTCGCGGCGCGAACAGGTGCGAGTGCCTGCGCCGATGGTTGCCGGCTGACCAACACCCCGCCCGCTACCAGCAGGCCCGCACCGGCGACTACCAGCGCCGGTTGCAGGCCGCCGCTGAGCTGGCTGCTGACCGACGCCAGCAATGGCCCGCTCAGTTGGCCGATCGCAAAGCTCGCGGTCAACAGCCCGGTGCTGCGCTGGTAGCCGTGGGGGGCGACTTCGCGCAAGCGCGCCATCACCAACTGCATGCACGCCAGGAACGGCCCGCCGCACAGCAGCACGCCCAGCGCCAACCCCCAGCCATTGCCCAGCAGGCAGGCGAACACCCCGGCCGCTTGCAACCACAGGGTCGCCATCAACCAGCGGCGGGTGGTGTGCGGGTCCTTGCGGCGCAGGCTCGCGGCCACCACGCCAATCGCCGCGGCCAGGCCAAAGCAGGGCCAGAACAGGTCGGCCTGCCAGGCGCCCTTGAATTGCGCGCTGGCCATCTGTGACAGAAACGTCGCCGGGATGATGTAGCCCAGGCCGTACAGCACGTAGATCCAGCACAGGTGCGTGATGCTGCCATTACTGGCTACCTCGGTGTGGCTGGAAACGGGCGCGCTGGCGGCGGAAGGCTTGGGCAAGAATGGCAGGATGGCCAGCAGCATCACCAATGCCACCCCGCCATACACCAGCCACAGCGTTGCGGAGTTTTGGCCCAGCAGGTTCGAGCCCAGCGCCAGCAACCCGGTCAGCAGAATCCCCAGCCCCGGCCCGGCAAACACCAGGGCGCCGAGGCGTGGGCGGCCGGCGGCAATCGCCAGCGGCTGGCTCAGGCTGGTGATCATCACCAGCGCCCAGGCGCTTGCCACACCCGTGCCGAAACGCAGCAGCAGGTGCGGCCAGAACCCGTGGGCCCAGTAAGACGCCAGCGTCAGCAGCACACACAGCCACAGCCCGCCGTACAAGCGACCGCGTACGTGGTGATGGCTACGGGCGAAGATCGAATCCACCGCGCCGACAAAGTAGCCCAGGTAATTGGCGGCAGCGATCAGTCCAGCGCCGGTCAAGTCGATCTGCCCCTCGCTGAGCAAATGCGGCATTTGCGGGGTGAGGGCGAAGCGGCCGATGCCCATCGCCATCATCAAGGCGACAAAGCTGGCAAGTAAGCGGATCAAAGGGGACATGGTCAGGTTTCCTGCGGGTCAGCGAATACCCTCAGGCTAAAGCGGATTGACTTTCTGTAAAAATGAATAATAGTGAGTAACTTGTTCAGTTTTGGAGAAAGGTATGGAGTTCAGTCAATTGCGCATCTTCCAGGCCGTGGCGGAAGAGGGCTCCATCACGCGGGCGGCTGACCGGTTGCACCGGGTGCCGTCAAACCTGTCTACGCGCCTCAAGCAAATGGAGGAGCAGCTCGGCGTAGAGCTGTTCGTGCGCGAGCGCCAGCGTTTGCAGCTTTCTCCTGCAGGTAAGGTGTTGTTGGACTACAGCACGCGCCTGCTGGCTCTGCATGATGAAGCCCATGGCGCCGTGCAAGGCGGGCAACCGGCGGGTGATTTTGTACTCGGCAGCATGTACAGCACGGCTGCCGTGCATTTGCCGAAGCTGCTGGCGCGTTATCACAAGGCTTACCCGATGGTGAACCTGCAGGTGCAATCGGCGCCCAGTGGCGAGTTGCTTGAAGGTCTGATTACCGGTCGCCTGGATGCTGCATTTGTGGACGGCCCGATCACGATCGCCACGCTGGACGGCGTGGCCTTGTGTGAAGAGCGCCTGGTGCTGATTTGCGAAGCCGACCATCCGCCAGTGCGCGGGCCGCAGGACGTCGCCGGGCGCGCAGTGTTCACCTTCCGACGCAGCTGCGCCTACCGGGCGCGGTTGGAAACCTGGTTTTCCCACGATCGCGTGGCCATGGGCCGGGCGATTGAGATCGAATCCTATCAAGGCATGCTCGCCTGCGTGATCGCAGGCTCCGGCGTGGCGCTGATGTCTGAATCCATGCTCGACAGCCTGCCGGGCAAGGACAGCGTGTCCGTTCATCCGCTGACAGGGCCTTTCGCCACTGCTACCACTTGGCTGATGTGGCGAAAGGGTATGCTCGGCGCTAACCTCAATGCGTGGATCGACCTGCAGCAAGAGGGCAAGGCCGAGTTCCTGCCGGACACGCGCGCAATCGCTTGAACGATCTGTCAGGATTTTGATCAATCCAGTAATAGTTCGTTGTGGTTTCGTTCAAGCAATACGTAGGACTTCGGGCTACTATCAGTGTAGGAAAGGGCGACAGAACTTGCGCCTACCAGCATTACCCTCAAAGGGGGCAACCATGAAAGAGAAAATCCAGAACTGGCTCCACGACCTCGGTGTTGCACTGGGCTTGATCGAGCCGCCACTGCAGCCGGTGCCGATCCGCACCGACGATGAGCAGCGTCGTCCACGTCGCAGGTAAGTCTTGAGGCGCTCACGGGATTCAATCGCGCGAGCGCTGACGCCTTCAGTCGTTCTTCAGGGCCTCACCGGTTCCCTGTAATCCGAGTGCACGTTTAGTACTATTCGCACCGCTTGATTGTCTGATGAGGCACGCCTCAATGTCGGACCCTTCTGCTTGTTACGTCATCCCTGCCTTTTCCCTATTTGCTCTCCTATATTTTTGTCTTTACAGGGATGAAAAGGCATTGAAATGTCGAGTGTTGATAGCGAAGGAATGTTGATTTCCGAAAGAGTCGAGCATCGTCGGTTTCAAACGATCGAACACGGCGATTTGCGCAGTGTGCGTGCTTTAGTGGTCCACCAGACCGACGCGCCCACGGCGCAGCACACCTTTAATGGCTACCTTGCCAAAGGCAGCGGTGCGCACTTTCTCATCGAAAAAAATGGCGTTATCTACCAGACGGCCAGCCTGAAAAAACGCTGTTATCACGTTGGGCGCTACCTTCGTTCCAAGTGCCTGGCCGTTGATAAGACGACGTGCGATACCCCTCAGATCCAAACTATCCAAGCACTCACCTGGACGTTGCAGATTCGGGCATTGGACAGGTATGAGCGTAGTAAGGACTATCCTGAGCGATACCCCATGAATGCTGATTCCCTGGGTATCGAACTGGTTGGCAAACATCTGGATGCTGCTCGTTATGAGGAGGTGACCGCTATGCAGAATGAGTCCCTGCGGTGGCTCGTGTCTGAATTGTATGGGCATTTTCGTCTGACACCGGCTGACGTCTACACACACCCGCAAATCTCATATAAGCATCCAGGTGAAGCCAGCAGTGCGGTATGGCAATGAATTTAAGGGCATTGTCTTTCGGCGTGTGTGTATTACTTGCCGGATGTTCGTCCTCCCATGCGGTTATCGAGGACATTCTCATCTCTGGCTTCCATTCCGACGAGCCTGAACGGTGCCGACCCAGTGACGTTGCACTGGATGAGCGGCAGGTGTCGTCCTTTTTTAAACGTGCCGAGCCTATCGACGGCCGCACACTGCATGACCAGTTTGATTGGGCGCCTTGTTACCTTGAAGGCACGCTGAAATATCAGGGAAACGCCTGTATTTGGCGGGTTAGGGCAGGCGCTACGGGTGAGGTCGAATGCTCGGCATCCGCGCAATATTTTGGCTGCAAGGACTGCGATGATTTGTTTAAAACACTCAAGCAGTAGCGTGGCGTGGGTCAGGCTTTGGCGTGCAACTGTCGGAATTGGACTACCTGTTCGTCAGAAATGGCTGGCTTATCTAATTCCAACAATCGGCATAGGTTGAAACTCAAGCGCCTCTTCGTAGCGCCCCAACTTTATTGAGTTCCTCACTTCGAGGTGTCAGTAATTCAGAATTGTTGGAGACAAAGCCATGTTGCTCTCTTCAGTTCCGCCCGTCGCCGCGTCGCTCATTGCCACGACCGAAAATATTCTGCATATCGCACCGGCCTCGAAGAGTTGGAAGGCGCAGGCGCCCGGTAACGTAGTGTTTCTTCCCCCGACAATAGCCAAGCAGGCCCTGCTCATACAGATCGGACTCCTGCGTCCCTCGACGATTATTCTCGGGGACCAAGCCGTCGATGCAGATGTCATTGAGCAATGGCGTATCTCTCATCCGTTTGGAGACCTTCATTTAATCCGCAGAGGCACAAGCCTGGATAACGTGCGGCTGGATCTATGCGAGTCCAATGGCATTCGAGTGGCCAACACACTGGGGGTCGACGCCCCGCATGTCGCGGTCTATATCGCACACTGGTTGAAACGGGCCGATGGCTCACTACCGCCCGATATCTGTGTGTTGGGATACGGCAATGTGGGTAAAGAGCTTGTCAAACTGTTACTTGATCGAGATCCGAATGTGCGGGTCAAAGTGTTGGACAGACACGGCCGAGCAACTGGCAATATCGACAGTCGAGTGTCATTTGTTAAGGACTGGTCCGAGGCGCTGGAGGGAGCCTTTGCTGTTGCCCTGTGCTTATCCCTGAATGATGACTGCGCTCATCGTATCGACGGGGTCCTCATCCAGCGTATGCACACACTCGCTCGCCTGGTCTGTATCGCCAACCCGGATGTCTTCAGTGATGACGCGTTGCGGACCCTGGCAACCGCTGAACACACCCAGCTTGTATTGGACTCCGATCCCGGGATATTGCATGCATTTCGGATGCGCACAGAAGCGCTCGGTTGCAGTCTTTCCACTTGGTGCAAACCCGCGACGCTGACGACACAGGCGGCCAGCACCGACGCCTGCCAATGCGACCTTGACTACGCGGTTTCAGTCCAACTGAGCGTCAAGGCCTTGCACTGCATTGCCAGGCGCAAGCGTGCACAATCATTGGTGATCCCCTCCCTGCAGGCCCATGCCGATGCGCCACGCGTCTCGATCATCGGTCGAGGTGTCAACGGCTTGTTGCAAGCGATGATGTTCCGGTTGGTAAATTATCGAGTCACCGTGTACGGCGAAAATCAGCCCGGCGAGGGAGCCCGTCGCAGGTCTGTGATGACGACTGTCAAACCGCCGCATAACGATTATCTACTGCTCGCGAATCAGTATTTGAATGACGAGTTAGATCGCGTCGGCATCGAGCTGTTTGAAAAGCTTCTGGCGGACAATCCTTCGATTGACGCATCAATTGAAGGTCTGCAATCCATCCGTTTTAGGGAAGGGGTTTCGGCGTTGTTGCTGCAGTCTGGGGTTCAGTTCCGTCCCCGGTCTCTAAGCCCGGTGCAAATTGCAGAGCTGAGCAAAGAGCAGTTTGTCGTTACTGCGCTGGGGGAAGGCGAACTGGATGGGCTTTCGATAGTGTATTGCGCTGCATACAACCAGATTGTGTCCGAAGCAACCTATTCCGATTGCACGGCACATGGGTTGATTTGGGCCTGCCTGGTCCAGGAAATCATCCAGGCTAGAGCGCCCTCGGTTTCGGCAATGCACTGATAAAAAAACGGGCGCGACATCCGACGTCGCGCCCGCTGAAGAAACCGCTCTAAATCCCGCTCTATCTCACACCGCGCTGGCCGCGACCCCCGCTGGCCGGCGCGACAACAAACTCACCAGCACAAAACTCACCAGCCCTACCGCCAGGCTGTAGTAGATCGGTGTGTTGGCATCCAAGCCATCCTTGATCATGAACACCAGCGCTGTCACAAAGCCCAGGGTCATGGACGTAATCGCCCCCGAGGTGGTCGCGCGTTTCCAGAAGATCGCACCGATCAGCGGGATCAGCATGCCACCCACCAACAGGTTGTAGGCCAGGGTCAGGGCGCTGATCACGTCGCTCACCACCAGCGCGATACCCAGCACGGCAATGCCGGTCAGCATCGTGAAGAGGCGGTTAATGCTCAGGCTCGACTGCTTGCCACCGCGCAGGCGCGGCAGCAGGTCTTCGGTCAGCACGGTAGAGGCGGCCAGCAGGCCGGCACTGGCGGTGGACATCATCGCTGCCAGTGCAGCGGCGATCACCAGGCCACGAATGCCGTCCGGCAGCGACATTTTGACGATGGCCGCAAAGGCGTTGTTGACGTTGTCCAGGTCCGGAATCAGCACGTGGGCGGCCATGCCGATCAGTGCACAGGCCAGGCCGTAGAGGATGCAGTAGAAGCCGGCGAACGTGCCTGCGTACTTGGCGACCTTTTCGTCACGGGCGGTGAATACTCGTTGCCAGATGTCCTGGCCGATCAGGATGCCGAAGAAGTAGATCATGAAGTAAGTAATGATCGTGTCCCAGCCGATCGCGGTGAAGCTGAAGCTGGATGCCGGCAGCTTGGCCACCAGTTCATCCCAGCCGCCCACGCGGTAGAGGCAGATCGGCAGCAGGATAAACATCAGGCCGACGGTCTTGATCACGAACTGCACGATGTCGGTCAGGGTCAGCGACCACATTCCGCCGATGGTCGAGTACACCACCACCACTCCACCACCAAGCAGCACCGAGATCCAGAACGGCAGGCCGAACAGCACCTGCAGCACCGTGCCGATAGCCAGGATCGAGGTCACGCCGATCATCAGCGCGTAGGCCAGCATGATCACCGCACTCGCTTGGCGGGCCATGGGGTTGTAGCGTTTTTCCAGGACCTGGGTCACGGTGAAGATCTTCAGCTTCAGCAGCGGCTTGGCCAGGAACAGGTTCAGCGCAATGATGCCCATGCCCAGCGCGGCACACAGCCAGAAGCCGGAGATGCCGTGCACGTAACCCAGGCGCACGGTGCCGACGGTGGACGCCCCGCCCAACACTGTGGCGGCCATGGTGCCCATGTACAGCGACGGGCCCAGGTTGCGGCCAGCCACCAGGTAGTCTTCGTGGGTCTTGGCGCGGCGCATGCCGTAATAGCCGAGCACGAGCATGCCGGCGGCGTAGATGAGTACGACGAATAAATCCAAAGCCATGACGGCGGTTCTCCGATTATTTTTTTAGGCTATTGAGGCGCTTTTTGTGGCGGGGGAGCTTGCTCCCGTGGGGCTGTGCAGCAGCTCCCTGGGGCCATAAACGGCCGCTGGTTCCGGGAACACACGCAGCAAGGTCAGGTACACCACCGAAGCCAGTCCCAGCGTCACCGGCAGGCTGATATCAATCCCGTCGGCCAGGTTGCCCAGCGGCCCGACAAACTGCCCAGGCAGGTTGACGAAGCACAGGCCGACCAGCGCGCTCGGGATCCAGGCCCCCAGCCCGCGCCAGTTCCAGCCGTGGCTGAACCAGTAGCGGCCGCCGGTTTCACCGCGGGTGAAGACCTGCAGGTCATCCGGGCAGTAGAAGCCGCGACGCACGATCAGGCCGATGATCATCATCACCATCCACGGCGTGGTGCAGGTGATGATCAGCACGGCGAAGGTCGACACGCTCTGCACCAGGTTGGCGGCGAAACGTCCGATAAAGATGAAGGCAATCGACATCACCCCGATCAGCAGCGTGGCCTTGACCCGCGACAGCAGGCGCGGGAACACGCTGGACATGTCCAGCCCCGTGCCATACAGCGAGGTAGTGCCGGTGGACATGCCGCCGATCACCGCGATCAGGCACACCGGCAGGAAGAACCAGCTGGGCGCAACCGCCAGCAGGCCGCCGACGTAGTTGTTGGCCGCGATGTAGTCCGGTGCCTTGACCGCCACGATGGTCGCGGTGGCCAGGCCGAACAGGAACGGGATCAGCGTGGCGATCTGCGCGAGGACCACCGCCAGCATGATGCGCATTTTCGGCGTCTCACGCGGGATGTAGCGCGACCAGTCGCCGAGGAATGCACCGAAGGAAATCGGGTTGCTCATGGCTACCAGCGCGGCGCCGATGAAGGCCGCCCAGAACCCGGCCTGGCCCATGGCGACGCTGCCGGCGAAGTGGCTGTCGAAGGCCGGCGCGAAGGCGAAGATCCCCAGCAGGAACAACAGGCTCGCCGCCCACACCGCGATGCGGTTGACCCACAGCATGAAGCGAAAGCCATAGATGCAGACGGTGAGGACGAGCAGCGCAAACAGCCCGTAGGCCAGGCCCAGGGTCAGGTCAGTTTCAGGCAAGCCCACCAGGCGTTTCGCACCGCCTACCAGCGCATCGCCTGAACTCCACACCGACAGTGAGAAGAACGCAATCGCCGTCAGCAGCGACAGGAACGAGCCGACAATCCGCCCGTGCACACCAAAGTGCGCACCGGAAGACACGGCGTTGTTGGTGCCATTGATCGGCCCGAACAGGCCCATCGGCGCCAGGATCAGCGCACCCACCAGCACGCCCAGCACGATCGCCCAGACGCCGGCCTGGAACGACAAGCCGAACAACACCGGAAAGGCACCCAGCACGGCGGTGGCAAAGGTATTGGCACCGCCGAAGATCAGTCGAAACAGATCCTTGGGGCCGGCGGTACGCTCGTGGTCCGGGATCTGTTCGACCCCGTTGGTTTCTATTTTGCGAATACTGTTTTCGTTGTTTTTATTATTCATGATCTGCTCCGATCACATTGGCTAATGGGGCGGCAGCCCTTCCGGCATAGCGGACAAATGTTCGTGACAGGCCAGCCACAGGCCTTGTTGTTCTGCGCCAGACCCTTGCCGTTTGAAGACAATGGTCTCGCGTTCCTGGCTATGAAATTGCTCCCCGTTCATGCGCAACTCGGTGGCCACGTCATGAATAAATATCGCCACGTCACCCTGCAGGCTGACGAAGGCATTGCTCGAGGTGCAGGACAGCACCTCGAATCCCTCGTCCCGACGCCAGCTGTCCCACAACGCCTGGTAGGCATCGCGACTGAGCAGCGGCTGGGGGAGGGTGTAGAACACAAAGCTGGCATCGTGGGTGAACGCGCCGAAATAGGCCTCGCGGTCATTGCGCGCGAAGGCCGCCACCAGATCGGCGGCGGCACGCAGCACCTCGGCTTGCGCGTTCATCAGCGGTGCGCCACGCCGGGCAGTACGCAGAGCATCTCGTACAGCAGGTTGGCGCCCAGCAACGAGGTGTTGCCGGTGGTGTCGTAGGGCGGCGAAACTTCTACCAGATCGCAACCAATCAGGTCGAGGCCCTGGCAGCCACGGATGATCTCGATGGCCTGGATGGTGGTCAGCCCGCCGATTTCCGGGGTGCCGGTGCCGGGCGCCCAGGCCGGGTCGATGCCGTCGATATCGAAGCTCAGGTACACCGGGCCGCCGCCGACTTTCTCACGCACTTCGGCCATCAATGGCGCGAGGGAGTGGTGCCAGCATTCTTCGGCCTGGACCACACGGAAGCCCTGTTTGCGGCTCCAGTTGAAGTCTTCGGCGGTGTAGCCCTGGGCACGCAAGCCGATCTGCACCACGCGGTCGCAATCGAGCAGGCCTTCTTCCACGGCGCGGCGGAAAGTGGTGCCGTGGGCGATTTTCTCGCCGAACATATGGTCGTTGACGTCGGCGTGGGCATCGATGTGCACCAGCCCGACCTTGCCGTGTTTCTTGTGGATCGCCCGCAGGATCGGCAGGGTGATGGTGTGGTCGCCGCCCAGCGTCAGCGGGATCACGTCGTGCTCGAGGATCTCATCGTAGGCTTCTTCGATGATGCGCACGGCGTCGAGCAGGTTGAAGGTGTTGATCGCCACATCACCGATATCCGCCACCGACAGCGAGTCGAACGGTGCGGCGCCGGTGGCCATGTTGTACGGGCGGATCATCACGGACTCGGCGCGAATTTCACGCGGCCCGAAGCGGGTGCCGGCGCGCAGCGAGGTGCCGATGTCCAGGGGCACGCCAACGAAGGCGGCATCCAGGCCCTTGGCCGTTTGCAGGTGGGGAAGACGCATCATGGTGGCGATGCCGGCGAAGCGCGGCATTTCGTTGCCGCCCAGTGGTTGGTGGAAAATCTTGTCCACGGGATTGCCTCATCGTTGTTTTGTTTATTAGAGGCCGATTCTGCGAAAAGCCCGGGACGGGAAGAATCGGCAGGGGCAAATACTTAGTTCAGATTTTTCTAAACTAATGCCAGCAGGTAGACTGTGATGAGCGGGTTCTCTGTGATGAGCGGGGGGGCTGTGGTGAGCAGGCTTTCTGTGGTGATCAGGTTTTCTGTGGTGAGCAGACTTGCTGTGGTGATCAGGTTTTCTGTGGTGAGCAGGCTTGTTGTGGTGAGCAGGCTTGCCCTGCGTTGGGGTGCGAAGCAGCCCCCAAAACACACTGAGGTTTTCCAGATGTAATGAGTCGTCAGGTTACGGGGCCGCTGCGCGGCCCAACGCAGGGCAAGCCTGCTCGCCACAATAAGCTTGTGCAACACAACAAGCCTCTGCAACCAGCAGGCTTGTGCAACACAACAGGCCTCTGCAACACGACAAGCCTGTGCACCACAACTAGCCCGCTTGCCACGAGACACCTGGAGACACGATGGCCAACGCCTTGCCCGACCTGAAACTCCTGCGCATCTTTGTCAGCGTCGTGCGCCACCAGGGGTTCGCCAACGCGCAGCACGAACTCAACCTGTCCACCTCGGCCATCTCGACCTATATGAGCCAGTTGGAAAGCGCGCTGGGCCTGGTGCTGTGCCATCGCGGCCGGGGCGGGTTCAGCCTGACCAGCAAGGGCGAGTTGTTTCATCAGGAAACCTTGCGTCTATTGGGCGAGCTGGAAGGCTTCGAGCAATACGCCGCCGCGCTCAAGGGCGAGCTGCGCGGTACCCTCAAGCTGGGTGTGCTCGACTCCACCGTCAGCGACAAGGCCTTGCCGTTCGCCGAAGTGATCGGCGCCTACAGCCTCGAGCACCCGGCGGTGCACCTGCACCTGTCGGTGATGAGCCCGTACGAACTGCAGCTCGGCGTGCAGGACAACCGCCTGGACCTGGCCATCGGCGCCTTTTCCAACCGCATGAGCGGGCTGATCTACATGCCGCTGTACCGCGAGCAGCACTGGTTGTATTGCAGTACCCGGCACCCGCTGTTCAACGAGCGACGCATCCCGGAACAGGTGATCACCCAGCAACGCATGGTCGGGCGCGGCTACTGGAGCCAGGCCGAATTGGCGCGCCATGGCTTCAAGCACAGCGCGGCGACCGTGGAAAGTATGGAGGCGCAACTGATCCTGGTGCTGTCCGGTGCCTACATCGGCTACCTGCCCGAGCACTACGCCCAGGCCTGGGCCGACAAGGGCGACCTGCGCGTCCTGTTGCCGGCCACCTTCGGCTACCAGGCGCCGTTCTCGATGATCATGCGCCGCGGTCGCAGCCGCGAACCGCTGATCCAGACTTTCCGCGATCTGCTCAAAGCTCAGCTCAACCAGGCCTGATAATCATGTCCAGACCCCAATGCCCCCGCTGCCTGAGGCCCGCCACTCACTGCCTGTGCGCGCTGATCCCGAGCCTCGACAGCCGCACGCGGGTGTTGCTGCTGCAGCATCCGAGTGAGGTCAACCATGCGCTGAACACGGCGCGGCTGGCGGCGTTGGGGTTGAACAACGCGCAGTTGGTCGTGAGTGAGGTATTCGACGACCTGTCGACATTATTGAACCCGCCCGGCTATCAGGCGCGGTTGCTGTTTCCGGCTGACGATGCCCAGCCGTTGCACGCCTACGCGTCTGGGGATCAACCGCTGTTGCTGGTAGTCCCCGACGGCACGTGGCGCAAGGCGCGCAAGCTGCTGCACCTCAATCCGTTGCTGGCGGCGTTGCCACGGGTGACGCTGGTCGAAGGCGCGGTTTCCCGCTACCGATTGCGCAAGGCGCCGGGGCCGGGTGCGCTGTCGACGGTGGAGGCGATTGTGCAGGCGTTGCAGGTGCTGGAGGCGCCGACTTCCTTCGAGCCGTTGCTCAAACCTTTTGAAGCATTGATCGAGGGGCAGATTGCGGCGATGGGGGAGGAGGTATTTCGCAAGAATCATGGCGACGGACAGGGCGGGTAGGCTATTGACCGGGGTGCGGCCATCGCCGGCAAGCCCGCGCATTTCCTGTAGGCGCGCGTCCACACAGTGCGTGCTTATTCCTTTACGCCATAAGCACCGCACTTTGCGTGATATGGCCCGCCAGCCTTTCCCGGTATGATGTTCGCCCCCGCAGTCTGGATTGCGAATACGCCATGACCTTGCAGTACCCTACAATCGCCGATTGCGTCGGCAACACGCCCCTGGTCCGCTTGCAACGCATGGCGGGTGAAACCAGCAATACCCTGTTGCTCAAGCTCGAAGGCAACAACCCGGCCGGGTCGGTAAAAGACCGCCCGGCGCTGTCGATGATCACCCGCGCCGAGTTGCGTGGGCAGATCCAGCCCGGCGACACCCTGATCGAAGCCACTTCCGGCAACACCGGGATCGCCTTGGCCATGGCCGCCGCGATCAAGGGCTACAAGATGGTCCTGATCATGCCCGACAACGGCAGCGCGGAGCGCAAGGCAGCGATGACCGCCTATGGCGCCGAGCTGATCCTGGTCACCCAGGAAGAAGGCATGGAAGGCGCGCGTGACCTCGCCGAGCGCATGGCCGCCGAAGGCCGTGGCCTGGTGCTGGACCAGTTTGCCAACGGCGATAACCCCGAGGCGCACTACACCACCACCGGTCCGGAAATCTGGCGCCAGACCCAGGGCACCATCACCCATTTCGTCAGTTCGATGGGCACCACCGGCACCATCATGGGCAATTCGCGCTACCTCAAGGAGCAGAACCCCGACATCCAGATCATCGGCCTGCAACCGATGGAAGGCTCGGCCATCCCCGGCATCCGCCGCTGGCCCGAAGAGTACCTGCCGAAGATCTACAACTCGACGCGCGTGGATCGCATCATCGACATGGCCCAGCGTGAAGCCGAAGACACCACCCGCCGCCTGGCGCGTGAGGAAGGCATCTTCTGCGGCGTGTCCTCCGGTGGCGCAGTGGCGGGCATGTTGCGCCTGTCCAGGGAAGTGGAAAACGCGGTGATCGTCGCGATCATCTGTGACCGAGGCGACCGCTACCTGTCGACCGGCATCTTCGACGCGCCCAACTGATGGCCAAGCACGAGAGAGGCCTGCGCTTCCAACCGACGGGCGGCAGCCGGGCCCCACAGATTCCCGTGGGCAAGAAACAGCGCCTGACCATCGAGCGCCTGGCCAACGATGGCCGTGGCATCGTGTTCTTTGAAGGTCGCACCTGGTTCGTCAACGGCGCGCTCGCCGGTGAAGAGGTTGAAGCGCGGGTGTTGGGCGCCCATGGCAAAGTGGTCGAGGCGCGCACCGAAAGAGTTTTCAAGGCCAGCGAACTGCGCCGCCCGGCGCCGTGTGCGCATTTCGGCCGCTGCGGCGGCTGCAGCGTGCAGCACTTGCCCCATGACGAACAACTTGCCCTGAAACAGCGCATGCTCGCCGAGCAGCTGTCCCGCGTGGCGGCGGTCGAACCGCTGGAGTGGGCAGCCCCGTTGAGCGGGCCGGAATTCGGCTATCGGCGCCGCGCCCGCGTGGCTGTGCGCTGGGATGCCAAGGCGAAAAAACTCGAAGTGGGTTTCCGCGCCGTGGCCAGCCAGGACATCATTGCCATCGATGATTGCCCGGTGCTGGTACAGGCCTTGCAACCGATCATGCAGCGCCTGCCCAACATGCTGCGCCGCCTGAGCAAGCCGCAGGCCCTGGGCCATGTGGAGCTGTTCAGTGGCTCGTCCGTCGCCGTGCTGCTGCGGCATATGGCGCCGTTGTCGGATGCGGATCTGCTGATCCTGAAAGAATTCTGCGCTTTCCATGAAGCCCAATTGTGGCTGCATGGCGAGGGCCAGCCGGAACCCGTCGAGGCTGATCAGCCACTCGGTTTTCGACTCGACGCATGGGACTTGGAGCTGGCGTACCGGCCAGGGGATTTTGTCCAGGTCAACGCCGGCGTCAACGAGGCGATGGTCGCCCAGGCCCTGGAATGGCTGGCGCCACAACCCGACGAGCGGGTGCTGGACCTGTTTTGCGGCCTGGGCAACTTCGCCCTGCCACTGGCGCGCAAGGTGCGTGAAGTGGTGGCGGTGGAAGGCGTGCAGACCATGGTGGACCGCGCGGCACTCAACGCCGTCAGCAACAATTTGCATAATGTGCAGTTTTTTCAGGCCGATTTGTCCCAGCCTTTGACTGACGCGGAATGGGCCAAACAGGGCTTTTCTGCGGTACTCTTGGACCCACCCCGTGACGGTGCCCTGGAGGTTGTGCGCAAGCTCGCCACCCTTGGGGCCAAGCGCCTGGTGTATGTGTCCTGCAACCCGGCTACGCTGGCGCGGGACACGGTTGAGTTGGTCAAGCAAGGCTACCGGCTAAAACGTGCCGGGATCCTCGACATGTTTCCGCAAACTGCGCATGTCGAGGCCATGGCGTTATTTGAAGCGGGCTAGGATGCCCGTTTAATCCGACTGGCCTGCATTCTCCAAGGCCTGTGATCTGCCAGGGAGTCTGCAGTAAAAGGTCGGCGATGATATTGGCGCACCGAAGGTGCGTCGTAGGGAAGGTAAGCAAGATGGTACAGGTGAGAGCACACCAGCCGATCAACACCGACGGCAGTATCAATCTCGAGGCATGGCTGGATCATGCCATCAGTGTCGACCCGGCACTGGACCGTGAAGCCTTGAAAGCAGCCTGCGAGTTCGCTCGTGAGTCTGAACAGCAAGACAATGCGGCCAAGAACCTGTGGGCCGAAGGCACTTCAAGCTTTCGCACCGGGTTGGAAATCGCCGAGATCCTCGCCGATCTCAAGCTGGACCAGGATTCGCTGATCGCCGCCGTGCTCTATCGCGGCGTGCGTGAAGGGCACATTCCGTTGCCGACGGTCAGCCAGCGCTTCGGCGCGGTGGTGGCCAAACTGATCGACGGCGTGCTGCGCATGGCTGCCATCAGTGCCAGCCTGAGCCCGCGCCAGTCGATGGTGCTGGGCACCCAGGGCCAGGTCGAAAACCTGCGCAAGATGCTGGTGGCGATGGTCGACGACGTGCGCGTCGCCCTGATCAAGCTGGCCGAACGCACCTGCGCGATCCGTGCGGTAAAGACCGCTGACGACGAAAAGCGCAACCGCGTAGCCCGCGAGGTGTTCGACATCTACGCGCCACTGGCGCACCGCCTGGGCATCGGCCATATCAAGTGGGAGCTGGAGGACCTGTCCTTCCGCTACCTCGAACCCGATCAATACAAACAGATCGCCACCCTGCTGCACGAGCGGCGCCTCGACCGTGAGCGCTTCATCACTGACGTGATGGGCCAGCTGCGTTCCGAGCTGCAGGCCACCGGTGTGGATGCCGACATCAGCGGCCGCGCCAAACACATCTATTCCATCTGGCGCAAAATGCAGCGCAAGGGCCTGGCGTTCAGCCAGATCTACGACGTGCGTGCGGTGCGCGTGCTGGTGCCGGAAATGCGCGATTGCTACACCGCGCTCGGCATCGTCCACACCCTGTGGCGGCACATTCCCAAGGAATTCGACGACTACATCGCCAACCCCAAGGAAAACGGCTATCGCTCGCTGCACACGGCGGTGATCGGCCCCGAGGGCAAGGTGCTGGAAGTGCAGATCCGCACCCACGCCATGCACGAAGAGGCGGAGCTGGGGGTGTGTGCGCACTGGCGCTACAAGGGCACCGACGTCAAGGCCGGGTCCAACCAGTACGAAGAGAAAATCTCCTGGCTGCGCCAGGTGCTGGAATGGCACGAAGAGCTTGGTGACATCGGCGGCCTGGCGGAACAGCTGCGGGTGGATATCGAGCCGGACCGGGTCTACATCTTCACGCCCGACGGCCACGCCATCGACCTGCCCAAAGGCGCCACGCCGCTGGACTTTGCGTACCGCGTACACACCGAGATCGGCCACAATTGCCGTGGCGCCAAGATCAACGGGCGTATCGTGCCGCTCAACTACAGCCTGCAGACCGGCGAACAGGTCGAGATCATCACCAGCAAGCACGGCACGCCGAGCCGCGACTGGTTGAACCCGAACCTGGGCTACATCACCACGTCGCGGGCGCGGGCGAAGATTGTCCACTGGTTCAAGCTGCAGGCGCGCGACCAGAACGTCGCCGCCGGCAAGACTCTGCTCGAACGCGAACTGGCGCGCCTGGGCCTGCCGCAGGTGGACTTCGACAAGTTGGCCGAAAAAGCCAACATGAAGATCGCCGAAGACATGTTCGCCGCCCTCGGTGCCGGCGACCTGCGCCTGGCGCAGCTGGTCAACCTGGCCCAGCAACTGGTCGAGCCGGAACGCGGCAACGAGCAGCTGGAGCTGATCCCGCGCAAGGCCACGGGCTACAAGCCGGGCAAGCGCGGCGATATCCAGATCCAGGGCGTGGGCAACCTGCTGACCCAGATGGCTGGCTGCTGCCAGCCTCTGCCGGGCGATGCCATTGTCGGCTACATCACCCAGGGCCGTGGCGTGAGCATTCACCGTCAGGACTGCGCCTCGGTGCTGCAGTTGGGCGGGCGCGAGCCGGAGCGGATCATCCAGGTCAGCTGGGGCCCGGTGCCGGTGCTCACCTACCCGGTGGACATCGTCATCCGCGCCTACGACCGGTCCGGCCTGCTGCGTGACGTCTCGCAAGTGCTGCTCAACGAGCGGATCAACGTATTGGCGGTCAACACCCGCTCGAATAAAGAGGACAACACCGCGTTGATGTCCCTGACCATCGAGATTCCGGGACTGGATGCGCTGGGGCGGTTGCTGGGGCGGATTTCCCAGTTGCCGAACATCATTGAAACCCGGCGTAATCGCACCCCGTAATGCGGTCTGAAAATGTGTAAGGGCTGCTTTCTGTGGGGAGCTGGCTCGCCCGCGATGCAGGCGACTCGGTCTGTCTGACAGACCGAGTGGAGGCCATCGCAGGCAAGCCAGCTCCCACATTAGATTTTCAGCGGTTCCAGACAATGGGCAGAGATTGACTGATGTATTCACTTGAAGACCTGCTGCACCTCATGAAGCGCCTGCGGGACCCGCAATACGGCTGCCCGTGGGACCTCAAGCAAACCTACGCGACCATCGTCCCGCACACCCTGGAAGAAGCCTACGAAGTCGCCGACGCCATCGAGCGCGGGGATTTCGATCACCTGCAGGGCGAGCTTGGCGACCTGTTGTTCCAGGTGGTGTATTACAGCCAGCTGGCGCGCGAAGAAGGGCGCTTCGAATTTGCCGGGGTGATCGACAGCATCACCCGCAAGTTGATCCGTCGCCATCCGCATGTGTTCCCAACCGGTGATTTGTACGCGCCGCTGGATATCCCGCAGTTGAGCGAGGAGCAGGTCAAGGCGCGCTGGGAGCAGATCAAGGCCGAGGAGCGCGCGGAAAAATCCGACGCACCGGAGCAGCTCTCGCTGCTGGACGATGTGCCGACCGCGTTGCCATCGTTGTCGCGTGCCGCCAAATTGCAGAAGCGCGCCAGCCAGGTCGGGTTCGATTGGCCATCGGCCTTGCCGGTGGTCGACAACGTGCGCGAAGAGTTGGATGAAGTGCTCGAAGCCATGGCCGATAACGACCCGGTGGCTATCGCCGACGAGGTCGGTGACCTGCTGTTTGCGGCGGTCAATCTGGCCCGTCATCTCAACGTCGACCCCGAAACCGCGCTGCGTGGCGCCAACGCCAAGTTCGAACGCCGTTTCCGATTTATCGAACAGGCATTGCGCGACACGCACCAACCCATAGAAGATTGCACCCTCGAAGAGTTGGACGCCCTGTGGGGCGAAGCCAAACGTCAGGAAAAGAATGTGTCCAGCTGCGGTTGAGCAGTTGCCTAAGTGAGTAAGCACCATGAGCCTTTCCCTTCGCGACCAGTTGCTCAAAGCAGGTCTGGTCAACCAAAAGCAGGCCAAGCAGGTCGGCAAAGAGAAACAGAAACAGCAGCGCCTGGTCCACAAGGGCCAGATCGAGGCCGATGATACCCAGGCTCGCCTGGCTGCCGAGGCGCAGGCCGAGAAGGTCAAGCGCGACCAGGAGCTGAACCGCCAGCAGCAGGAAAAAGCCGAAGCCAAGGCCCGCACGGCCCAGGTCAAGCAACTGATCGAGACCTCGCGCCTGCCCAAGCTGACCACCGAGGACTACTACAACTTCGTGGATGACAAGAAGGTCAAGCGCCTGTCGGTCAACACATTGATGCGCAACAAGCTGAGCAACGGCTCCCTGGCCATCGTGCACCATGGCGGCGGCTACGAGGTGATCCCGCGCGAGGCCGCCCTGAAGATCCAGGAACGCGCCCCGGAGCGTATCGTGCAGCTCAACATCCTCACCGAAAGCCAGGTGCCGGACGAGGATGATCCGTACGCCGCGTACCAGATCCCTGACGATCTGATGTGGTAAGGCGTCAAAGCATTGCAATGACCCGATGGTGAGGAGCTGCAGCGTCGCCGTGGCAAGCAGGCTTGTGAGGATGACAGGTGTGTCGTGGCAAGCAGGCTTGTCAGGGTGACAGGCGTGTCGTGGCAAGCAGGCTTGTCAGGGTAACAGGCGTGTTGTGGCAAGCAGGCTTGTCAGAGTGGCAGGTGTGTCGTGGCAAGCAGGCTTGTGAGGGTGGCAGGTGTGTTGTGGCAAGCAGGCTTGTGAGGGTGACAGGCGTGTCGTGCCAAGCAGGCTTGTGAGGTGGCAGGTGTGTCGTGGTAGGCAGGCTTGTCAGGGTAACAGGCGTGTTGTGGCGAGCAGGCTTGCCCTGCGTTGGGGTGCGAAGCGCCCCCAAAAAAACCAAGCCTAAAAAAACCAAGCCAACAAACACAAACCCCGCTCAAAAGGCGGGGTTTGTGTTTATAGGCACCCCAGCTGCGTGGGGCTGGGATGCCTACAGGATTTCAGAGTCTCAGGAGCCTTGCGCCTGGCTTCTCATTTCAAGGGCTTCAAGCTCGTTTTTATAATTATGGGCGTCGCTCTCATTGTGAAACATGCCGACCAACATATCTTGTTGGTGTACATCCCAGATGTGAATCCCATGGCCCAGTGCTTCGTGGGACATATGTTCGTCGTCGCGTTCAGTTACTTTTACAGTCATCTGCTTGCTCCAATCTCTGGTGGATCTGCGGCAAGTCGTCGCAGGCCTTTGTTATATGTTTTGTTAGCTTGCTAAGTAAACCGATTTTGCACGCAACAAATCATTGCGCAAAACGCAACAGTGCTGCAGGCCGCGAAAACCGCGACATTGCGCCGCAGGGTGCTGAGTTATATGACAAAAGTTTCATGTTCGAGTGAGGCTTTTCAGCCCTTTATTGGCCTCGCCGGCGATGGCGTTCTACGAGCCGCCACACATCCAAGGCGAAAAAAAGCCCCGCATTCGCGAGGCTCTTTATTCCATCTACCGATCAGCTACCTTTGACAGCCTTGCCGTCAACGGTACCGTCCTGCAGCATGATGTTGTACTCCTTGCCGTCGGTCTCGACCTGGCGCAGGGCAACGAGGATGCCGCCCTGGTCCTTGGCAAACCACATCTGGGTGATGCGCTTGCTCTGAGTCGGGTCACGCACGCGCTCGACCTTGATCGCGTCGATGGAGCCGACCTTGGTCTGGACCTTTTCCGGGCCGATCACGCGGAAGTCGTAGGTGTCGACGTCAGTGCCTTCCACCACGTTGTAGCTCATGCTCTTCTTGCCCGCTGCCACGTCGCGCTGCAGCGCCAACTGGTAGGTGGACTTGTCGAGCATGCCGCTTTGCAGGGGTACATTGACCGGGTCCTTGTTTTCGAAACCGGTGACTTTCTTGGCCGCCTGGTCGAAGTCCAGGTTGATCTTCTTGGCCTTGCCCAGGCCACCGCGTTCGAAGGTGTAGCTCTTCGGTTGCAGGGCATCCTTGTCAAACTGGATCACGCTGGTTTCGGTCAGGCTGGCGATCATCATGGAAGCCTTGAAATTCAAGGTCCAGGTGCCGTCGCCGTTCTTGGTCAGGCTGCGCTCAGCCGAACCACTCATGGGCAACTGTTTCCAGTCGGCGGTGTAGCTCGCGGAGAAAGGGTGAAGGTCTGCTGCTTGCACGGCAGGCAAGGCGAACAGCGCAAAAGCGAAGAGCAAGGCGCGACGCATAAAATCTCCTAGGTTCGAATCAAGTGGCCGCTGGCCGCAAGTAACTGACCGTCCAATAATGCACCCTGGTCGCCAAGAATCAACCGCCCCTCGGCAAACCAGCGAACCGCCAGCGGGTAAATCCTGTGTTCCTGGGTGTGAACCCGTTGCGCAAGCGTCTGCGCCGAGTCGTCAGACTCTACCGGAACCACTGCCTGTACGACCAGAGGCCCGCCATCGAGTTCCTCGGTGACGAAGTGCACACTGCAGCCATGCTCGCTGTCACCGGCGTCGAGTGCGCGCTGGTGCGTATGCATGCCTTTGTACTTGGGGAGCAGGGAAGGGTGGATATTGAGCAGGCGCCCTTCGTAGTGCCGCACGAAATCCGCGCTGAGGATGCGCATGAAGCCGGCGAGTACCACAAGTTTGGGGTTGAAAGCGTCGATCAGGTCGACCAGGGCACTGTCGAAGGCCTCGCGGCCTTCGAAAGCCTTGTGATCCAGGGAGCGGGTTTCGATGCCCGCGTCCCTGGCGCGTTGCAGGCCGTAGGCGTCGCTGCGGTTGGAGATCACCGCAGCGATGCGCACCGGGCTGTCGCCGGTGCGCGTGCTGTCGATCAGGGCCTGCAAGTTACTGCCGGTGCCGGAAAGCAGCACCACGACATCACAGGTCTGGGACATCAATGCGCCTTGAGGTTCTTCAGTTCAACCTGGGCTGCGCCTTCCGGAGCAGTGGCGATCTGGCCGATGACCCATGGCTGCTCGCCGGCTTCACGCAGTACATTCAGCGCGGTTTCCACGTGCTCTTGTGCCACGCAGATGACCATGCCCACGCCGCAGTTCAGCACGCGGTGCATTTCGGTTTCGTTGACGTTGCCTTTCTCTTGCAGCCAGTCGAACACTGCAGGACGCTGCCAGCTGGCCACGTCGACGATCGCCTGGGCGCCTTTTGGCAGCACGCGCGGGATGTTGTCCAGCAGGCCGCCGCCGGTGATGTGGGCCATGGCCTTGACCGCGCCAGTGTCCTTGATCAGCTTGAGCAGTGGCTTGACGTAGATGCGCGTCGGTGCCATCAGCAGGTCGGTCAGTGGCTTGCCGTCGAGCTGGATGTTTTCGATATCGGCGCCGGACACTTCGATGATCTTGCGGATCAGCGAGTAGCCGTTGGAGTGCGGGCCGGAAGAAGGCAGGGCGAGCAGGGCGTCACCCGCGGCGACTTTGGAGCCGTCGATGATCTCGGCTTTTTCCACGACGCCGACGCAGAAGCCGGCCAGGTCGTAGTCTTCGCCTTCGTACATGCCTGGCATTTCAGCGGTTTCGCCGCCGACCAGGGAGCAACCCGACAGTTCGCAGCCGGCGCCGATGCCGGTGACTACCTGGGTGGCGGTCTCGACGTTGAGCTTGCCGGTGGCGTAGTAGTCCAGGAAGAACAACGGCTCGGCGCCGCACACCACCAGGTCGTTGACGCACATGGCCACCAGGTCGATGCCGATGCTGTCGTGCTTGTTCAGGTTCAGCGCCAGGCGCAGCTTGGTGCCCACGCCGTCGGTGCCGGAAACCAGCACAGGCTGCTTGTAGCCGGCCGGGATTTCGCAGAGGGCGCCAAAACCGCCCAGGCCGCCCATGACTTCGGGGCGCGCAGTGCGCTTGGCGACGCTCTTGATGCGTTCGACCAATGCTTCACCGGCGTCGATGTCTACACCGGCGTCCTTGTAGCTCAGGGAGGGTTGCTTGCTCATGATCCAGGCCTTTAGGGGGGATTTCTGGGTAACGACCGAGCGGGCAGGGGCTTTTGAACAGCGGCCCAGCCGTTGACGGTCTGCGAAGGCGCGCGATTTTATCAGGCTTGAGGGGCAGCGGCCATCCTCGGGCCGACGGGCAGGGCTGCATATCTGAAAAAAGCCGGTTAAAAAAATGCTAATCGGGTCTGCCATGCTGCGTATTAAGGTATAGCCTTTAATCCGCTATCGTTATGACAGTACGAAAACTTACCGAGACCCTGTGAATGTTTTACCGGTCGCTGTGGTCACAGCCTTGCCAAGCCGAGTTCACGCGGTCTGTTCCAGCCGCTAAATTTGTCGTTCGGGAATCTTCCATGCGTCTGTGTAAATTCTTTTTTGTGGGCTGCCTGTCTTGGGTCAGCCTGGCGAGTCATGCCGAAACCCTCAATGGTCTTTATCAAGTACTTGAACCGGTCAGCAGTCAGTCCCCGCAGGAGCGCGACCAGGCCACCCAGCGCGCCGTGCAGACGCTGGTGATCCGCCTCACCGGCGATGCCAAGGCCGCCGATGGCCCGGGCCTGGCGGCGGTGCGCAAGGATCCGCAGCAAATCATCAGTCAATACGGCTACGACGCCGGCCCGCCGGAAAGCCTCCAAGTCGATTTCGATCCAGTCAGCACCGATCGCGCCCTGCGTGACGCCGGCCTGTCGATCTGGGGCAGCAACCGGCCGTCGATCCTCGGTTGGTGGCTGAACGACTCCACCGAAGGCAGCAGCCTGGTGGGCGATGGTCAGACCGTCGCCCAGGCGCTGCGCCGCGCGGCACAGCACCGTGGCTTGCCATTGCGCCTGCCGCTGGGTGATCTGGATGAACAGGTCGTTGCCACCGCGCCGAACCTTGAAAGCGCCGATGCCACGCCATTGCGCGCCGCTTCCGAACGCTACGGCGCCGATGCCTTGCTCGCCGTGCACGCGCGCCAGGAAGGCAACCAATGGCAGGCCAAATGGCGCCTGTGGCTGGGCGACAAGAGCGATCAGGGCACCGCGCAAGGCGCCGACACTGCCGCCGTGGCCGATGCGGTGATGTTGGCCGTCAGCCAGAAGCTGGCGCCGCGTTTTGCGGTCAAGCCCGGTGCGAGCACCGAACAACTGCTGGAAGTGCAGGGCATGAACCTGGAGCGCTACGCGGCCCTGGGTCATCTGCTCGAGCCGTTTGGTGGCCATCCGCTGCGGGTGGATGGCAATCGCATTGTGTATCGCGTCAACGGCAGCGCCGACCAGTTGCGTACCCAGTTGAGCCTGGCCAAGTTGCAGGAGGTGCCGGCCGGCGAGGCGCCTGTGCAGCCGCCAGTGGGTGATGGCACCCAGCCGGCGCCCGCTCCTGAGCCGCAGGCGCAGCTGCGTTTTCGCTGGTAAACGTTCTTCCTTTATATAGAAGCAAAGACAGATGGAGTGGTTTATGGCGGATACGCGTCGTTGGGTGTGGCTTGGCGGACTTGTCCTGCTGTGCGCTTTTGTATTCTTGCTGCATTCGATCCTGACGCCGTTCCTGGTGGCGTTGCTGCTCGCCTATCTGTTCGATCCCGTGGTGGATCGCCTGGAAAAAGCCGGACTGTCGCGTACCCTGGGTGTGGTGACGGTGTTTGCCCTGTTCACGTTGATCATCACGGCATTGGTGCTGGTGCTGGTGCCGATGCTGGCCAAGCAACTGTTTCGCTTGTACGAGTTGGCGCCGCAAATGCTCGACTGGCTGCAACACACGGCCATGCCGTGGGTGCAGACCAAGCTGGGGTTGGCGGATGGCTTCTGGAAGTTCGACAAGGTCAAGGCTGCGATCAGCGAGCACATGGGCCAGACCACCGACATTGTCGGGGTGGTGCTCAGTCAGGCCACCGCATCCAGCCTGGCGCTGATCGGCTGGCTGACCAACCTGGTGTTGATCCCGGTGGTGGCGTTCTACCTGCTGCGCGACTGGGACATCATGATGGCCAAGATCCGCAGCCTGCTGCCGCGCAACCGCGAAGAGCGCATCGTGGCCCTGGCTGGCGAATGCCATGAGGTGCTGGGCGCCTTCGTGCGGGGGCAATTGCTGGTGATGCTGGCCCTGGGGATCATCTATGCGGCAGGCTTGATGGCGATCGGCCTGGAGCTGGGCCTGTTGATCGGCCTGATCGCCGGTCTGGCGGCTATCGTGCCGTACATGGGCTTTGTGATCGGGATCGGCGCGGCGCTGGTTGCCGGGTTGTTCCAGTTTGGCGGCGACCTGTACCCGATGCTGGGGATTGTCGCGGTGTTCATGGTCGGCCAGGCCCTGGAAGGCATGGTGCTCACGCCGTTGCTGGTGGGCGACCGGATCGGCCTGCACCCGGTGGCGGTGATCTTTGCGATCCTGGCGGGCGGTGAGCTGTTCGGCTTTACCGGCATCCTGCTGGCGCTGCCGGTGGCGGCGGTGATCATGGTGCTGGTGCGCCATGTGCACGATCTGTACAAGGATTCGGATGCGTATACCGGGGTCGAAGACCCGGACCTGTAACCGTTTCATCACAAACCCGGCCTGAGCCGGGTTTGTTGTTTCTGGGGGCGGGGCGTCAAACAATCTGCGAAAAACCGCCAAGTTAACGCAAACCTTTGATTTTGCTTGTGGTCTGCTGCATTGTGCGCCCGGCGTCACGGGTATAAACTTTGCAAACTTTACACAGAGGCCACTAACGGTTCGTTTGGAGCCGTTCAGTCAGCATGAAACCGATTCAGCTGCCCTTGGGTGTGCGTCTGCGTGATGACGCCACCTTTATCAACTACTACCCAGGCGCCAATGCCGCTGCACTCGGCTATGTCGAGCGGCTCTGCGAAGCCGACGCCGGGTGGACCGAAAGCCTGATCTATCTGTGGGGCAAGCACGGCGTAGGGCGTACCCACCTGTTGCAGGCCGCGTGCCTGCGTTTCGAGCAGATGGGCGAGCCAGCGGTGTACTTGCCGTTGGCGGAGTTGATGGACCGCGGTATCGGCATCTTCGACCACCTCGAGCAATACGAGCTGGTGTGCCTGGACGACCTGCAGGCGATTGCCGGCAAGGCGGAGTGGGAAGAAGCGCTGTTTCATCTGTTCAACCGCCTGCGCGACAGTGGCCGGCGCTTGCTGATCGCCGCCTCGACGTCGCCGCGTGAATTGCCGGTGAAGCTGGCAGACCTCAAATCGCGCCTGACCCTGGCGTTGATCTTCCAGATGCGTCCCCTGTCCGACGAAGACAAATTGCGTGCCCTGCAGTTGCGCGCATCCCGTCGCGGCCTGCACCTGACCGACGAGGTCGGACACTTCATTCTGACTCGTGGTACGCGCAGCATGAGCGCGTTGTTCGATTTGCTCGAACAGCTCGACCAGGCCTCTTTGCAAGCCCAGCGCAAGCTGACCATTCCCTTCCTCAAGGAAACCCTCGGCTGGTAGCCGGCCCTTTGTTTTCAGGGCTTTCGGCAATTTCCAGGCGTCAGAAAACCCGCGTTTGGGCCGTTTTGGCCACGCGAAAGGCGGGTAAGGGGTGTTAAGGGCTTAGATGTCATAGTCCAAACAAGAAGTCACATAGATCACGATTGAATTTGCAAATCGATGTGATAGAAGGCATAGTCTCGACTTCTTTACATATCAGCCACGGTCGTGCCCATGCTAAATCGCTTCGCACCCCTCGTGCCTCTCGCACTCGTTACCCTGTTGTTTGGTTGCGCCTCCCACCCTCAACAGGTGGCAGAACAGCAAAAACCACAGGTTCAAAATCAGGCAAAATTCGTTGCTGCACAGTCTTCCACTGTTTATGAGGAAGAAGTGGCAACTGAAAAGGAACTGGCCGACTTCGCCGGCAACAAGCCTTACCAGCTTCCAGTCCTGGCCGACAGCATCCTCGAACGCGGCATGTCCCTGATCGGTACCCGTTACCGTTTCGGCGGTACCTCTGAAGCCGGTTTCGACTGCAGCGGCTTCATCGGCTATCTGTTTCGTGAAGAAGCTGGCATGAACCTGCCACGCTCCACGCGCGAAATGATCAACGTGAATGCACCGTTGGTCGCACGCAACAACCTCAAGCCCGGTGATCTGCTTTTCTTCAGTACAGCGGGTCGTGGTCGCGTCAGCCATGCCGGTATCTACCTGGGCGATAACCAGTTTATCCACTCCAGCAGCCGTCGCAGTGGCGGTGTTCGAGTCGACAACCTGGGTGACAGCTACTGGAGCAAAACCTTCATCGAAGCCAAGCGCGCACTCGCCATGGCCCCGACGACGGTTACCGCTAGCAAGTAAACTTAAAGTGATACTTGAAGTTTGACGTGTAAGCGCTAGAATCCCTGGATATTGTTGGAATCCGTTCGCGCGAGCTTTGCTTGCGCGTTCTGGTTTTCAGCGTTCGGCAGCGAAAGCCGCATCCAGACCAGGATTGTTCTGCACATGTCGACCTCGGCCCGCCTTATTCTCATTGTTTGCGCCGCGCTGCTCAGCGCCTGCGCCAGCCGTCCACCGCCGCCCGCTCCCGTAGCGGTGAAACCCAAGCCGGTGTTCAACTACTCCACACAGAATTTTTCGCCTGCTGCCGAAGATGTGCTCTTCCGTGCCTTGGGCCTGGTTGGCACGCCTTATCGATGGGGCGGCAACACGCCGGACTCAGGGTTTGACTGCAGTGGCTTGATCGGCTTTGTGTTTCGCGATGCGGCCGGTATTTCCCTGCCGCGTACCACCCGTGAGCTGATCGTGATGCGCGCGCAGGATGTCAGCGAGCAGAACCTGCAAACCGGCGACTTGTTGTTCTTCGCCACCGGTGGCGGTTCCCAGGTCAGCCACGCCGGGATCTATGTGGGTGAGGGCCGCTTTGTGCACGCGCCACAGACTGGCGGTACGGTGAAGCTGGATACCTTGTCCAAGGCGTATTGGCAGAATGCCTACCTGAGTGCCAAGCGCGTATTGCCAGGAAACCTGGCGCGTAACCCCTGACGCACCGTATCACTGTAGGAGCCGGCAAGCCGGCTCCTACCCATCATTTAGCGGCCGACACCCGCCACACCTTGTTCCCCACATCATCTGCCACCAGCAAATCCCCCTGCTGATCAATCACCACGCCCACCGGCCGGCCCATGGCTTTCTCATCCTTGTCGAGGAAACCGGTCAGCACGTCCACGGGCTGCCCCTTCGGCTGACCACCCTCGAACGGAACGAAGATCACCTTGTAGCCACTGTGCGGCTTGCGGTTCCACGACCCATGCTGGCCGATGAATGCGCCGTTGCTGAACTGGGCCGGCAGTTTGCTGCCCTCGGCAAACGTCAATCCCAGGGAGGCGGTGTGCGGGCCCACTGCATAATCCGGCGCAATCGCCTTGGCGACCAGGTCCAGGTTCTGCGGGCTGACGCGCACGTCCACATGCTGGCCGTAGTAACTGAAGGGCCAGCCATAGAATGCGCCGTCCTTGACTGAGGTGATGTAGTCCGGCACGAGGTCGCTGCCGATTTCATCGCGTTCGTTCACCGCCGTCCACAGCTTGCCGCTTTGTGGTTCCCAGGCCATGCCGTTGGGGTTGCGCAGGCCGGAGGCGAAGATGCGGTGCTCACCGCTGGCACGATCGACTTCCCAGATGGCAGCCCGGCCCTGTTCCGCATCCAGGCCGTTTTCGCCGACATTGCTGTTGGACCCGACGCTCACATACAGTTTGCTGCCGTCCTTGCTTGCCACCACGTTCTTGGTCCAGTGGTGATTGATGCTGCCGCCCGGCAGGTCGACGACTTTGGTGCCGGCCTCCTTGATCGCGGTTTCACCCGGTTGGTAGGGGAAGCGCAACAGCTTGTCCGAGTCAGCCACGTACAGATCGTTACCGACCAGGGTCATGCCGAACGGCGAATTGAGGTTTTCCAGGAACACCGTGCGCGTTTCGGCGACGCCGTCGTGGTCGGCGTCACGCAGCAAGGTGATGCGGTTCGGGCTCGGCACAGCGGCGCCGGCACGGCCCATGACTTTCTCCATGACCCAGCCGCGAATACCCTTGGCGTCATCCGGCTTGGGTGGCGCGTTGGTTTCCGCCACCAGCACGTCGCCATTGGGCAATACATACAGCCAGCGCGGATGGTCCAGGCCTTCGGCGAACGCCGCCACCTGGGTGCCGGCAGCGGCGGTGGGCTTGGCGCCGTCCGGCCAGCCTATCGCCGGGGCGATATTCACGGTCGGGATCAGGGTCTTGTTCGGCTCCGGCAACTTGGGCGAGGGCCCGGTGCCATCGGAGACCTGCAAGGTAGAGCTTTCCCCGCAGGCAGCGAGGGTGCCGGCGAGCATGATAAGCAGGGCGAGTCTGGTTTTGTGCATGGTGTTCTCCTTAATACCTGTAAGGGTAGAGGAGGCCGGCCGTAGGATGGTTCAAGTGCAAGGCCAGCTTTAATTGACGCTCCACCCCCAACCCACTAACCTTCGCGGCTTGTTCCAGGTGCTCTGTGACCCATGGGTCGACGGAGTGAAACAGGGAAGCCGGTGAGTGAGCGCACTTGTACACAGTGCTGCCGCGATTCCGGCGCTGCCCCCGCAACGGTAAATGAGTCAAGACGGTGCTTTCTGCCACTGTATCGCGAGCGATATGGGAAGGCGCGCTGTCGGCCTGTCCTAATGCTCTCTCTATAAAGAGCCAGGGCGCCACTCATGAGTCCGGAGACCGGCCTGGTTCATCCAACAGCATCACGGTGGGCGATGCTTGGCTGTCTGTTTATCCTTTTTCCTGCCCGCCGTTTTTGTCCAGCCCCAACGGAGAGCTGTCATGACCGATTCCCCCGACCGCGACGAACGCCACCTGGCGCGCATGCTGCGCAAAAAAGCCGTGATCGATGAGCGCATCGCCAACTCCCCCAACGAATGCGGCCTGCTGCTGGTGCTCACCGGCAACGGCAAAGGCAAGAGCAGTTCGGCATTCGGCATGCTCGCCCGGGCCATGGGCCACGGCATGCAGTGCGGGGTGGTGCAGTTCATCAAGGGTCGCAACAGCACCGGTGAAGAGTTGTTCTTCCGCCGCTTTCCCGAGCAGGTGCGTTTTCATGTGATGGGCGAAGGCTTTACCTGGGAAACCCAGGACCGCCAGCGCGATATCGCCGCCGCTGAAGCCGCGTGGGCGGTGTCGCGCGAGTTGCTGCAAGACCCGTCCATCGGCCTGGTGGTGCTGGACGAGCTGAACATCGCCCTCAAGCACGGCTATCTCGACCTCGACCAGGTACTCAGCGACCTGCAGGCGCGCCCGCCAATGCAGCACGTGGTGGTGACCGGTCGTGGCGCCAAGCCCGAGTTGATCGAAATGGGCGACACCGTCACCGAGATGGGCATGCTCAAGCACGCGTTCCAGGCCGGTATCAAGGCACAGAAGGGCGTCGAACTTTGAATCAGCCCCGTCATTGCCCGGCTGTCTTGATCGCCGCACCGGCGTCCGGCCAGGGCAAAACCACCGTCACCGCCGCGCTCGCCCGTTTGCACCGCAATCTGGGGCGCAAAGTCCGCGTGTTCAAATGCGGCCCGGACTTTCTTGATCCGATGATCCACGAGCGCGCCAGTGGTGCGCCGGTGTATCAATTGGACATGTGGATGGTGGGCGAGCAGGAAAGTCGCCGCCTGTTGTGGGAAGCCGCCGCTGAGGCTGACCTGATCCTCATCGAAGGGGTGATGGGGCTGTTCGACGGCACGCCGTCCAGCGCCGACCTGGCGCGGCATTTCGGCGTGCCGGTATTGGGCGTGATCGACGGCACTGCGATGGCGCAGACGTTTGGCGCCCTGGCCTTGGGCCTCGCGCGTTATCAGCCGGATTTGCCGTTCGCGGGCGTGCTGGCCAATCGCGTCGGCACCTTGCGCCATGCGCAACTCCTCGAAGGCAGTCTCACCGAAGGCCTGCGCTGGTATGGCGCGCTGTCCCGTGAAACCGGGATCGAACTGCCGAGCCGCCACCTGGGGCTGGTGCAAGCCTGCGAGCTGAATGACCTCGACCTGCGCCTGGATGCTGCTGCGCAGGCACTGGGCAGCAGTTGTGAAGTTGCCTTGCCGCCGCCGGTGACCTTCGCCGCCCCCGAAGTGATCGAGGCCGAGCCGTTGCTGGCCGGCGTGCGCATTGCGGTGGCCCGTGACGAAGCGTTTGCCTTCACCTACGGCGCCAGCCTCGACCTGTTGCGGGCGATGGGCGCCGAGCTGCGCTTTTTCTCGCCGATCCATGACCGCGAATTGCCTGATGCCGACAGTCTCTATCTGCCCGGCGGCTATCCGGAACTGCACCACCAGGCGCTGTCGGAAAATACCTCGATGCTCGATGCCATCCGCGCCCATCACGCGGCCGGCAAACCCTTGCTCGCTGAATGTGGCGGCATGCTCTACCTGCTGGACTCGCTGACCGACGTCGACGGCACCCGCGCCGAACTGGTCGGCCTGCTGCAGGGCGATGCGGTGATGCAAAAGAAACTTGCGGCCCTGGCCCTGCAAAACGTCGAGCTGCCGGAAGGCGTGCTGCGTGGGCACACTTATCACCATTCCCTGACCAGCACCGAGTGGCAGCCGATTGCCCGTGGCGTCAGCCCCAATGGTGGGCGCGGCGCCGAGGCGGTGTTCCGACAAGGGCGTATGACCGCGTCCTACGTGCACTTCTATTTCCCGTCCAACCCGAGGGCGGTGGCAGCCTTGTTTGCGCCCGACCCTGAGGTCGCCAGCGCCGGCCAGCCGGCGCCCACAATCGACCACGTTGAATCCCCATTCACTGTGGGGGCGGGCTTGCCCCCGATGCGGCCATGACCGACAACGCCTTCCCCCAGGCCGACCGCGACGCCGTCTACCGCGCCATCGCCGAGCGCCGCGACATGCGCCACTTCAGCGGCGGCAGCGTGGCCCCCGAGTTGCTGCACCGCCTGCTCCAGGCTGCACATCAGGCGCCGAGTGTCGGCCTGATGCAGCCGTGGCGCTTTATCCGCATCAGCGACCGCCAACTGCGTGGGCAGATCCAGCAAGTGGTGGAAGAAGAACGCGTGCGCACTGCCGAGGCGTTGGGCGAGCGTTCCGATGAGTTCATGAAACTCAAGGTCGAAGGCATCCATGACTGCGCCGAAGTGCTGGTGGCAGCGCTGATGGATGATCGCGAGCGGCATATCTTCGGCCGGCGCACCTTGCCGGAAATGGACATGGCCTCGCTGTCCTGTGCGATCCAGAACCTGTGGCTGGCGGCTCGCGTCGAAGGGCTGGGCATGGGCTGGGTCTCGCTGTTCGAGCCCCAGGCCCTGGCCGACCTGCTGGGCCTGCCGCCCGGCGCAAAACCCCTGGCGGTGTTGTGCCTGGGGCCGGTGGCCGAGTTTTATCCGGCACCGATGTTGCAGCTCGAAGGCTGGACCGAACCACGGCCGCTGAGTGACATGTTGTATGAGAATGTGTGGGGAGTGAGTCAATGAGTGTGGCCTTGCTGTGTGTCGCTGCAGTGGCGCTGGATGCGCTGCTGGGTGAGCCCAGGCGCTGGCATCCGCTGGTGGCGTTCGGCAATTTTGCCGGGCGCATCGAGCAACGTTTCAACAGCGGTGGCCGTGGCTGGCGCAGCCATGGGGTGACCGCGTGGTTTATCGCGGTGGTGCCGCTGACCCTGCTGGCGACCGCCTTATCGTGGGCGCCGTATATCGGCTGGGTGCTGGAGATCCTCGCGCTGTACTGTGCCCTTGGCATGCGCAGCCTTGGCGAACACGTGATCCCGGTGGCCCGGGCGCTGCGCAGCGATGACCTGGAACAAGCCCGCCAGCGCGTGAGCTACCTGGTCAGCCGCCAGACCAGTGAACTGGATCGCACCGAAGTCGCCCGCGCCGCCACCGAGTCGGTACTCGAAAACGGCAGCGATGCGGTGTTTGCCGCGCTGTTCTGGTTCGTCGTCGCTGGCGTGCCGGGCGTGGTGCTTTACCGCCTGAGCAACACCCTCGACGCGATGTGGGGCTATCGCAACGAACGCTTCGAACGCTTCGGCTGGGCTGCGGCGAAAATCGACGATCTGCTGAACTACATTCCGGCACGCCTGGTGGCGTTGACCTACGCAGTGCTGGGCAAAACCCGCCTGGCGCTCAAATGCTGGCGGACCCAGGGCCCGACGTGGGACAGCCCTAACGCTGGCCCGGTGATGGCCGCCGGTGCTGGCGCCTTGGGCGTGGAGCTGGGCGGCGCGGCGATCTACCACGGTGAGGTGCATCAACGGCCGCCACTGGGCGAAGGTCCGGCGGCGGATGCCGATTCCATCGACCGGGGCTGGCAACTGGTGCAGCGCGGCGTATGGTTATGGCTGCTGATCCTATGTGCGGGGGCGCAATTCTATGCTTGAACACGGTGGCCGGCTGCGCAAGGCGGCGATGCAGTACGGGATTGCCGAGGCTGATTGGCTCGACCTCTCCAGCGGCCTGGCGCCGTGGCCCTGGCCGATCCCCGAAATCCCGCTGCGAGCCTGGGCGCGCCTGCCGGAAACCGACGACGGCCTGGAGCAGGCCGCCAGCGAGTATTACGGCGCTGCGCATCTGTTGCCGGTGGCCGGTTCCCAGGCGGCGATCCAGCTGCTGCCGCGCTTGCGCCGTGCGGGCAAGGTCGGCGTGTTGTCGCCGTGCTATGCCGAACACGCCGAAGCCTGGCGCCGCGCCGGTTATGTGGTGCGCGAGGTGCAGGAGCAGGAAGTCGACTTCTTCCTCGATGGCCTCGACGTGCTGGTGGTGGTCAATCCCAACAATCCCACCGGCCTGAGCCTGGCGCCGCAACGCCTGCTCGACTGGCACACCCGGCTGGCCCAGCGCGGCGGTTGGCTGGTGGTGGACGAAGCGTTCATGGATGTCACCCCGCAACTGAGCCTGGCCAGCCAGGCCCATCAGGTCGGTTTGATTGTGCTGCGCTCATTCGGCAAGTTTTTCGGCCTGGCCGGTGTGCGCCTGGGCTTCGTGCTGGCCGAACGCAAACTGCTCAAGCTGCTCACCGAACAGGTCGGGCCCTGGGCCGTCAGCGGGCCGACACGCGTGCTGGGCCAGGCCTGCCTGCGCGACACCGCCGGGCATGCGCGGCAACGTGCGCGCTGCATCGAGGCCGGCCAGCGCCTCTACGCCTTGCTCAAGCGCCATGGTTTCCAGCCCCAGGGCGGCTGCGCGTTGTTCCAATGGCTGATCACACCGCATGCCGAGCGCATGCACGAATTCATGGCCCAGCGCGGCATTCTGCTGCGCCTGTTTGTCCACGACAGCAGCCTGCGCTTTGGCTTGCCCGACACCGAGGCGGACTGGCTGCGCCTCGACGAGGCCCTGGGCGCCTACAAGGAAGCTGCATGACTACGCTGATGGTGCAAGGCACCACCTCCGACGCCGGTAAAAGTACCCTGGTGACCGCGCTGTGCCGTTGGCTGGTGCGCCAAGGCGTGGCGGTGGCGCCATTCAAGCCGCAGAACATGGCGCTCAACAGTGCCGTGACCGCCGAGGGTGGCGAAATCGGCCGCGCCCAGGCGGTGCAGGCGCAGGCTGCCAACCTCGCACCCCACACCGACATGAACCCGGTGCTGCTCAAACCCAACAGCGACACCGGCTCCCAGGTGATCATCCACGGCCGCGCCGTGACCAGCATGAACGCCGTGGCCTACCACGACTACAAAGCTATCGCGATGCAAGCGGTGCTGGCCTCCCACGCGCGGTTGAGCGAACGCTTCCCGGTGGTGATGGTCGAGGGCGCGGGCTCGCCGGCGGAAATCAACCTGCGCGCCAATGACATCGCCAACATGGGGTTCGCCGAGGCGGTGGACTGCCCGGTGCTGCTGATCGCCGACATCAATCGCGGCGGCGTGTTCGCCCATCTGGTCGGCACCCTGGAACTGCTGTCCCCGAGCGAACAGGAGCGGGTCAAGGGTTTCATCATCAACCGTTTTCGCGGCGACATCGCGCTGTTGCAACCGGGCCTGGATTGGCTCGAAGCGCGCACCGGCAAACCGGTGGTGGGTGTGTTGCCCTACGTGATGGACCTGCACCTGGAAGCCGAAGACGGCATCGACCAGCGCCAGATCGACAAGGCCGCGCAAGTGCTCAAAGTGGTGGTGCCGGTACTGCCGCGCATCAGCAACCACACGGATTTCGACCCGTTGCGCCTGCACCCCCAGGTGGATTTGCAGTTCATCGGGCCGGGCCAGCCGATCCCGGCCGCCGACCTGATCATCCTGCCAGGCTCGAAAAGCGTGCGCAGTGACCTTGCCTACCTGCGTGCCAATGGTTGGGACAGCGCCGTGGCCCGGCATTTGCGCTACGGCGGCAAAGTGCTGGGGATTTGCGGTGGCCTGCAGATGCTCGGGGAGCAGGTGCATGACCCGCTGGGCCTCGAAGGGGCGGCCGGCTCCAGCCCTGGCCTGGGGCTGCTGGCATTCAGCACGACGTTGGAAGAAGAGAAGCAATTGCGCAATGTGCGCGGGCGTTTGTTACTGGAGAACGCCGAGGTCAGTGGCTATGAAATTCACGCGGGCGTGACGTCCGGCGACGCGCTGTCGACCGCCGCGGTCCTGCTCGATGACGGCCGCAGTGATGGCGCGCAAAGTGCCGACGGGCAGATTCTTGGCACTTACCTGCATGGCCTGTTCGAGACGCCGGCGGCGTGCAGCGCCTTGCTGCGCTGGGCCGGCTTGCAGGATGTGCAGGAGGTGGATTACCACGCCCTGCGCGAGCGCGATATCGAGCGGTTGGCCGACTTGGTGGAAAATCATCTGGATACCGAACTGCTGCGCACGCTATGTGGGATTTGACGGTGCGCACGCACTCTCCCTGTAAGCGCTGGCTAGCCTGCGATGCAGGCACCTCGGTGAATCAGCAAACCCCGGTTGACGCCATCGCAGACAAGCCCGCGCCTACAGTTGAGCGGGTGGTAAATAGAGGGAGTGTCCCATGCACCAACTGATCCTCGGCGGCGCACGCTCCGGCAAAAGCCGCCTGGCGGAAAAGCTCGCCGCTGACAGCGCGTTGCCCGTCATCTACATTGCCACCAGCCAGCCGCTGGACGGCGAAATGAACGCGCGCGTGGCCCTGCATCGCCAGCGCCGCCCCGACCACTGGGGCTTGATCGAAGAGCCCGTCGAACTGGCGCGGGTGCTGCGCGAAAACGCCGCGCCGGATCGTTGCCTGCTGGTGGATTGCCTGACGTTGTGGCTGACCAATCTGCTGATGCTCGAAGGCGCCGACCGTCTGGCGTTCGAGCGCGATCAATTGCTGGAAACCCTGGCCGCGCTGCCGGGGCAGATCATTTTTGTCAGCAACGAGACCGGACTGGGTGTCGTGCCGCTGGGCGAATTGACTCGCCGCTATGTGGATGAAGCCGGTTGGCTGCATCAAGCTTTGGCCGAGCGGTGTCAGCGTGTGGTCCTGACCGTTGCCGGCCTGCCCCTGACTTTGAAAGGTACTGCGATATGACTGACACCTGGTGGCTCAACCCCTGTAAGGCGATTGACGCTCAAGCGTACGAACAAGCCTTGGCACGCCAGCAACAATTGACCAAGCCGGCCGGCTCCCTTGGCCAGCTCGAAGCGCTGGCGGTGCAATTGGCCGGCCTGCAGGGCCAGGTCAAACCCTCGGTCGAACAGTTATGGATTGCGATTTTTGCCGGTGATCACGGTGTGGTAGCCGAAGGCGTGTCGGCGTTTCCCCAGGAAGTGACCGGGCAGATGCTGCTCAATTTCGTCAGTGGCGGCGCGGCGATCAGCGTATTGGCGCGGCAGTTGGAGGCGCAACTGGAAGTGGTCGACCTCGGCACCGTCACGCCGTCGCTGGATTTGCCCGGGGTTCGTCACTTGAACCTCGGCGCGGGCACGGCCAACTTCGTCAACGGCCCGGCAATGACCGCAGCCCAAGGGCGCCTGGCCTTGCATGCCGGGCGTGAGAGTGTGCTGCGCGCGCGCGAAAGCGGTGCACAGCTGTTTATCGGCGGCGAGATGGGCATCGGCAACACCACTGCCGCCAGTGCACTGGCGTGTGCCTTGCTCGATTGCCAGGTCAGTGACCTGACCGGGCCGGGCACCGGGCTGAATGCCCAGGGCGTCAGTCACAAGGTAGCGGTGATCGAGCGCGCGCTGGCCGTGCATGCCGGGCAGCGCGGTGATGCGTTGCAAACCCTGTTCAACCTGGGCGGCTTTGAGATCGCGGCGCTGGTGGGCGCCTATCTGGCCTGTGCCCAGGAAGGCATCGTGGTGCTGGTCGACGGGTTTATCTGCAGCGTCGCTGCGCTGGTTGCCACGCGGTTGAATCCGGCCTGTCGCGAGTGGTTGCTGTTTGGCCATCGTGGCGCCGAGCCGGGCCATCGTCATGTGCTGCAGAGCCTCGACGCGCAGCCCTTGCTGGAACTCGGCCTGCGCTTGGGCGAGGGCAGTGGGGCGGCGCTGGCGGTGCCGTTGCTGCGCCTGGCGTGTGCGTTGCACGGGCAGATGGCGACCTTCGCCGAAGCGGCCGTGGCAGACCGCCCCGCATGAATCTGCACCTGGACCTGTTGCGTCACGGCGAAACCGAACTGGGCGGCGGCCTGCGCGGCAGCCTGGACGACGCACTGACTGCCCAGGGGTGGGAGCAGATGCGCGCCGCCGTCGAGGCGCGCGGCCCGTGGGACCGCTTGATCAGCTCGCCGCTGCAACGCTGTGCGCGCTTTGCCGATGAGCTGGGCGCGCGCCTAAATGTGCCGGTCAGCCTCGAAAAAGATCTGCAGGAGCTGCATTTCGGTGCCTGGGAAGGCCAGAGCGCGGCGGCGTTGATGGAAACCGATGCCGAAGGATTGGGCCTGTTCTGGGCCGATCCCTACAGTTTCACACCGCCGCAGGGGGAGCGTGTCAGCGACTTTTCCGACCGTGTCCTGGGCGCCGTCTCACGCTTGCATCAAGCCTATGCTGGCCAACGGGTGCTGTTGATCAGCCACGGTGGTGTGATGCGCCTGCTGTTGGCCCGGGCGCGGGGGTTGCCCCGGGAGCAGTTGCTGAACGTCGAGGTCGGGCACGGTGGATTGTTCAGTCTGCAGGTCGCGGCTGACGGCGTATTGAAGGAAGTGGATTGAGCATGTTGCCCTTCTGGATTGCCCTGCAATTTCTCAGCAGCCTGCCGATTCGCCTGCCGGGCATGCCGCAACCTCAGGAGCTGGGACGTTCGCTGCTGTTTTATCCGCTGGTTGGCCTGTTATTCGGCGTGCTGTTGTGGGCGCTGAATACGGCGCTGATGGGCGCACCGCTGTTGCTGCACGCCGCGTTGCTGCTGACTGCTTGGGTGTTGCTCAGTGGCGGCCTGCACCTGGACGGCCTGGCGGACAGCGCCGACGCCTGGCTGGGTGGCTTCGGCGATCGCGAGCGTACCCTTGCCATCATGAAAGACCCGCGCAGCGGACCGATTGCCGTGGTCACTCTCGGCCTGGTGTTGCTGCTCAAGTTCACTGCGCTGGTGGCCTTGATTGAACAGCACAATGGCGCGGCGCTGATCCTGGCACCCCTGATCGGCCGGGCGTCGATGCTGGCGTTGTTCCTCACCACGCGTTACGTGCGTGCCGGAGGATTGGGCCAGGCGCTGTCGGATCACTTGCCGCGCATCGTCGGTCAGCAGGTGCTGATCCTGAGTGGCTTGGCGTGCCTCCTGATCGGAGGTTTCAGTGGCGGGATCGCGGTGTTGCTGGCGGCCCTGTGCTTTGTCGGCCTGCGCCAGCTGATGATCAACCGCCTGGGCGGCACCACCGGTGACACGGCGGGCGCGTTGCTGGAGCTGCTGGAAGTCGCGGTATTGGTCGGCCTGGCGCTGTAACACTTTCTTGCATTTTCTTAATCGCGGGTATATACACGTTCCATGCTTGCCTCCCAATGTTTATGTACCAACCTGCGACGTGCCGCCCGTGGCGTCAGCAGGCATTACGACGGCGCTCTCGACGGCTTCGGGATCAACGTCGCCCAGTATTCTCTGCTGTGCAACCTGCAGCGCCTTGATCAACCGAGCATTTCCAGCCTGGCGGAAGCCATGGGCCTGGATCGCAGTACGTTGGGGCGCAACCTGCGGGTGCTGGAAGGCGAGGGCCTGGTGCAGTTGGTCGAGGGCGATGACCTGCGCAACCGCCTGGTGCTGTTGACCACAGCCGGTGAGGAGCGACTGGCTGCAGCGTTACCCGCCTGGGAAGCGGCGCAACAGAAATTGATCAATCAACTCGGCGCGGAAAAACGCGAAACCCTGTTGGCCTTGCTGGATGAACTCGCCTGACGGCGAGTTTGTTCGACTACAAGCGGGTATATACCCGCGAACGGAGAATAAGAAATGACCTCGATGTGGCGCACCAGTGGCTGGATTCTTGTAGGAAGTGCGCTGATCCTGGCGTTGTCATTGGGTGTGCGGCACGGTTTCGGCCTGTTCCTGGCGCCGATGAGCAGCGAATTTGGCTGGGGCCGTGAGACCTTTGCCTTTGCCATCGCTTTGCAGAACCTGATCTGGGGCCTGGCGCAGCCGTTCACCGGCGCGCTGGCCGACCGCTTCGGCGCGACCAAGGCAGTGTTTGTCGGCGGTGTACTGTACGCCGCGGGCCTGGTGCTGATGGGCATGTCGGATTCGGCGTGGTCGTTGTCGCTGAGTGCCGGCTTGTTGATTGGTATCGGCCTGTCCGGCACCTCGTTCTCGGTGATCCTGGGTGTGGTCGGGCGCGCCGTGGCGCCGGAAAAACGCAGCATGGCCATGGGCATTGCCAGCGCTGCCGGCTCGTTCGGCCAGTTCGCCATGGTGCCAGGCACCCTGGGCCTGATCAGTTGGTTGGGCTGGTCGGCAGCGCTGCTGGCGCTGGGCTTGATGGTGGCGCTGATCCTGCCGCTTGTCAGCATGCTCAAGGACAAGCCGCTGCCGGTAGTGGCCGGCCAGCAAACCCTGCGTGAAGCGCTCAAGGAGGCCTGCTCGCACTCGGGTTTCTGGCTGCTGGCCTTCGGCTTTTTCGTCTGCGGTTTCCAGGTGGTATTTATTGGTGTGCACCTGCCGGCCTATCTGGTCGACCAGCACTTGCCGGCCACGGTTGGCACCACGGTGCTGGCACTGATCGGCCTGTTCAATATCTTCGGCACCTACACCGCCGGCTGGCTGGGCGGGCGCATGTCCAAGCCACGCCTGCTGACGGGCCTGTACTTGCTGCGCGCCGTGGTGATCGTGTGGTTCCTGTGGGCACCGGTCACTGAAATCACGGCTTACCTGTTCGGCATGGCCATGGGCTTTTTGTGGCTGTCCACGGTGCCACTGACCAACGGCACGGTCGCCACGCTGTTTGGGGTGCGCAACCTCTCGATGCTCGGCGGGATCGTATTCCTGTTCCACCAGCTCGGCTCGTTCCTCGGCGGCTGGTTGGGCGGGGTGGTCTATGATCGAACCGGCAACTACGATTTGATCTGGCAGGTGGCAATTCTCTTGAGCCTGCTCGCCGCGGCCCTCAACTGGCCGGTGCGTGAGCGACCCGTGGCGCGCTTGCAGGCGCAGATGGAGGCGGCATGAGTTTCAACGGGTATTGGCTCGTCGGCGCAGGGACGGTGGTACTGCTGTTGCTGCTGGCGTGGTGGGGCTGGCAACGCGGTGGCCTGGCGTTGATGCAACTGGGCATGTCGATCTGTTAAGTTCGTGGTCTGAACTCTTTAAAGGACTTTTCGACATGCAGATGCGCTGGCTTGCAGTTCCCGTGCTGATGGCTGCTTTTGGCGGTGTGGCGATGGCCGCCGATTGCCCACCGTTGCTCGAAGGCCAATTACCCAAGTTGCGCGCCAAGGAATCCATCGACCTGTGCCAGCGCTTTGCCGGCAAGCCCTTGGTGATCGTCAATACCGCGAGTTTCTGTGGGTTTGCCCCGCAATTCAAAGGCCTTGAGGCCTTGTACCAGCGCTACAAGGGTGAAGGGCTGGAGGTCATTGGCGTACCGTCCGATGACTTCAAGCAGGAGGCCAAGACCGGCGAGGAAACCGCCAAGGTCTGCTATGTGAATTACGGCGTGACCTTCACCATGACCGAGCCACAGAAGGTCAAGAGGCCGGACGCGGTGCACTTGTTCAAGGTGCTGGCACAGCAGACCGACGCGCCACCGAAGTGGAATTTCTACAAATATGTGGTCGATCGCCAGGGCAAGGTGATTGCCAATTTCTCCAGCCTGACCAAGCCGGACAGTCCGGAGCTGATCAAGGCAGTCGAGCAGGCGATCGCCTCTAAACCTTGATCGAGGCCCACTAAAAAGCCCCGCCTCCTTTGCAGGAGAGCGGGGCTTTTTTATGCGGCGTTGAATCAGAACTTGTACGTTACACCCAAGCCGAAACCGTTGGCGCTGTTTTCGTACTTGGAAGCGTAGGTCTGGCCCAGCGCGTTCTGTTTGTTAACTTTGACAGGCTCTTCCTTCAGGTAGGAATAAGCCAGGTCGACGGTCATGTTGTCCATTACCGCGTAACCCAAGCCGACACTGAAGATGGTCCGGTCACCGGTAGGAATACGCGGCGAACGGTCAGTGTTGTTGGTTGGCGACTGGTCGAATGTCAGGCCGGTACGCAGTACCACTTGCTTGGTGATCTGGTACGAAGTACCCAGGGCGTAGGCCCAGGTGTCGTGCCAGTTCTGCGGCTCGGTGATCTGGCCGACGATCTGAGGCGCCAGGCCGCCACCGTTAGCTGCCGTGACACCTTCGTTGTTGACAGTGATGTCTTTCAGGCGGCTCCAACGAGTCCAGGTAGCACCGCCATACACCTTCCAGGCATCGCTCAGGTCTTGGGTGACCGAGGCATCCCAGGATTCAGGGGTGTCAACTTTCAGCGAGGCATCGTAACGGGCGCCAATCAGGTAGGGCGCTGGAACTCGCGCTCCTGGCGTGACTTCGGTGTGGCCTTCGAGCTTGTATTTCACTTTCGAGTGGTAAGTCAGACCTACACGAGTGGTGTCGGTGGCTTGCACGAGGATACCGGCGTTGAAACCGATAGCGGTGTCGTCGCCCTTGACTTTGATTTTGGCGTCGCCGGTGCCAGCCAGGCCTGGCCGTGGCACAAAGCCCAGGTTTGGCTGCGATTCCAGGGTGCCGTCGATACGGTTAATAGTCGGGCCGAAACCGATCGAAACTTTGTCATTGAAGGCGTAGCTGACGGTCGGCTGGAAGGTGATAACCGACACTTCGCTCTTGCTGCCAAACGCACGACCTTGGAAACCACTTTCGTAGTCGGTCTTCAGGCCGAACGGCGCGTAGACACCGAAGCCGATTGCCCACTGATCATTGAGTTTGTTGGTGTAGAAACCAAAGGGGACTGCGGTGAAAGGCACCATATCGCCTTTGTTACTGCCGCTGGAGCGGCCGCTGGCATCTTTGATATCAGTCGAAGCATCAATCGCAGCAACGCCACCCGTAATCTGCTGGCCTTCAAGGCGAGCCATACCGGCAGGGTTACCATAAACGGTGCTTGCGTTATCGGCAGAAGAAGAGCGACCTGCGAAACCTGTACCCATCCCGGCGACATCTTGTTCGTTAAGGGCAAAGCCGCTTGCGAAGATGCTGGAAGAGGCCATGGCAACGGCGAGGCTAAGTGTGGTCTTGAGCATTACTTTTTTCATTATTAGAACTCCGTGGTGATCACCGCTGCGGAAAGTAACAATAATTTTAAGATCGCGCTATAGGCTGAAATGCAGGAGATAGAGCGGTTTTGTAGGACAATCCGACCAAAATTCGTGATTTTTGGCGAATCTTGCAAAATGCCCGGTCAGCAAACCACGTGATTCATGGGTGAAACACAGGTTTGCCAGGCTTGAGTGAAATCACGCAGCCGTCCTTGTGGATGAAAAATTTCTTTCCAGATACGCGCCATGGCCAAGACGTCACCCGGTTCCGGCAGTGCCGGACGGTGCTGTTCCACCAGTAGCCAGGCGATGGCCGTGGCGTAACGCAGGTTGACCGTCAGCTCAAGCTGGGGCGCGCTGAGGAACGCATGTTGGCTGGCCAGCCCGCGTACCAGGCTGGCGCGTTCCGGGTCCCGCGCCAGATAGTTGTCCCACAAGGCGCGGTGGCGGGGTTCGGTGATGCTGTACAGGCCGTGGCCGCGGCGGTCGTGCAAGGCGGAGCCGAGCTCCGATTGACTGGCGGCGATGCCCAGCAGCAGGGACTCAGCCGTTTGATCGTGTCGGCCCAGGTACATCAACGTCGGCCGGATCACATAACGACACAATTCGCTGGCGGCGATACCCATACAAGCCTCAATCCGTGGAAGTGGGCGACGGGCCTGAGAAGGGTGGGGGCTTGGCAGCAGTGGATCGGATCTCAGGCGCGTCGCAAGCGGATCATGCCGCTTGAGTTGAAGTGTAGTGTCATATTTGTGATGTAAAGGACTGTTTTTAAAACATCTTCGCTATGCAGTTATAACGGTTATATCTATTTGAACTTAGTGCAAAAGCTCAATGACCGAATTCCGGGCAATAAAAAACCCTGTTTTTCAGACAGGGTTTTTGGTGTTTCAGCGACTCGGGTCGATCAGGCAACCAGTGCCTGACGGGTACGCTCGATCACGGCCTGCAGCGGTTCTGCGCTGGAGTATTGATCGGGGTACAGGCGTTCGCTGTGACGAGCGATGCCGTGTTCGTTGACCAGGGTGAAGCTGAAGCAGCCTTTGCGAGCGGCCATGATCAGGCAGTTCATTGGAGCAAAAGCGTTGGTGAGGGTGCGAATGGCATCCTGAGTGTGGATAGTCGACATATTATTGGTGTTCCTACAAATGACACGGTTAAGAACCGTGCAACGTTAAAACGTTCCAGTGACGTTGATCACCATTGATCGAACGAAGAACCCGACTGGAACAAAGCAGCCAGTTTGAAGCGCTGATAAGTTAGGCGCGCTTGGGCTGGCAGGTAGGTACTTAGGAGGGCAGGCAACACAACAGGGGCAAAGGTTCTGGGCCCGGGGTGAAGATCCTGATCAATTTGCAGGTTGGTTCGGTCAGAGTATTGAGACTTCGCGACACCCTTTGCTTGTTCAAAGGCAGTGTCGTCGCAAGTGATACCTGGAAACCATCGAGGTGGTCGATCCCGTGTTGTTCAGGGGAGTTGTTCGACCAGAATTGACTTTCAGCTTGGTACTAACGCCGCGGATAGTAACGGATTGAAACAGGGAAGGGAAGTGTGCTAGCCAAAAAACTTCAATCAGGCGCCCAGCAGGCCACGGTAGACCAGCACCGTGATCGCCGCCGCCAGCGAGCAACCCAGGGCATAGGCCGCCAATGTCAGGCGCACGCACCGACCGGTCTCGATCACGTTAATCACATCGCCCATGTCATCGATGCGACCTTCACCCAGTTCGATGCACAGGCACACGGCCGTGAAGGCGGCCGACAGCAGAATGGCAATGGCAAACAAGGCGCCGTCCGGCGACGGCAGGGTCGCGTTTATTCCCAGGGAAAGGGCGCAGATCGCCAGTAACAGCAGCGCGAACAGCAGAATGCCTTTCATCGACCCACCCACTGTTGTGCTGTCGGTCGGGCAGTGTGGCGAGCGCGCAAAGTTTTGAAAAGTCCCGACCTGGCCTGTCGGTAACATTTTTGGCGGCGGTCGCTTCAAAAAACGCCGGCGATATAACCAATGGATGGGTACTTGTGCACATTAGTTGCCGCATGTGTAACCGCGCTGTCAACTGCTTCGCTCAGCCGCCATTTGCCTGCAATGGAAATTTAAGTCAATGAAAAATCTGGCTTTTTTTTATTGGTGAAAAAATCGTCAGTTTGACTGCGGCCCCCATTCCATGGGGCTTTGCGCGAGTTAAAGGGGGGTTGTCCACTGAGTTATCCACAGCTTCTGTGGATTGTCCCGAGCGCTTGCTCTAGAACGGGCGTGCAGGGTTTTTTCAGCTTTACCTGTGCGAAAAAAAGAGTAGAGTGGCGCGCCTTCCGTTCTGTCCCACAGTGCTTTATGAAGTTTCGCTCAGTATCACCTTCTGTTACCGATACCCCTCAGACTGTTACCGCACCCAAGCGTTTCTCTATGAAAGTCGCCTTGTGGTTGCTCGACAGTCCACGCCTGGGTCACAACACCAACGTCAAACACTTTGCCGGACGTTTGCTCAAGCAGCCTGCCCGTGAGGGTGTGGTCGCGGCACAGAGCCGCCTGGGCCAATTGATGTGCCGTGAATGCGGCAATGCCCGCGACCGTCGCATCGGCCACGACCTGTTGCGCCTGGCCGCCCGCGCGGGCGACCGCCGCGCCCAACGCGAACTCGGCCAGGTCGAAGACTGAGCTGTCCTCCAGCCCTGTGCTTGGTTAACCTTGCTCTTTTTCGGTAATGGCAGAAATGGCTATGGTTTTTGACTGGACCAGTATCGCCCTGGGCCTGGCGGGTGCCGCAGTGCCTTTATTGGCGGTGTGCTGGCAGATTCAGCGACGACTGACTGCGCGCATGGCCGGTTGGGAGCTGCTCGAAGAGCGCCTGGCCACTGCGCAACTGGCCCAGGAAGGCCTCGCCGCCCAGCTGGATGCCAGTCGCGACGAGATCAGCGACTTGAGCCAGGCCAACGCCGCCAAGCAGGCCGACCTGGCCGCTGTCCGCCGTGAAGTCGAGCTGCTGCAGATCGACCGCGACAACGCTCGCGACGCGGCCCACGCCTGGAACCTCGACCGCAGCGCCAAGGAAACCGAATTGCGCCGCCTCGACGCGCTGGCGGCGGCCTTGCGCGCCGAACTGCGCGAGCAACAGGACAGCCATCAGCAGCGCCTCGCCGACCTTCAGGGCTCGCGCGACGAGCTGCGTGCGCAGTTCGCCGAGCTGGCCGGCAAAATCTTCGATGAACGCGAGCAGCGCTTTGCCGAAACCAGCCAGGAGCGCCTGGGCCAGTTGCTCGACCCGCTCAAGGAGCGCATCCAGTCGTTCGAAAAACGCGTGGAAGAAAGCTATCAGAACGAGGCGCGCGAGCGCTTTTCCCTGGCCAAGGAGCTTGAGCGCCTGCAGCAATTGAACCTGCGTCTGTCAGACGAAGCCACCAACCTGACCCGCGCACTCAAGGGCCAGAAAACCCAGGGCAACTGGGGCGAACTGATCCTTGAGCGGGTGCTGGAGCACGCCGGCCTGGAGAAGGGCCGCGAGTACCAGACCCAGGTCAGTCTCAAGGGCCCGGATGGCGAGCGCTTCCAGCCTGATGTACTGATCATGTTGCCCGGCGACAAGCAGGTGGTGGTCGATTCCAAGGTCAGCCTGACCGCGTATCAGCAATTCGTCGCCGCCGATGATGAAGTGATTGGCCAGGCAGCGCTGAAGCAGCACGTGCTGTCGCTGCGCAATCATGTCAAAGGCTTGGCCGGCAAGGATTACAAGCGCCTGGAGGGCCTGCACAGCCTGGACTTTGTCCTGCTGTTCGTGCCCATCGAAGCGGCGTTTTCGGCGGCGCTGCAGGCCGAGCCCAACCTGTTCCAGGAAGCTTTCGACCGGCATATCGTCATCGTCAGCCCGACAACGTTGCTCGCCACCCTGCGGGTGATCGACAGCCTGTGGAAGCAGGAACGCCAAAGCCAGAATGCCCGGGAGATCGCCGAGCGTGCGGGGTGGCTGTACGACAAGTTTGTACTGTTTATCCAGGACCTGGATGAAGTGGGCAACCGTCTGCAGCAGTTGGACAAGGCTTACAGTGCTGCGCGGAACAAGCTGACAGATGGACGCGGAAACCTGGTCAGCCGCACCGAGCAATTAAGACTGCTCGGCGCGCGAGCCAGCAAAAGCCTGCCGGCCGATCTGCTGGAGCGGGCGATGACCGACTCCGACGGTGTGGCGCACCTGCCCGAATGATAGCTGGCGATGGCGTCGGTAAAATCGGCGCCACGCTCGAGGCCCGCTTCGCCGGCAAGCCGGCTCCTACGGGGGGCCGAGTCGGGTCGGTTACAGCGGTAGGTGCCGGCTCAGCAGCGCCCGCAACGCCGCTGGCTTGACCGGCTTGGCGAGGTAGTCCAACCCTGCCGCATGCACCTGGGCGACCATCTCCGGGCGGCCATCGGCGCTGATCACCACGCCTGGAATCGGCTCCGCCAGTTGCGCTCGCAGCCATCCCATCAGTTCGGTACCGGTTTCGCCGTGATCGAGGTGATAGTCCACCAAGGCCAGTTGCGGGCGCACTCCCTCGGCGAGCAGCGCTGCGCATTGTGCCTGGTCGGTGGCGGTCCACACCTCGCAGCCCCAGCGCGTCAGCAGGCTGCGCATGCCGATCAGGATGCTTTCTTCATTATCCACGCACAGTACCTGCGCGCCGCTCAGCGGCAGGCCGTTTTCCGGCGCAGCCTTGATCCGCGGGCTGGCCTGGTTGCGCGCCAGCGGCACGCGCACACTGAACACGCTGCCCTTGCCTGGCCAGGAGCGCACGCTCAATCGGTGATCGAGCACCCGGCACAGGCCGTCGGCGATCGCCAGGCCCAGGCCCAGGCCTTTTTCTGCACGGGTCTGGTGGCTGTCCAGGCGTTTGAATTCTTCGAAGATCACTTTCTGTTTGTCCAGCGGGATGCCGGGCCCTCGGTCCCACACTTCCAGGCACAGTTCGCCCTTGCGACGGCGTACGCCAAGCAGCACCGGGCCGTCGGCATAGCGGAAAGCGTTGGTCAGGAAATTCTGCAAAATCCGCCGCAGCAACTTGATATCACTGTCCACCCGCAACCGGCTGCCACGCAGTCGGAAGCGCAAGCCCTGCTCGTGGGCCAGCGCCTTGAATTCGGCGCCGAGGGTATCGAACAGCTCGTTGAGCACGAACGGCTGGCGTTGTGGATTGATCTTGCCGTTTTCCAGGCGCGAAATATCCAGCAAATCGCTGATCAAGTCTTCGGCGGAGCGCAGCGAACTGTCCAGGTGTTGCACCAGTTGCCGCGCTTCACTCGACAGGCCGTCGTGCTGGTGGGAGAGGGCGGCGGAGAACAGGCGCGCGGCGTTCAACGGCTGCATCAAGTCATGACTGACGGCGGCAAGAAAGCGTGTCTTCGACTGGCTGGCAGACTCGGCCACACCCTTGGCGTCGGTGAGCGCCACATTCAGTTGCGACAGCTCATGGGTACGCTCGGTGACCCGTTGCTCCAGGCCCTCGTTGGCTTCAGTGAGGGCCTGTTCGGCTTCGCGGAACGCGGTAATGTCGGTAAAACTCATGACGAAACCGCCACCGGGCATCGGGTTGCCAATCAGCTCGATCACCCGCCCGTTCGGGAACAAGCGTTCGGACGTGTGCGCGCGGCCCTGGCGCATCCAGTGCAGACGGCGCGCCACATGCACCTCGGCCTCGCCTGGGCCACACAAACCGCGCTCGGCGTTGTAGCGGATGATGTCGGCAATCGGCCGCCCCACGCTGATCAGCCCGTCCGGGTAGTTGAACAGCTCCAGGTAGCGGCGGTTCCAGGCCACCAGCTTGAGGGACTGGTCCACCACGCTGATGCCCTGGGTAATGTTCTCGATGGCGCCCTGCAGCAGGGCCCGGTTGAACTGCAGCACTTCGGAGGCTTCGTCGGCGATCCGTACCACGTCCTCCAGTTGCATTTCGCGCCCTTCGATGGCGGCTTTCACCACCGCCCGCGTCGACGATGCACCGAGTACACCTGCCAGCAATCGCTCGGTGTGAGCGATCCAGTCGTTGTCGGCATTCTGGTTGGGGTTGAAGCCTTTGCCCTGCCGGTAGGCAAAGCGGATAAAGCTCTGCTGGGCCCGCTCATCCCCGACGAAACGCGCGGCCAAACTGAGCAGGTCGCTGATTTGTACCGAGAGCATCGAGCGGGCGCTGGCACGTTGGCTGATTTCCTGGCCAATAAAGCGCCCGGCCTGCCAGTGTTCCGATACGCGCGTGCGCGACAGCATCGACACCCACACAAACAGCGTGAAGTTACCCGCCAGCGAGAACACGGTGCCCAAGGTCAATGACGTCACGGACAAACCCAGTGGGTGCGAATGCATCCACGTCAGCCCAGGGAAAAGGCTGAGGGACCAGCCCAGGCTTTTCGCCGTCACCGGTAGGACCAGGGTGTAGAACCACAGGAAGGTGCCCGCTGCCAATCCGGCAAATACGCCGCGCCGGTTCGCCTGTTTCCAATACAGCGCACCGAGCATCGCCGGCGCCAATTGGGTCACGGCAGCAAAGGCGATCTGGCCGATGGTCGCCAGGCTGGCACTCGAGCCGAGCAAGCGGTAGCTGACATACGCCAGCAGCAGGATGATCACGATGCTGACCCGGCGCACCGACAGCATCCAGTGGCGGAACACTTCGAACGGCCGCTCGGCACTGGAGCGACGCAGCAACCACGGCAGCAGCATGTCGTTGGAGACCATGGTCGACAGCGCGATGCTCGCCACGATCACCATGCCGGTGGCCGCCGACGCACCGCCGATAAACGCCAGTACGGCGAGGGCCGGATGGGCTTCGGCGAGTGGCAGGCTGATGACATAGGAGTCCGGCATCACCGAGCCGGGCAGCATCATTTTGCCGCCGAGCGCGATAGGTATCACAAACAAGGCGGCGAGAATCAGGTAGGCCGGGAACACCCATTTGGCCAGGCGCAGGTCCTGCGGGTCGATATTCTCGACCACCGTGACATGGAATTGCCGCGGCAAGCAGATGATCGCCATCATCGCCACGCCGGTCTGTACCACCATCGATGGCCAGTTGACGGTTTCTTTCCAGTATTCCTCCAGCCTCGGCGCGAGCATGGCCTGGCTGAACAAGTCGCCGAAACCGTCGTACAGGCCGTAGGTCACGAACGCGCCGACGGCGAGAAACGCGAACAGCTTGACCAGCGATTCAAAGGCAATCGCCAGCACCATGCCACGGTGGTGCTCCGTGGCGTCGAGGTTGCGCGTACCGAAGACGATGGTGAACAGCGCCAGCACCAGCGACACGATCAGTGCCGTGTCCTGGGCGCGGGTGCCCGTGGTGTCGGCACCCGCACCGATCAGCAGGTTGACGCCCAGTACGATGCCTTTGAGTTGCAGGGCGATATAGGGCAGCACGCCAACTAGGCAGATCAGTGCCACCACCACGGCCAGCGATTGGGATTTCCCGTAGCGTGCGGCGATAAAGTCGGCGATCGAGGTAATGTTTTCCTGCTTGCTGATCAGAATCATCTTCTGCAGCACCCAGGGTGCCAACACCAGCAGCAGCACGGGTCCCAGGTAGATCGGTAAAAACGCCCACAACTGTTCGGCGGCCTGGCCTACGGCGCCGAAGAACGTCCAACTGGTGCAGTAGACCGCCAGCGACAGGCTATACACCCACGCGCGCATGCGCGGTGGCAGCGGCGCACGGCGGCGGTCACCGTAGAAGGCGATGGCAAACATAATGGCCATATAGGCCAGGGCAACGGCGGCGATCAGCCCGCTGGACAGCGTCATGGTAACTCCGAGCATAAGAACACCCAGGCATTCCAGGCCCGGTTGGACAGTCTCGCATGATGCCTGGGGTTAGTCAGTGTCGACCAAGGTCGTGTGGGCGCTAATGTCGCAGGCAGTGATCAACGTGGCGGCAGGGTTTTCTGGCGCAGGATGTAGATCGTCACCAGCACGGCGCTGGTCAGCATGAAACCACGGGCCCACGGCAGCGGCACCAGGTAGCAGGAGACACCGATGCTCAGCCACATCAAGCCAATGGCGTAGACCTTGCCTTTGAGCGGGATGCCATTGCCGTCCAGATAGTCCTTGATCCACGGACCCAGGCGCGGGTGTTCCACCAGCCAGTGGTAGAAACGCGGGGAGCTTCGGGCGAAGCAGGCGGCGGCGAGCAGCAGGAAGGGCGTAGTCGGCAGCACCGGCAGGAAGATGCCGATGACGCCCAACGCTACGCTGAGCCAGCCGATGGCCAGCAGCAGGTAGCGCAGGAGCAGCGAGCGATTGCCCATGGGTGTCACGGGCAACTGACTCAGTGGTGACGTGGCTTGAGGATCGCCGGTTTTTCGTCAGGGGCGTTGCACAGCAGGTACAGCGCGGTCAGTGCTTCGGGGATCTGTACGATCATGTCGTCCATCAGGTTGGCGTCGGCGGCGATGTCGGAGAATTCCGGCTGATCGTCGAACAGGCCCGAACCGACCATGATCGGCAGCAGCATTTCGCTGACTTCTTCCTCGGCGGTTTCGAACCAGGCGGCTTCGCGCAGGAACACACCTTCCATGAAACCAATGCACCAGCCGCGCAGGTCGGAGTCATCCGGCTCTTCGCCCAGGTCCAGGTCGCACGGCAACTCGAATTCCTCGTCGGAGGCCAGCTGGCGACCGATATGGGCCTTGAGGGCGAGCAGGGTCGATTCGATTTCTTCACGCTGGGCCGCGTCGGTGTAGTGCGGCTCTTCGGCGAACAAGGCGTCGATCCACTCACGGTCCGGCACGGCTTCGGAGCAGATGGACAGGGCGGTCAGGTAGCCGTGGGCGGCCACGTAGTCCAGCGCCTCGTCATGCAGCTCATCGGCGTCGAGGAAGGCTTGCAGGCGGGTTAGTTGCTCAGCGAAGGACATTGAAGGGCTACCTTGGGAATAAACGATGCTGAATTCTAGGCTTTCTTGAGCGCCCAGGCCAGCTGCAAGGCATATTTGCCGGGTTTTAGAGACGGGCGTCTATTCGTCAGTCGCGCCCTTTGCCGAGTGTCGCTCGGGTATACTGCCGCGTTTTGTGATGCCCCTGCAGGTTAGGCGCCCGTCCGCGAAAACTTCGCTTACGGATTATTCTCCGTGAAAACGTATTTTTTCGGCCAGCCTGTACAGAGGGATTTCGGCACTATTTGGAGTTTTACATGCTCGAGCAGGCTCAACGCGTCCTCAAGGACATCTTCGGCTACGACAGTTTTCGTGGCCGCCAGGGTGCGATCATTGAGCGCGTGGCCAGTGGCGGTGACGCGCTGGTCCTGATGCCTACCGGCGGCGGCAAATCGTTGTGCTTCCAGGTGCCGGCGCTGTTGCGCAACGGCCTGGCCGTGGTGGTGTCGCCGCTGATCGCATTGATGGACGACCAGGTGGCGACCCTCGAAGAACTCGGCGTCGCCGCCGCCTCCCTGAACTCCACCCTCAGCGCCGAGCAGCAGCGCGACCTGGCTGCCCGCATCAAGCGCGGTGAAGTCAAGATGCTCTACCTGGCCCCCGAGCGTCTGGTGCAGCCGCGCATGCTGGCGTTTTTGCAAAGCCTGGAAATCGCGCTGTTTGCCATCGATGAAGCCCACTGCGTGTCGCAATGGGGGCATGATTTCCGTCGCGAGTATCTGCAGCTGGGCCAATTGGCGGAGCTGTTCCCTGACGTGCCGCGCATCGCCCTGACCGCCACCGCCGACAAGCGCACCCGCGAAGAGATCGTCGAGCGCCTGCATTTGCAGAATGCCGAGCGCTTCCTGTCGAGCTTCGACCGCCCGAACATCTTCTACCGCATCGTACCCAAGGAGCAGCCGCGCAAGCAGTTGCTGGCGTTCCTCTCCGAGCGGCGCAGCGATGCGGGCATCGTGTACTGCCTGTCGCGCAAGAAGGTCGATGAGGTCGCCGCGTTCCTCTGCGAACAAGGTTACCCGGCGCTGCCTTATCACGCCGGGCTGCCGAATGATCTGCGTGCCTACCACCAGAAGCGCTTCCTCAATGAGGAAGGCCTGATCATGGTGGCGACCATCGCGTTCGGCATGGGCATCGATAAATCCAACGTGCGCTTCGTGGCACACATGGATCTGCCCAAGTCCCTCGAGGCGTATTACCAGGAAACCGGACGTGCCGGCCGTGATGGCCTGCCGGCCGATGCCTGGATGGTCTATGGCCTGCAAGATGTGGTGATGCTCAAGCAGATGCTGCAGAACTCCGAAGGCGATGAGCGCCACAAGCGCCTGGAGCAGCACAAGCTCGACGCCATGCTCTCGCTGTGTGAAGAAACCCGCTGCCGTCGCCAGACGCTGCTGGCGTATTTCGACGAGGATATGCCCGAGCCGTGCGGCCACTGCGACAACTGCGTCGACGGTGTGCAGACCTGGGACGCCACCGAGCCTGCGCGCCAGGCATTGTCGGCGATCTACCGCACCGGCCAGCGCTACGGCGTCGGTCACCTGGTGGATGTGCTGTTGGGCAAGGACAACGAAAAGGTGCGCAGCTTCGGCCACGAGAAACTATCGGTCTACGGCGTCGGCAAGGCCCGCGCCGAAGGCGAGTGGCGCTCGCTGTTCCGGCAGATGGTCGCGCGCGGCCTGGTGGATATCGACCTGGAAGGCTATGGCGGGCTGCGCCTCAACGACAGTTGCCGGCCATTGCTCAAGGGCGAAGTGAGCCTGGAGCTGCGACGCGATCTCAAGCCGCAGACCACCGCCAAGAGCAGTACCAGCCAGGCCAGCCAACTGGTGCGCGGCGAAGAGCGCGAGCAGTGGGAAGCCTTGCGCACCCTGCGGCGCAAACTGGCGCAGGAACACAGTGTGCCGCCGTACGTTATTTTCCCCGACTCGACCCTGCTGGAAATGCTGCGCGAGCAGCCCACCACGATGGCCGAAATGGCGCGAGTCAGCGGTGTCGGCGCGCGCAAGCTGGAGCGTTACGGCCAGGCCTTCCTCGAAGTGCTCGGCGGCCAGGCCGAAGCCCCCAAGGAAGTTGCGGATATTCGCCACGAACTGATCAGCCTGGCGCGCGCCGGGATGACTCCGATCCAGATTGCCGGCCAGCTGCAATGCTCGGAAAAAAATGTGTACACCTTGCTGGCCGAGTCCATCGGCAAGCAACAGTTGTCGCTGGAGCAGGCGCTGGATTTGCCGGAGGATCTGCTTGGTGAAATCCAGGATGCCTTCCTCGACGGAGAAGGCGAATTGCCACCGGTTGCCGAGATCGCGCCGCTGTTTACCGGGCGTGTTCCGGAGGGCGTTTTATACTGCGTACGCGCTGCTTTGCAGTCTGAATTCGAAATTTAGTGCGTTGATTATGACAATGTAACGAATCAGTACATAGCAACTCTTGCCTACTGGCATGGCTCATGCTTAGCTGACTAATAATTAGCCACACTTTATTTTCAGTCTAAACCATGAGTTTTTTATGCCGTTAACCGATCAACACCGTTTTGGCATGCAGCTGGCGCAAATGTCCCGAGGTTGGCGCGCCGAGTTGGACCGCCGTCTGGCGGGGCTGGGCCTGTCCCAGGCGCGCTGGCTGGTGCTGCTGCACCTGGCCCGTTTCCAGGACGCGCCGACGCAACGCGAGCTGGCGCAAAGCGTTGGCGTCGAAGGGCCGACACTCGCACGCTTGCTCGACAGCCTGGAAGGCCAGGGTTTGGTGCAACGCCAAGCCGTCGTGGAAGATCGTCGTGCCAAACGCATTCTGCTGTGTGACACCGCCCGCCCCCTGATCGAACAGATCGAAACCATCGCCACCGCCCTGCGCCATGAGTTGTTTGTGGGTGTGGACGAAGCTGACTTGAGCGTGTGCATGCGCGTGCATGGGCACATCCTGGCAAACCTGGAAAAGTCCTGACCTCCAGGAAACGACAGCCCCCCGCAGGAGTCGGCTTGCCGGCGATGAGGCCCTGGAGCCATGCGGCGAATACCGCTGCCATCGCCGGCAAGTCGGGCGCCTGTGAAGCGCGTGTCAGAACGTCTGTCCGAGGTTCAGGTACACCGCTTTCTGATTGTCATCGTTGAACCCGTAGCTGAAATTCAGCGGCCCCAACGGTGTGTCAAAGCCGAGGAAAATACTCGCCGCGTTGATATAGCCACTGTCGAATTCATTGTCGTTGTTCCACGCCCGGCCGCGTTCCAGCGACGCGCCCAGGTACAGCGGGAAATCTAGCGGCAGGTACGAGCGTGGCGTCAACCTGCGGTAGTACACGGCACGCATCAGGCTGATGTTCTGCCCCGAGATCGCATCCTGGCGAAAGCCCGATAGCTGCCGTGCACCGCCGAGCAGGAAGCTGGAAATCACCACGTCCGAATCATCCAGGGTGCGCCCGTAGCGGCCGCCCAGCACCAGTGTGTCCGGGCCGTGGCTCATGGCCTTGTCCAGCTTGAATTCCCATTGGCGATAGCGCTGGTCCGAGCCCAGCCCCGGTTCGAATTCGCGGTAGGCCAGGCCGATGTCTTCGCCGGTATGCGGGAAGTACACGTTGTCCAGGGAGTCGAAGGAGTACTTCAGTTCATAGAAGCCTTCGCTGAAGCTCACGCTGGGCAAGCTGCGATCGCCGATGCGCACATCGGCCTTGCCCCAGGCTTCGCCGACGCCGAAGCGGATCTCGCCGCTGTTGCCGATCTGGCGCCCCACGTTCAGGCCGAAGCCGTAGCGTTCCAGGCGGTATTCGGAAATCGGGTCGTTGTCCAGGATCAGTTCGACGTTCTGTGCCTGGGCACTCAGGTAGGGGGCGACGAAGTAGCGCGAACCGGTGTCCATCGGCTGGTAGAACTCGCTGTACAGCTCCTGGCGATCACCGATCTGCACGCGCGTCAGCCATTCGGCGCCGAGGCGGTTGATGCCATTCATGCGGTAGCTGGCGCCGAGGTTGAAGGCGCTGTCGCCGCGCATGTCGTCCGACAGGTTCAGGCCCAGGCGCAGGTAGTCGGTGCCGCTGCGCTTGCCGCGTGCGCTGATCACCAGGGTGTTGTCCTGGCCTTTCTTGACCACGCGGTATTGCACTTGCTCGAAGTAATCCAGGCCGTACAGGGTGCCCATGTCCGTTTGCAGGCGACCCAGATTCAGCGGCTCGCCCAGCGGTTGGCGGATGTAGTAGCGGATCACGTCGTCGCTGACTTTCGAGTCGTTCTCCACGTTGATCGCGGTGATGACCGGGGTGCGCTCACCCGGCGTGCGCGCGGCCACCAGTTGCGGGTCGATCGGCTCGGCCGGGCGCAGGTGCGCCAGGCGCACATCGAGGGCACGGGTGGCACGGTAGCCGGCGTCGATCATGTCCTTGGCCCGGCCGAAGTCGGTCACGCCATAGGCGGCCAGCGGCGGCTGGATCAGCACATCCTTGGGGTGCAGGGCCTTGAGTTGTTCTTCGGAGTTGCGTCGGGTCATCAGGGTGATGGACTGGTTGAGCACGTCCACCACCGTGGCCAGTTGCTTGCGCGAGCGCAGCGGGGTGCCGATGTCCACGACGATAGCGATGTCGACGCCCATCTCCCGCGCCACGTCCAGCGGGATGTTGTCAGTCATGCCGCCGTCCACCAGCAGCCGGCCGTCCAGTTCCACCGGGGCGAACACCGCCGGGATCGACATGCTGGCGCGGATCACCTGGGGCAGATGGCCTTTGCTGAACACCACCTTTTCACCGGTGGTGATGTCGGTGGCCACGGCGCGAAAGGGGATCGGCAGCTTGTCGAAATTACGCGTATTGCTGCTGTGGGCGAACATGCTTTCCAGCAGCAGCGCCAGGTTCTGGCCCTGGATCACCCCGAGGGGCAGGCCGAGGCTGCCGTCATCGCGAAAGCTCAGTTTCTGCTTGACCAGGAAATCGCGGTCATCCTGTTTGCGCCGAAACGGCACGTCTTCACGCGGTGGCGCGTCGGACAGGGCCTGCTGCCAGTCGATGCCGAGCGCGAGTTTTTCCAGCTCGTCGATCTTGTAGCCCGATGCATACAGGCCGCCGATGACGGCACCCATACTGGTGCCGGCAATCGCATCGATATGGATGCCCTGTTCTTCCAGTGCCTTGAGCACGCCGATGTGGGCGAGGCCACGGGCGGCGCCGCCGGACAGCACCAGGCCGATTTTCGGGCGTGGCGTTTCGAGGGCGTCGGCGAGAAGAGGGAGCAGGCACAGGAACAGGCAGGACAACAGGCGGCGCATCATGAATCTCGAGGCTGGGCGATAAAGGCCGGTATTATAGCCACCCGATCCGCCGAGCCCGTTACGTCAGGAGCCTCTCAAATTATGTCCGCTGATAAACCCGAGATCGTCATCACCTATTGCACCCAGTGCCAGTGGCTGCTGCGCGCCGCATGGTTGGCGCAGGAACTGTTGAGTACGTTTGCCGATGACTTGGGCAAAGTGTCGCTGGAACCGGCCACGGGCGGGGCGTTTCGCATCACCTGCGAGGGTGTGCAGATCTGGGAGCGCAAGGCGGACGGGGGCTTCCCCGAGGCCAAGGTGCTCAAGCAGCGCGTGCGCGACCGGATCGACCCACAGCGCGACCTCGGGCACAACGAGCGCAAGCCCTGATAGTCACCGCCACAGCAGGGCGGTGACGGGTGCCGGCAGCTATTTGGCGGCCATTTTGCTCTTGATGAAGCCTACGACCCAGGTCAGCACCAGGCCGCCGATACCGCCACCGAGGATATTGCCGCCGACTGCCGCGACATCCAGCGCTTCGCCGCCGCTGGTGCCGGTCAGTGCCGCGACTATCTGGCCCAGTACCAGTCCGCCCACGCCACCGATCAGTGTATTGAGCCCGGTGCCCAGGCCCTCTTTGGTCATGCCGGCGATGTTGCCGCCGATGGCGCCGCTGATGATCTGCACCAGCAAGCTGATGAACATTTCCATGATGAAACCCCTGCATAGCGTTAATCGAGTGACCTCTCGCTTGCAGCAACTTCAAGCATCAGGGCTGTCGTCGAGGAGTCTTTATCCGTTGAACGACGACAAACTGTTGCGGATGACCAGAGTATAGATCAGGCGCTCGCTGCGGGCTGTTTGGCCTGGCTGGCGCTGCCCATCAACCCGGACAGCACGATGGCGACGATGATCAGCGCGCCGCCCATCAGCATGCGCAGTGTCGGGGTTTCGGCGAACAGCAGCCAGGCCACGGTGATGCCGTAGACCGGTTCCATGGCAAATACCACCGAGGCGGTGCGCGCCTTGATCACCGCGAGGCTGGCGACGAACAGGCTGTGGGCCAGGCCGGTGCAGAACACGCCGAGCAGGCCGATCCACAGCCAGTCCAGCGCGCGAACCTCGGCCAACCCCGGCGCCGCCACGGGCAGCAGGCAGGCCGCGACTACCAGGTTCTGGCACAGCGCCGCCTGCACCGCCGGAATCCGTCCGGAGCTGGCGCGGTTGTTCAGCGACAGCAACGAGAACAGCAACCCCGAGACGATCCCCCAGAGCAGGCCGCCGGTGGCTTCGCTGGCGAGATTGAAATCCGGTGTCACCAGCACCAGGCCGACGGTGACCAGCGCCACCAGCAGCACTTCATTGGCGCGAATGCGCTCGCGGAAGATCAGCCCTTCGAGGATCACGGTAAACGCCGGGAACGCGGTGAACCCCAGCGTTGCCACGGCCACGCCAGCCACCTTGACCGCGATGAAAAACGTCACCCAATGCGCGGCCAGCAGCACGCCGCTGATCACCAGCCGGCGCCAGTCGCGCAACGCCAGGCGCTTCCAGGTGGTGTTGCTGGCAAATCGCGCAAACACTGCCAACGCCAGCACCGCAAACGCGGCACGGCCGAACACGATGATGGCGGGTGAAGCGGCCGCCAGTTTGCCGAATACGCCGGTGAGGCCAAACATCAATGCGCCGATATGCAGGGCGCCGAGGGCTGAGCGGGGAGTCATTGCGATCCTTGAAACCAACGGGAGTGACAGGTTCGCAGTCTAGAGGGTTGCGGGCGAAGGTGTCTGTCGTGGGGCTCGCGATTTATAGCGCAGGACTCTCGCCCACGCGCAAGGCGGTGGGGGAAGCGCCAAATTCACGCAGCATCGCCGCCGCGAATGCACTTTGCGACGCATAGCCGACGCGCGCGGCAATCTCGCCGATCGCCACTGGCGTCTCGCGCAGCAGGCCCAGGGCCTTGTGCAGGCGGCGGCTGCGGATGTAGTCCATCGGCGTTTGCCCGCACTCGGCGACGAATCGCGCGTGCAGGCGCGCCACCGACAGCTCGGCGATACGGGCCAGATCGGCGACTTGCAGCGGGTGCGCCACGTGTCGCTCGATATGCGCATTGAACGCCGCATACGGCAGGCGCCGGCCCGGCAGCGGTGGCGCGAGAGAATGATTGAGGCTGGCCAGCAGCAACACCGCGCCCTGCTGGACGATCAGCGGATCGTCCACCGGGCTGTGCGCCAGCCATTGCACCAGTTGATGTTGCCGCGAGTCGAGGGCCAGGCGCGCGGGCTGGTCGAGCAGGCGGCGGCTGGCGTCCGCATGCTCGCCCAGGGATTGCAGCAGCCAATGTTCGGTGGGCACATCCAGCACCAGGCACCGGCTGCCATCGCGACTGCCGCACGCGTGGTGGGCGGAGAAGGGCAGCACCATCACGCTGCTTTCGCGCACCTGGCTGCCACGGCCATCCACTTCCAGGTCCAGGTGCCCGGACAGGCCGAACACCAACTGCGCGTGGTCATGGCTGTGGGCGAGCGGCGCTTCGAGGTAGTGGCGTAGCGTGAGGGCGGCTCTCATCGCGGTCTCCAGGGTTGCAGCGTGCCAGTCTACAACGCTTTGCGGCGCCCCGGCGCTGTCATCAGAGTGACGCACGATTGTCATGGGCTATTAATCGCCAGGGCGCAAGCTCGCGAAAACACCGTCGAGGGATGCCCATGACCAGTGCCGAGTTCGCCAAGCCCAGCCGCAAGCAACGGGTTCGTACCCTGTGGATTTCTGATGTGCACCTGGGGACCCGGGATTGCCAGGCCGAACATCTGTCGCAGTTCCTCAAGGGGTATCACGCCGACAAGGTGTACTTGGTCGGCGATATCATCGATGGTTGGAAAATGCGCGGTGGCATGTATTGGCCGCAGGCTCATACCAACGTGATCCGCCGCCTGTTGACCATGGCCAAGCGCGGTACCGAAGTGATCTACGTCACCGGCAACCACGACGAATTCCTGCGCCGCTATTCCAAGCTGATCCTGGGCAACATCCAACTGGTGGACGAGGCCGTGCATGTCACCGCCGATGGTCGTCATTTGCTGGTGATCCACGGCGACCAGTTCGATGTGATCACCCGGTATCACCGCTGGCTGGCGTTCCTCGGCGACTCGGCCTACGAGTTCACCCTCACCCTGAACCGCTGGCTCAATCACTGGCGTGCGCGTTATGGCTATGGCTACTGGTCGTTGTCGGCGTACCTCAAGCACAAGGTCAAGACCGCGGTGAGTTTCATCAGCGATTTCGAAGAAGCCATCGCCCATGAAGTGACCAAGCGCGAGCTGCACGGCGTGGTGTGTGGGCATATCCACCATGCGGAGATTCGCAAGGTGGGCGAGGTGGACTACCTCAATTGCGGGGATTGGGTGGAGTCGTGCACGGCGTTGATCGAGCACTGGGATGGGAGTATCGAGTTGTATCGGTTGGCGGATGCGCAGGCGAAAGAGGCGCAGCTCAAGGCTGAAATGGTGGCGGGCTAAGGGCCGATACCTTCCACATGCGGGCGCTGGCGTGCCAGCGATAGCGGTATTCAGTCAGCTTGTTCAGTGACTGATACACCGCCATAGCAGGCACGCCAGCTCCTACAGTTTGAGTCGGTCTCGTCAGTTGCAGACGTCGGCGATGGCTTCGGCCAGCAGCGTCAGGCGCGTGGCATCGATGCCTGCGACGTTAGCCCGGCCCGAACTCACCATGTACACGCTGTGTTTCTCGCGCAGTTGTTTCACCTGCTCGGCACTCAGGCCGGTATAGGAAAACATCCCGCGCTGTGCGCCGATGTGCGCAAACCGCGCCGACAGGCCATGGGGCGCCAATGCTTCCACCAGCCCGGAACGCAGGTGTGCAATGCGTGAACGCATGGCTTCGACCTCGTCGCTCCAGCGTTTTTTCAGCTCGGCATCCCCCAGGATCGTCGCGACCACCGCCGCGCCATGATCCGGCGGCGTCGACCAGAGGTTGCGTGCGATATTCGCCAGTTGGCTGCGCACATCCGTCAGCTTCTCGGCATCCGCCGCGCACACGATCAACGCGCCGACGCGGTCGCTGTACAGGCCGAAGTTCTTCGAGCAGGAGCTGGTGACCAGGACTTCCGGCAACTCGGCCGCAAACAGGCGCACCGCCCAGGCATCCTGCTCCAGGCCGTCGCCGAAGCCCTGGTAGGCGAAGTCGATCAGCGGCAGCAGCTGGCGCTCGCGCACGATCTGCAGGACCTGGCGCCAGTCATCCTGGGACAGGTCGAAACCCGTCGGGTTGTGGCAGCAGGCGTGCAGCAGCACCACGTCGCCCTTGGGAATGGTGGCGAGGGTCGCCAGCATCGCCGCCACATCCAGGCGGTTGTCGGTGCCCACGTAAGGGTAATGACTGACCTTGAGGCCGGCCTTGGCGAAGATGGTTTCGTGGATCGGCCAGGTCGGGTTGCTCAGCCACACGCCGCGGCCGGGCAGGCTGTGGGCGATGAAGTCGGCACTCAGGCGCAGGGCACCGGTGCCGCCCGGCGTCTGGGTCGCACCGGCGCGGCGGGCTTGGATCAGGGCCGAATCGGCGCCGAGCACCAGGGCGCTGATCAGCGTGCCGAAGGCCGCGTTGCCGTGGCCGCCGATGTAGGTCTTGGTGGTCTGGGTGTCGACCAGGCGCTGCTCGGCGAGCTTCACCGAGTGCGGAATCGGTGTCAGGCCCTGGTCGTCCTTGTACACGCCCACGCCGAGGTCGAATTTGTTCGGGTTGGGGTCCTGGGCGTACAGGTCCATCAGCCCGAGGATCGGGTCGCCGGGCACACGGCCAATGGCATCGAAATGCATTACTTGCGGCCCTCGGCGTCCTTGGCCACTTCGTCGGTGCGCGCGGCCATGATGAAGTCGTTGCGGTGCAGGCCCTTGATGGAGTGGCTCCACCAGGTCACGGTTACCTTGCCCCATTCGGTCAGCAGGCCTGGGTGATGGCCTTCGGCTTCGGAGATTTCACCCATGGCGTTGGTGAAGGCCAGGGCAAACTTGAAGTTCTTGAACAGGAAGACCTTCTCCAGTTGCATCACGCCGTCGCGCACTTCGATGTTCCAGTCGGGAATCTGCTTGAGCAGCACCGGCAGTTCTTCATCGCTGACTTGTGGAGCGTCGGCGCGGCAGGCTTCGCAATGGGCTTGGTTCAAGGTGGTCATGGGGGTGTCCTGAATTCGAATGTATGAAGGTCAGTAGCGTTACCCTAAAGCAACGCGCGGCCAGGGAACAGACTCACCTGGCCTCAAGATGTGAGGTTCAAGCAGCCTTGGGCTTTGGCGGGAATTTCGGTGCATGCAGACCCAGCTGCATCCCGCGTTCGACCATGCCCATGATGTCTTCCTGCGCCACGTCGAACAGGCGCTTCAGATCCGGCAACACGAAGTACAACGGCTGCAGGATGTCGATGCGGTACGGCGTGCGCATCGCTTCCAGTGGGTCGAAGGCTTGGTGCTCGGGCTCGGACGACAGGCTGTACACCGTCTCCTTGGGCGACGACAAAATGCCGCCACCGTAGATGCGCAGGCCGGCGGGCGTATCCACCAGGCCGAACTCGATGGTCATCCAGTACAGGCGCGCCAGGTACACGCGCTGCTCTTTGGTGGCCGCCAGGCCGAGCTTGCCGTAGGTGTGGGTGAATTCGGCGAACCAGGGGTTGGTCAGCAACGGGCAGTGACCAAAGATCTCGTGGAAAATATCCGGCTCTTGCAGGTAGTCCAGCTCTTCACGGGTACGAATAAAGGTCGCCACCGGGAACTGCTTGTTGGCGAGCAATTCGAAAAAGGTCTGGAAGGGGATCAGTGCGGGGACACGGGCGACTTGCCAGCCTGTGGTCTCGGCCAGCACTTTATTGATCTCGCCCAATTGCGGAATGCGGTCCAGTGGCAGGCCGAGCTTGTCGATGCCGTCCAGGTATTCCTGGCAGGCGCGGCCTTCGATCACTTTCAACTGGCGCGTGATCAGGGTGTTCCACACCGCGTGTTCTTCCGGCGGGTAGTGGATAAAACCTTGCGCATCGGGCTCGCGGGCCACGTATTGCGTCTGCTTCATACGGCTCTCCTGCTAGGCATTCGTTCTTGTTATGTCCTGCGATGCCTCTATTGATACCGAGGCGCGGCGCCGATGCCATCCACCCGCGGTAGCAATCTGTAGGAAAATTTACCGAATTATGTAAAGTATTCGTTACGATTGTGGGCCGGCGGCGTCGGCGGGCTGTAAAAATGGCGGTGACTGTCACATAATCTTGACGACTATCTGCGCCCAGCGGCAAAAAGACGCGGCGCCTCCCCACTCTTCGAGCCTTTTCATGCGTATCAAAGTGCACTGCCAGAACCGCATCGGCATCCTGCGGGACATCCTCAACCTGCTGGTGGAATACGGCGTCAACGTCGCGAAGGGCGAGGTCGGCGGCGAGCATGGCAACGCCATCTACCTGTATTGCCCGAACTTGGTGAACATGCAGTTCCAGGCGTTGCGCCCGCAGTTCGAGGCGATTGCCGGGGTGTTTGGCGTCAAGCGGGTCGGGCTGATGCCCAGCGAGCGGCGGCATATGGAGCTCAATGCCTTGCTCGGCGCCCTGGAATTTCCGGTGCTGTCGATCGACATGGGCGGTTCCATCGTCGCCGCCAACCGTGCGGCGGCGCAGTTGCTCGGGGTGCGGGTGGACGAGGTGCCGGGGATTCCACTGTCGCGCTACGCCGAAGACTTCGACTTGCCCGAGTTGGTGCGCGCGAGCAAGTCGCGGATCAATGGCCTGCGGGTCAAGGTCAAGGGTGACGTGTTCCTGGCGGACATCGCGCCGCTGCAATCTTCCGAGCACGATGACAGCGAGGCCATGGCCGGGGCCGTACTGACCCTACACCGCGCCGACCGCGTGGGCGAGCGTATCTACAATGTGCGCAAGCAAGAGCTGCGCGGCTTCGACAGTATTTTCCAAAGCTCCAAGGTCATGGCCGCGGTGGTGCGTGAAGCCCGGCGTATGGCGCCGCTGGATGCGCCTCTATTAATAGAAGGCGAAACCGGCACCGGCAAAGAACTGCTGGCGCGTGCCTGTCACCTGGCCAGTCCACGCGGGCAATCGCCGTTGATGGCGCTCAATTGCGCGGGTCTGCCGGAGTCCATGGCCGAGACCGAACTGTTCGGCTACGGTCCCGGCGCGTTTGAAGGTGCGCGGGCCGAGGGCAAGCTCGGGCTGCTGGAGCTGACGGCGGGCGGTACGTTGTTTCTCGATGGTGTCGGTGAAATGAGCGCGCGGTTGCAGGTGAAATTGCTGCGCTTTCTGCAGGACGGTTGCTTTCGCCGGGTCGGCAGTGATGAAGAGGTGTACCTGGATGTGCGCGTGATCTGCGCTACCCAGGTGGATTTGTCCGAGCTGTGTGCCCGGGGCGAATTCCGCCAGGACCTGTATCACCGCCTCAATGTGCTGTCCCTGCATATCCCGCCGCTGCGCGAATGCCTGGATGGCCTGGCGCCGCTGGTCGAGCACTTTCTTGATCAGGCCAGCCGCCAGATTGGCTGCCCGCTGCCCAAGCTGGCACCTGCCGCGATGGATCGCCTGAGCCACTACCACTGGCCGGGCAACGTGCGGCAGCTGGAAAATGTGCTGTTCCAGGCGGTGTCGTTGTGCGAGGGCGGCACGGTCAAGGCTGAGCATATTCGTTTGCCGGATTACGGCGTGCGTCAGCCGCTTGGCGATTTCTCCCTGGAGGGCGGCCTGGAAGAGATCGTTGGACGCTTTGAGAAGGCTGTATTGGAAAGCCTGTATGCCGAGCATTCCAGCAGCCGGCAACTGGGCAAGCGCCTGGGGGTGTCGCACACCACCATCGCCAATAAGTTACGCGATTACGAAATTCTCAAGGCCGACAAGTAACTACCTGACACAACTGGGTCAAAATGTGGGAGCGGGCTTGCTCGCGAATGCGCTGGATCAGTCACCTTATGTGCTGGCTGACACAGCGCCTTCGTGAGCAAGCCCGCTCCCACATTTGATTGTGTCGTTGCCGTAAGCGGCATAAGTCCGCCGTTTTTTCGACTCTTACTCACTGCCCATTTCCCGTCACCCAGCCGCAAACCCTTGCCCCGCCTGGTCTTTCCCTCATTTTAAAAAGTTGGTTCGCAAATTGCTTAAGCCTCATCAGTACAGCGGTGGGCGGCAAGCGTCCGTCAGAAAGAGGAAAGAGCGTGGACAAGTACCTTTATGTGGCAATGACCGGCGCCAGCCAGAATGCTCTGGCGCAGAAGGCCCATGCCAACAACCTGGCGAACATTTCCACCAATGGTTTTCAGCGCGACCTGGAACAGGCGCGTTCGATGCCGGTGTTTGGCGACAGCTTTCCGGCGCGCGCCTTTGCCATGACCGAGCGCCCAGCCACCGACTTCAGCCCCGGCGCGATGATCGAAACCGGTCGCGACCTTGATGTAGCCGTCAACGGCAACGGCTGGTTGGCTGTGCAGACCCCGGATGGCAGCGAAGCCTACGTGCGCAGCGCCAGCATGAACGTCGATGCATTGGGCGTGCTGCGGGCCGGCAACGGTATGCCGGTGATGGGCAATGGTGGTCCGATCGCCGTGCCGCCGCAGCAAAAAATCGAAGTGGGTTCCGACGGCACCATCAGCATCCGCGCCATGGGCGAAGGCCCGCGTGTGATGGCCGAAGTGGACCGCATCAAGCTGGTCCAGCCGGACCTCAAGAATATGAATAAAGGCCTGGACGGCACCATCCACACCAAGGATGGCCAGCCGGCCCAGGCCGACGCGAACGTGACCCTGACCTCGGGTTTCCTGCAGGCGAGCAACGTGAATGCGGTGGAAGAAATGACCGCAGTGCTGGCGCTTTCCAAGCAGTTCGAGCTGCACATCAAGATGATGAACAGCGCTAAAGAAGACGATCAGGCCATGACTCGCGTCATGCAGATGAGCTGATAACAGCCCTAACTAATTTGTGATGCGGCGCCAACAAACAGGCGCACGAAGGAGAACAGCATGCTTCCGGCTCTATGGGTTGCCAAAACAGGCCTGTCCGCCCAGGACACCAACCTGACCACCATTTCCAACAACTTGGCCAACGTGTCGACCACGGGTTTCAAACGTGACCGTGCCGAGTTCCAGGACTTGCTCTATCAGATCAAGAAACAGCCGGGCGCCCAGTCGACCCAGGACAGCGAACTGCCGTCGGGCCTGCAACTGGGTACTGGTGTGCAGATCGTCGGCACCCAGAAGAACTTCAGCGCCGGTAACCTGCAGCAGACCGGCCAACCGCTGGACATGGCCATCAACGGCCGTGGCTTCTTCCAGATCCTGCAGCCGGATGGCACTACTTCCTACACCCGTGACGGTACTTTCCACCTGGATTCCAACGGCCAGATCGTGACGGCCAACGGTTTTGCCCTGGAGCCGGCTGTGGTCGTCCCAGCGGATGCCAAGACCTTCACCGTCGGCAACGACGGCACCGTGTCGATCACCGTCGCCGGCAACCCGGCGTCGCAAGTAATCGGCAACCTGCAGACCGCCGACTTCATCAACCCGGCCGGCCTGCAGGCCATGGGTAACAACCTGTTCCTGGAAACCGCCTCCAGCGGCGCGCCGCAAATCGGCACCCCTGGCCTCAACGGTTTCGGCACCACGCTGCAAAGCACCCTGGAAACTTCCAACGTGAGCACGGTTGAGGAGATGGTCAACATGATCACCACCCAGCGCGCCTACGAGATGAACTCCAAGGTGATTTCCACCGCCGACCAGATGCTTTCGTTCGTAACGCAGAATCTGTAATCAAGTCTATGGGGCGCTCTTGAGGGCGCCTGCAACACCGTGAGGTAAGGGTCATGAATCGCTATGTTTCCGTTCTGGCATTGAGTGGGATTGCCGTGCTCGCGGGCTGTGTCGCCCCGACGCCAAAACCCAATGACCCGTACTACGCGCCGGTGTTGCCACGCACGCCGCTGCCGGCGGCGGCCAACAATGGCTCGATCTACCAGGCCGGTTTCGAACAGAACCTGTACAGCGACCGCAAGGCGTTCCGCGTGGGTGACATCATCACCATCACCCTGAACGAGAAGACCCAGGCCAGCAAGAATGCCAACTCGCAGATCGGCAAGACCAGCAAGACCAGCATTGGCCTGACTTCGCTGTTCGGCGGCGTGCCCAACACCAACAACCCGTTGGGCAGCGGTGACCTGAGCCTTGACGCCGGCTACAGCGGCGACCGTGCCACCAACGGCAAGAGCGCGGCAGGACAGGGCAACAGCCTGACCGGCTCGATCACCGTGACCGTGGCTGACGTGTTGCCCAACGGCATCATCGCCGTACGGGGTGAAAAGTGGATGACCCTCAACACCGGCGATGAGCTGGTGCGCATCGCCGGCATGGTCCGCGCCGATGATATTTCCACCGACAACACCGTGCCGTCGACGCGGATTGCCGATGCGCGCATTACCTACTCGGGTACGGGTTCGTTTGCTGATGCGAGTCAGCCGGGCTGGTTCGACCGTTTCTTCCTTAGCCCGCTGTTCCCTTTCTAGGTGGCCACTTTGAAACTCAAACAGCTGATGGCGGCGGCACTCCTGCTGTCCCTGAGCGCCGTCGCCCAGGCCGAACGCCTGAAGGACATCGCCAGTATTTCCGGCGTGCGTTCGAACCAGTTGATCGGCTACGGCCTGGTGGTAGGGCTCAATGGCACGGGTGACCAGACCACCCAGACCCCGTTCACCTTGCAGACCTTCAACAACATGCTCTCGCAGTTCGGCATCAAGGTGCCGGCAGGCTCGGGCAACGTGCAGCTCAAGAACGTCGCCGCCGTATCGATCAGTGCCGACTTGCCGGCGTTTTCCAAGCCGGGCCAGGTGGTAGACATCACCGTGTCGTCCATCGGTAACTCGAAAAGCCTGCGTGGCGGCACCCTGTTGATGACGCCCCTGAAGGGTATCGACGGCAACGTCTACGCCATCGCCCAGGGCAACCTGGTGGTCGGCGGTTTTGATGCCGAAGGTCGCGACGGTTCGAAGATCACCGTCAACGTGCCGTCGGCCGGGCGTATTCCCGGGGGCGCCACGGTCGAGCGGACCGTGCCGAGTGGTTTCAACCAGGGCAACAGCCTGACCCTGAACCTCAATCGCTCCGACTTCACCACCGCCAAGCGCGTGGTCGACAAGATCAACGACATGCTCGGCCCTGGCGTGGCCCAGGCCATCGACGGCGGCTCGATCCGCGTCACCGCGCCGCTCGACCCAAGCCAGCGCGTCGACTACCTGTCGATCCTGGAAAACCTGGAAGTCGATCCGGGCCAGGCCGTGGCCAAGGTCATCATCAACTCGCGGACCGGCACCATTGTGATCGGCCAGAACGTCAAGGTCTCGCCAGCGGCAGTGACCCACGGCAGCCTGACCGTGACCATCACCGAAGACCCGATTGTCAGCCAGCCTGGCCCGTTGTCCAACGGCCAGACCGCAGTGGTACCGCGTTCGCGCGTCAATGCCCAGCAAGAAGCCAAGCCGATGTTCAAGTTCGGCCCCGGCACCACCCTGGATGAGATTGTCCGCGCGGTGAACCAGGTGGGCGCAGCCCCCGGCGACTTGATGGCGATCCTCGAAGCACTGAAACAGGCCGGCGCCTTGCAAGCCGACCTGATCGTGATCTGAGGCCATGGCCATGGATATGCGCAAGAGCGGGATCAGCAGCACGGCGGACTCGGGGTCCTACTCCGACCTGAACCGGCTTAACCAGCTCAAGGTCGGTGACGACAAGAACAGCGAAGGCAACATGCGCAAAGTGGCGCAGGAGTTCGAGTCGCTGTTCTTGAGCGAGATGCTCAAGTCGATGCGCTCGGCCACTGAAGCGCTGGGCAAGGACAACCCGCTGAACACCCCGGCGGCCAAGCAGTATCAGGAAATGTACGACCAGCAACTGGCGGTCTCGATGTCCCGCGAGGGCGGTGGTATCGGCCTGGCCGACGTGCTGATGCGCCAGATGCAGAAGAACAAGCCGGTGGACGCCCAGGCGGCCACCTTGCAGGGCCCGGCGGCAGCCGAGCCGGTGAAGAAAGCCGCAGTGCCGACCGAGATTGCCGCCGGCACCCAGGCCGAAGGTCCGCTGGGCCGTTCCAATGGCCAGCGCCCACTCTGGGCTTACCGCGTGGCGGTCCCCGAGGGCGCCAGCGCGCATGCCAACGATATGGAGCTGATGAACCAGCGCCGTATCGCGTTGCCGAGCAAACTGACCGATCGCCTGCTGGCCGGCATCGTGCCGAGCACCGACGCAACCACCGTGGCCCAGGCCGCGCCGCTGCGTAACAGCGCGGCTGCCGACAACGTGATCAACAGCAGCGCACGCACCTTTGCCGTGCCCAGCGGGCGCATGCAGGTGTACGGCCGCGCCGTCGCCCAGCCACCGTTGGCGCCGGCGAAGAAGGCCTTCAGCTCGCAGGATGAATTTGTCGCCACCATGTTGCCGATGGCCAAGGCGGCCGCCGCGCGTATTGGCGTCGACCCCAAATACCTGGTGGCCCAGGCCGCCCTGGAAACCGGCTGGGGCAAGTCGGTGATGCGCGCCGAAGACGGCAGCAGCAGCCACAACCTGTTCGGCATCAAGGCCGGCCAGAGTTGGCAAGGCGGCCAGGCGCGCGCAATCACCAGCGAGTTTCGGGATGGGGCAATGGTCAAGGAGACGGCACAGTTCCGCTCCTACAATTCCTACCAGGACAGCTTCCATGACCTGGTGACATTGCTGCAAAGCAATGATCGCTATAAAGAAGTTGTGAAGTCGGCCGACAACCCGGAACAGTTTGTACGCGAGTTGCAAAAAGCCGGATACGCAACCGATCCGGACTACGCCAGCAAGATTTCGCAGATCGCCAAAACGATGAACAGTTACCAGAACTACGCTGCCGCTGGCGCAACCACACATTTATAAGGTCTGAACCATGAGTTTGCTCAGTATCGGGATGTCAGGGCTTAACGCCGCTCAAGGATCGTTGTCGGTCTTGAGTAATAACATTGCCAACGCCAATACCGCGGGCTATTCGCGTCAGCAGACCACCCAGAGCGCCAATGCGTCGAACCCGTACGGCGGCGTGTTCATCGGCAGCGGCACGACCCTGGCTGACGTGCGTCGGGTGTACAACGAGTACCTGGACACCGCCTACCAGAACAGCACCGCGCTCAATAGCGATGCCGCGGCGTACCTGGACCAGGTCAGTGCCGTCGACAAGACGCTGTCGGACAAGACCACCGGCATGTCGGCCGTGCTCAGTTCGTTCTTCGCTGCCGTGCAGACGGCGTCGGCCAACCCCAACGATACGTCGGCCCGCCAGATTCTGCTCACCAACGCCCAGACCTTGAGCAACCGGTTCAACTCGATCTCCAACCAGTTGGGCCAGCAGAAAGAAACCATCAACAGCCAGCTGACCTCGATGGCCGACCAGGTCAATCAACTGACCTCGTCGATTGCTTCCCTGAACAAGCAGATCAACCAGGTCCAGGGCTCGTCGAACACCACGCCGGCCAACCTGCTGGATGCGCGTGCCGAGGCCGTGCGCTCGCTGAACGAGCTGATTGGCGTGACCGCCAGTGAGAAAAACGGCGTGTTCAGTGTCAGCACCGGCAGCGGCCAATCGCTGGTGCTGGGTGACCAGTCCAACACGATTTCTGCAGTACCGAGCAAAGGCGACACCAGCCAATACACGATCCAGCTCAACATGGCCGGGAACACCGCCGTCGACCTGGGCAACGTGATCAGCGGCGGCAGCATCGGCGGCCTGTTGCGCTATCGCAGCGACGTGCTGATGCCGGCGATCAACGACCTGGGTCGGATTGCCATCGTCACCGCCGACGCGATCAACAGCCAGTTGGGCCAGGGTGTGGACCTCAACGGTGAATTCGGCGCCTCGATGTTCAAGGACATCAACAACGCGGCGTCCGTCGCCCTGCGCAGCCAGGCGGCACAAGGCAACACGGGTGACGCCAGCCTGGGCGTGACGATTACGGACAGCAGCAAGCTGACCAACTTCGACTACAAGGTCTCGTTCAACGACGGTACCAACCTCAACAAGGTCACCGTGCTGCGTTCCGACGGCAAGGCCATGGGTACCTACGATCTGAGCGCCACGCCGCCGCCGGTAATCGACGGGGTTACCCTGACGATCAAGAACGGCGCGGCCGGGGTAAAAGAGGGTGACAGCTTCAAGGTCAGCCCGACCGCCAACGGCGCCAAGGAAATCGGCACCGTGCTGACCGATCCGAGCAAGATCGCGTTTGCCGCGCCGTTGCAGGGCGAGGCCGGCAAGAGCAACCAGGGCACCGGCACATTTACGCCACCGACCCTGACGGTGCCCATCGACATTGAGGGCGGGGCTGACGCCGCGCAGCTGCGCGTCGGCATCGCCAACTCGATGCCGGTGAAAATGGTATTCGGCGACAAAGCCGCCGATGGCACCCAGAGCTACACCCTGAGTAACGCCAAGGGTGAGCCTATCGGCACGGGCACTATCGTTCCGGGCCAAGCCAACAAGATCACCATCAATGTGCCGATGCGCGATGCCAGCGGTACTTTGCTCGATCCGGCCAAGAGCTTCAGCTTCGACACCACCGTGGCCGGTTCGCCGACCAGCGGTGACAGCACCTCGTTCTCGTTCAATGCCACCGGCAAGTCCGACAACCGCAACGCCCAGGCGCTGATCGGTCTGCAGACCAAGGCGACCGTCGGTGTTGGGGCGGATGGCAGTGGCGGGCTCAGCCTGGTGGGGGCCAACAGCAAGTTGGTGTCGACCGTCGGCGCCAAGGCCGCTGCGGCCACCACCGACACCACGGCTACCACCGCGCTGTTGACGGCCAACAAGAACGCGCGCAACTCGGTATCCCAGGTCAACCTGGACGAGGAGGCGGGCGACATGATCAAGTTCCAGCAGTACTACACCGCGTCGTCGCAGATCATCAAGGCTGCGCAAGAAACCTTCAGTACGCTGATCAATAGTCTTTAAGGGAGCCTGGGACGATGCGCATTTCTACACAGCAGTACTTCGACACCAGCGCCACGCGCTATACGGATAACTACTCCAGCGTGGTCAAGGCGCAGCAGCAGGCGAGCTCCGGCGTGCGTGTGCAAACCGCCGCGGATGATCCCGTTGCCGCCCAGCGCCTGCTGATGCTGCAACAGCAGAAAGACATGCTGGCCCAGTTCAGCGGCAATATCACCAGCATTCAAAATACGCTGACCAACGAAGAAAGCGTCCTGACTGCGATCAGTAACACGATCCAGGCCGGTAGCCAGCTGGCACTGCGCGCCGGTGGCGTGACCAGTGATGCCGACCGCAAGTCGATTGCGGTCGAGGTGGGCGCGCTTGAGGATCAACTGCTGGGCTTGCTCAACAGCAAGGATTCGGCGGGCAACTACCTGTTCTCCGGCTCCAAGACCGATACTCCGCCGTACTCGCGCAACAACGATGGCACTTATAGCTATCAGGGCGACGAAAACGAGCTGAGCCTGCAAGTCTCCGAGACGCTCAACGTGCGCACCGGCGACACCGGCAAGACCATCCTCGAAGGGGCGGTCAACACCAGTCGCACCCAGTCCAATTACCTCGCACCTGCCACTGCGCCAGTGCCGCCGGCGATTTCGCCGCCGCTGGTGGATGATCACAAGGTCGCGATTTCGGCGGGCCTGGTGGGTTCGGGCATCGACTACACCAAGCAGTTCGCCGATGGCCAGCCGTACAAGGTGACCTTTACCAGCAGCACCCAGTACGTGGTGACGGACAAGGACAACAACAACATTACCTCGCAGCTGCCAGGTAATGGCACGTTCGATTCCACCAAGGAAGGCAGTGCCAGCATCAACATCCGCGGGGTGAAGTTCGATATCACCGTCGACCTCACCGATACCGCCACCGGGCCTGACGCCGATGCGCTGGTCGCCGGGCGCGAATTCAGCCTGAGCGCCAAGCCGGACGCCTTCAACACCTCGCGGACCCCGAGCAACACCTCGTCGGCGCAATTGACCAATGGCCAGGTCAGCAGCGCGGCCGGCTACGCCAGCACCTTTCCGAACAGCGGCGTGTTGATCAAGTTCGATGACACCGACGCGACGGCTTATAAAGTCTATGCCCAGCCGTACACCGCCAACAGCAAGTCGATTGGCGAGGGCGTGATCAACGCCGGCACTCCGCCGGCTCCGAACACGATCACCGCGGCGGGGGTCACTTTCGAGGTGAGCGGCACGCCGAATGTGGGCGATCAGTTCTCGATCGGCAACAGCACCCAGAAAACCCAGAACGCCCTCGACACCCTGAGCCAACTGCGCCAGGCCCTGCAACAGCCGGCAGACGGTATCCCGGGCGCGCGGGTCAAGCTCCAGGACGCCTTGAACGCGGCGGTCGCCAACCTCACCAGTTCGTCCGACCAGGTCGACAACGTGCGCGGTTCCATCGGCGCGCGGCAGAACGCGCTGACGGTGCAGGCCAGCGAAAACACCAGCGTCGGCCTGGCCAATACCAGCACCATGAGTGCGCTGGCCAACGTCGACATGGGCGAGGCGGCGATCAACCTGACCTTGCAGCAAACCATGCTGGAAGCCTCGCAACTGGCGTTTGTGAAAGTCTCGCAGTTGAGCCTGTTCAACAAGATGTAAGCGCTGGCATGTCAAGCGGCCCAGCCTGGAAACAGGCTGGGCCGTTGTCGTTTCTGGGATTTAATTGTTTGAAGGTTTTGCATAAAGCACACAAAATTGAGTGACCTGTGAGTCATAAAGCGCATCTTCACTGTATCGTGTGAAAAGGATAAGTCGTCACAGGGTCCGTGCGGGGCGGCTTTCAGCGAGATTTTTTATGGGGTTATCCCCTTTATTGTCAGCACCCCAGGCGTGGTCCGGGGGTGTTCTCCAGCTATTTAGTATTGGGAAGCCACAATGATTGGCATAAAAAGCATCGCCAGTTACGTGCCGGCAGACGGGATCGATAACTACGCCCAGGGTGCCAAATTCGCCAAGGATGAAGAGTTCATCATTGGCAAGATCGGCTCGGCCTTCCTGCCGCGCAAGGAAGCGGCGCAGGAAACCTCTGACCTGTGTGTCGAGGCGGTCAACGCTTTGTTTGCCAACAACCCGGATTTGAAGCGCGAGTCCATCGACGCGCTGATCGTCGTCACCCAGAACGGCGACGAAGAGGGCCTGCCCCACACTGCCGCCATCGTCCAGGACAAACTGGGCCTGCCGACTCACGTCGCCGCCTTTGATATCTCCCTGGGCTGCTCCGGCTATGTCTACGGCATCTACGCGATGAAGGGCTTCATGGAAGCCGCCGGCCTGAAAAACGGCCTGCTGATCACCGCCGACCCGTATTCGAAGATCGTCGACCCGGAAGACCGCAACACCACCATGCTGTTCGGTGATGCCGCCACCGCTACCTGGATGGGCGAAGACGCGCCGTGGTTGCTCGGCAAGTCCAAGTTCGGCACCGACGGTTCCGGCGCGCCGCACCTGAAGGTCAGCGATGGCGTGTTCTTCATGAATGGTCGCCAGGTATTCAACTTCGCCTTGCTCAAGGTGCCGGCGCATTTGCACGAGCTGCTCGATGAGTCGCAGCTCAAGGCCGATGACATCGATGCATTCTGTATTCACCAGGGCAGTGCGGCGATTGTCGACGCCGTGGCGCGTCGTTTCGAAGATGCGCCGGTGGACAAGTTCATCAAGGACATGGTCGAGACCGGCAACACCGTGTCGTCGAGCATTCCGCTGCTGTTGGAAAAGCACGTGATGGACGCCACCTGGAAGCGCGTGGCCATCAGCGGTTTCGGGGTTGGCCTGTCGTGGGGTTCGGCGATTCTCTATCGCCCGTGACGCTTTAATAGCGACAAACAAAAACGCCGATGATCGAAAGATCATCGGCGTTTTTTATTTGGCGCCAGAAAAGCCAATGTTTGTTGGGTTTTGCGCAGGCGTAAACCCTTGAATTGCAAGGGGTGGCACGGCGCCAGTAAAAAAAATCAAAAAAATCCTCAAGCAACCGGCTACCACGACGATAACTATTACGTAGGTTCTCAGGCCACACCCGGCGGTTGCCAGGGCCGGAAGCCGCAGTATCCATCCAACGAGGATTTCGTCATGGCTTTAACAGTAAACACCAACATTGCTTCGATCACTACTCAGGGCAACCTGAACAAAGCTGGCGGCGCCCTGGCCACTTCCATGCAGCGCCTGTCTTCCGGCCTGCGTATCAACAGCGCTAAAGACGACGCTGCCGGCCTGCAGATCTCCAATCGCCTGACCAGCCAGATTAACGGCCTGGGCCAAGCTGTCAAAAACGCCAACGATGGTATTTCCATCGCTCAGACTGCTGAAGGCGCAATGCAGGCTTCGACCGACATCCTGCAGAAAATGCGTACCCTGGCTCTGTCCTCCGCTACTGGCTCCCTCAGTGCTGACGACCGTAAGTCGAACAATGACGAATACCAGGCTCTGACTTCGGAACTGACCCGTATCTCGCAGACCACTACCTTCGGTGGCCAGAAGCTGCTGGACGGTTCGTACGGTACCAAAGCAATTCAGGTTGGCGCCAATGCTAACGAAACCATTAACCTGAGCTTGGACAACGTCGCGGCGAATAACATCGGCTCGCAGCAGATCAAGTCGGGGGCGATTAACGTGCAGGCCGACACCAAAATTACCGTTACTGGTAATGGTCAGTCGGAAGGCGTAGACATCAAACAAGGCGCCTCGGCAAAAGATATCGCCAAAGGCCTGAATGGTTTGATCGGTGGTTTGAGCGCTACTGCCAGCACCGAAGCGAAATTCACCGTCGATGCAGCAGCTGCCAAAGCGGCACCGGCATCGTTCACCCTTACTGTCGGTGGTCAGGACGTTCAATTCGTAGGTGTTACCAGTAATGCCAACTTGGCTGATCAATTGAAGTCAAATGCTGCCAAGCTGGGCATTAGCGTTAGCTACGACCAGACCAAAGATGAGTTGACTGTTAAATCAGACTCGGGTGAAAACCTGGCTTTCACCGCGGCAACTGATGCTGGTTCCGTTCTGGTAGCGACTAAAGATGGTACGGGCAAATTTGGCACTGGTGTTGCAGTTACTAGCACCTTGGTCGCTACCGGTGCGGTCAGTCTTGACTCGGCCAGCAGCTACTCGTTGACTGGTACAGGCACTGGTGTTGCCGATATCTTCGGTACTAATACTGCATCCGAAAAAACCAGCATTGCCCAAACTAGCGTTACTAGTTCCGACAACGCTCAAAACGCACTTGCTGTAATTGACAAAGCGATCGGTACCATCGACGGCGTGCGTTCGGGCTTGGGTGCTACCCAGAACCGCTTGACCACCACTGTAGACAACCTGCAGAACATTCAGAAAAACTCCACTGCTGCGCGTTCCACCGTTCAGGATGTCGACTTCGCTGCTGAAACCGCCGAACTGACCAAGCAACAAACCCTGCAATCGGCTTCTACCGCGATCCTGTCGCAGGCTAACCAGCTGCCATCCGCTGTACTGAAGCTGCTTCAGTAATCCCAGCGCTTGGTAACTAACGGAAGGGCGCGTCTACGTGCCCTTCCGTTTTTTCGGTTTAGAGGAGATTGGACATGGACATGAGTGTAAAGCTGAACCAGTCTTATCCGCCGGTTGCACCTCAGAGCGCGCCTGTTCAAGTGGCAGCCGACAAAAGCACCACCCAAGTCCAGGAAGTCCCCGCCATCGGCAAACAGCCTGAGCGTGCGGACCTGGAAAAAGCGGTAACCGATATTCGCGAATTCGTACAAGCTGCCCAGCGCAGCCTGGATTTTTCCATTGATGACACGACTCACCGTGTGGTGGTCAAGGTCATCAATACCGACAATGGTGAAGTGATTCGCCAGATTCCGTCGGAAACGGCATTGAAACTGGCACAGAGCCTCTCCAGCGCAAGCCACGTGTTGTTTGACGACAAGGCTTGAGCTGGCATGAAACTTGTTGCTGAGTTGTCTTGAGGCGTAATAAGTCAAGATAACGGCAGCCACCGAACAGGAGATAGATGATGGCGGGTTCAACGGTAAGTGGTATCGGTTCGAACATCGATACGCAAGCGATCGTGACATCCTTGGTCAATGCCGAAAAGGTGCCCAAGCAGACGCAGATCAATACCGCGTCCCAGAAGGCGACCACCACGCTGTCTTCGATCGGCAAGATTCAGGCAGCGCTGGATGCGTTTCGTGGTGCGCTGGACACTATGGCCGCGAGCTCCGGCTTCACGGGTTTGACCGGTTCATCCTCGGATGAAAAAGTTGCGACAATGACGGCGAGCAACACGGCCTCCAACGGCAGCTTTCGGTTGATTGTCAGTCAGCTTGCCCAGGCCTCGAAGCTGTCGACCCAGAATTTCAAGGGCGGTACCTCGACGGTGGTGAATACCACTGACAAGCCGACGACATTGACTATCAGCCAGTCCGGCAAGAACTACGACGTCAGTATTCCTGTTGGCGCGACGTTGCAGCAGGTGCGTGACTCGATCAACACCCAGTTCGGCACCTCGGGGCTCAGTGCGAACATCCAGACCGACTCCAACGGCTCGCGGTTGATCCTGACCTCGACCACCATGGGCACCGGTTCGGACCTGAAGCTGTCGGGTAATTCGGGCCTGGATGTCGGCTCGACTGTTGTTGATGAACCCAAGGATGCGTTGTACAGCATTGACGGCGTTGCTTCGGTTTCCAAAACCAACAACATCGAAGGCGCGTTGAGTGGCGTGAATATCAAGTTGGTATCGGTTTCGGCGCTCAAGACTCCGGGGGATGACAGTGAAAACCCTGATCGAAACGCGACCCTCATCACCGTCAGCACCAACAACGCCGCGCTCAAGTCTGGGGTCAAGGGTTTCGTCGACACCTACAACGCCCTGATCACCGCCATGAACGCCGAAACCAAGGTCACCACCAACCTCGATGGCAGCACCACGGGGGCGACCCTGACGGGCGACTCCACCATGCGCTCGCTCCAGGCGGCCATCCGTAATGAGTTCAACGCGCTGTCGGGCACTGGTCAGTTCAAGTCCCTGGCTCAATTCGGTGTCGTCACCAACTCGAGCACCAGCCTGCTGAGCATCGACGACAAAAAGTGGGACGCCGCGGTAAAAACCAACGCCGCCGATATCAACAGCATGTTCACCGGCCCAAGCGGCATGCTGGCGCGCATGAAAAGCGCCACCGACGACTACGCCAAGTCCACCACCGGCATCCTGGCAACGCGCTCCACCTCGTTGTCCGACACGCTCAAGGACCTGACCAAGCAACAGTCCTCCCTGGACGAGCGCATGGACGTGCTGACCAAGAGCCTTTCGGACAAGTACAACGCCATGGACACCCTGGTTGCCCAGTTGCGCCAGCAAAGCACCAGTGTGATGACCACGCTCAATGCGCTGAACAACCCAAAGACCAATAGTTGATCGCTGCGAATAAAAAAAGGCCAGGCAACCTGCCTGGCCTTTTTTTATCGAGAGACGACTGGCGCTAAAGCTTTTTGCGAACCCGTCGACATATTGGTTACTGAAACCCTTTTCGCTGTCGCCTGTCACGAGGTAGAAACATGAATCCCATGAGAGCCCTTCGCCAATACCAGAAGGTCAATTCCCATGCTCAGATCTCCGAAGCCAGCCCTCATCGCCTGGTGCAGATGCTGATGGAAGGCGGGCTGGACCGCATGGCCCAGGCCAAAGGTGCGCTGGCGCGTGGTGACATCGCGCAGAAGGGCCTGATGCTTGGCAAGGCTATCGATATCGTGATCGGGCTGCGTGATGGCCTGGATGCAGAAAAGAGTAATAACCCGGCTCACGTCCAGCAGTTGGAAAGTCTGTATGCGTACATGACCAACCGCCTGATGGAGGCGAACCTGCATAACGACGCCGACATGATCGACGAAGTGGCGCGTTTGTTGATTACCGTGAAAGAAGGCTGGGATGCCATCGCCGCGCCACAGGCTGTAACCGAGTAAGGCGCAGCAGAGAAGGGCCTGAGGGCCTTGAGGACTATGTGATGAGCCAAGCACTGCAACGCATTGATGAAACCCGTGAGGCGCTGATGGGCGCGCTGGCGGACCGTAATTGGGACGCGATTGGCGAGCTCGACATGGGGTGTCGCGACGTGATCGAGCAGGTGCTCAGTGAGGCGCCGGTCGACGAGGATGCGTTGCGTGAGAAGCTTGAGAGCCTGCTCGCGGTTTACCAGCAATTGCTTGAGGTGACGACGGGCGAGCGGCAGGCGATTTTCGAAGAGATGTCGCAGATCAACCAAGCGAAAAATGCGTCAAAGGTTTACCATCTGTTCGGCTGAATGAGCTCAGTTAATCCGAACGGCGCGTCATATATTTGACTGTGCCAGCATTTTTGACTTAACTAGTGCTGTTTTCAGATTTCAGACGTCTAGTAAGGCATGAAGTCTTACAGGCGTCTCGATTGCCCTCACTCTTGGGGCAGAGCGTTTTACTAGGGAAGTTGCTATTGCATGTGGCGTGAAACCAAAATTCTGCTGATTGATGACGATAGCGTCCGCCGCCGCGATTTAGCGGTGATTTTGAATTTTCTTGGCGAAGAAAATTTGCCCTGCGGCAGCCATGATTGGCAGCAGGCGGTCAGCTCATTGTCATCGAGCCGTGAAGTCATTTGTGTGCTGATCGGGACGGTGAACGCTCCTGGCGCTGTTTTGGGCTTGTTAAAGACACTGTCAACCTGGGATGAGTTCCTTCCGGTGTTGCTGATGGGCGATATTTCTTCTATCGACCTGCCTGAAGACCAGCGCCGCCGCGTGCTGTCCACCCTGGAAATGCCGCCCAGCTACAGCAAATTGCTCGACTCCCTGCACCGTGCCCAGGTCTATCGCGAGATGTATGACCAGGCACGCGAGCGCGGTCGCCACCGCGAACCCAACCTGTTCCGCAGCCTCGTCGGCACCAGTCGTGCGATCCAGCACGTGCGCCAGATGATGCAGCAAGTGGCTGACACCGACGCCAGCGTGCTGATCCTCGGCGAGTCGGGCACCGGCAAGGAAGTGGTCGCACGCAACCTGCACTATCACTCCAAGCGCCGCGACGGGCCTTTTGTGCCGGTCAACTGCGGGGCGATTCCGGCCGAGCTGCTGGAAAGCGAATTGTTCGGCCATGAGAAGGGCGCCTTTACCGGGGCGATCACCAGCCGTGCCGGGCGTTTCGAACTGGCCAACGGCGGCACGCTGTTCCTCGACGAAATCGGCGACATGCCGCTGCCGATGCAGGTCAAGCTGCTGCGCGTGCTGCAGGAACGCACCTTCGAACGTGTGGGCAGCAACAAGACCCAAAGCGTCGACGTGCGCATCATCGCGGCCACCCACAAGAACCTCGAGAGCATGATCGAGGTGGGCAGCTTCCGCGAAGACCTGTACTACCGCCTCAACGTATTCCCGATCGAGATGGCCCCGCTGCGCGAACGCGTGGAAGACATCCCGCTGCTGATGAACGAACTGATCTCGCGCATGGAGCACGAAAAGCGCGGCTCGATCCGTTTCAACTCGGCGGCGATCATGTCCCTGTGCCGCCACGGCTGGCCGGGTAACGTTCGCGAGCTGGCCAACCTGGTGGAGCGCATGGCGATCATGCACCCCTACGGCGTGATCGGCGTGGTCGAGTTGCCGAAGAAATTCCGCTACGTCGACGATGAAGACGAGCAACTGGTCGACAGCCTGCGCAGTGATATGGAAGAGCGGGTCGCCATCAACGGCCACACCCCGGACTTCGGCTCTACCGCCATGCTGCCGCCCGAAGGCCTTGATCTCAAGGACTACCTCGGCAACCTCGAACAGGGGCTGATCCAGCAGGCGTTGGATGACGCCAATGGCATCGTCGCGCGGGCTGCCGAGCGCCTGCGCATCCGCCGAACCACCCTGGTTGAGAAGATGCGCAAGTACGGCATGAGCCGCAAAGAAGGTGATGAACAGGCGGATGATTGACGCCTGTTTTCCAAACCGCTGAAATTTCAGCGGTTTTTTTTCGGCACAACTATTGCTACAGCCCTCGCAACGTTCCGTTTAACTGACGGTCAGCCAAGCGAGAGAGCATGATGCCCCACGCCGCCCAACTATCTTCGGTCCCTGTCCTGCAGGGGCCTGCCCCGTCTGTAGAAGAACTCAGCCGCAATGGCCTGGAGCAGGCCTTTTCGCTGTTCAACCAGATGTCGAGCCAATTGACTGACTCCTACAGCCTGCTGGAAGCCCGGGTCTCCGAGCTTAAAGGCGAGCTGGCGGTGGTCAGTGCCCAGCGCATGGAAGAGCTGGCCGAGAAAGAGCGCCTGGCCAACCGTCTGCAAAACCTGCTGTCGCTGTTGCCGGGCGGCGTGATCGTGATTGACGATCAGGGCCGAGTGCGCGAAGCCAACCCGGCGGCCTGCGACATGCTCGGCCTGCCCCTGGAAGGTGAGCTGTGGCGCCATGTCATCACGCGCTGCTTTGCGCCGCGCGAAGACGACGGCCACGAAATCTCCCTGAAGGACGGGCGCCGCTTATCCATCGCTACCCGTTCCCTGGATGCGGAGCCGGGCCAGCTGGTGCTGCTCAACGACCTGACTGAAACCCGTCACCTGCAAGACCAGCTGGCGCGCCACGAGCGTTTGTCGTCGCTGGGGCGGATGGTCGCTTCTTTGGCGCATCAGATCCGCACGCCCCTGTCGGCGGCGTTGATCTACGCCAGTCATTTGACTGATGAGCAATTGCCCGCTGCCACCCACCAGCGATTTGCCGGGCGCCTCAAGGAGCGCTTGCACGAGTTGGAGCACCAGGTGCGCGACATGCTGGTGTTTGCCCGTGGCGAATTGCCGCTGACTGACCGCATCACTCCGGCCGCGCTGATGCAGGCCCTGCAGGCTGCAGCCGCGACGCATATTCAAGACGTCCAGGTGCGCTGGCAGTGCGACAGTCATCTCGGTGAGCTGCTGTGCAACCGCGACACCCTGGTCGGCTCGCTGCTCAACCTGATCGAAAACGCCACCCAGGCCAGCGGCCCCGGCGCGCGCCTCAAGGTGCACCTGTACAGCCGCGAGCAAACCCTGCGCCTGTGCATCAGTGACAGCGGCAGCGGTATCGACCCGGTCGTATTGCAGCGCCTGGGCGAGCCGTTTTTTACCACCAAGACCAACGGTACCGGCCTCGGCCTGACCGTGGTCAAGGCGGTGGCACGTGCCCATCAGGGAGAATTGCAACTGCACTCCCGGGTCGGGCGTGGCACCTGTGCATTGATGACCTTGCCGCTGTTTTCATGCGCGGCAGGCGCGGAGTAAAAAGTAATGGCTATCAAGGTTCTGTTGGTGGAAGACGATCGCGCCCTGCGTGAAGCATTGGCTGACACGCTGTTGCTGGCGGGCCATGACTACCGGGCGGTCGGTTCTGCCGAGGACGCCTTGGAGGCGGTCGAGCAGGAAACCTTCAGCCTGGTGGTCAGCGACGTGAACATGCCCGGCATGGACGGCCACCAGTTGCTCGGCCTGCTGCGTGCGCGCCAGCCGCAACTGCCGGTGTTGCTGATGACCGCCCATGGCGCCGTTGAGCGCGCGGTGGACGCAATGCGCCAGGGCGCGGCGGATTACCTGGTCAAGCCTTTCGAGCCCAAGGCCCTGATCGAACTGGTGGCGCGGCATGCCCTGGGCGTGATCACGGCCAGTGACAGCGAGGGCCCGATTGCCTTCGAACCGGCCAGCGCGCAGTTGCTGGAACTGGCGGCCCGCGTGGCGCGCAGCGATTCGACTGTGTTGATTTCCGGCGAGTCCGGTACCGGTAAAGAGGTGCTGGCGCGCTATATCCACCAGCAATCGACTCGCGCCAAACAACCGTTCATCGCCATCAACTGCGCGGCGATCCCCGACAACATGCTCGAAGCCACGCTGTTCGGCCACGAAAAGGGCTCCTTTACCGGCGCCATCGCGGCCCAGGCGGGCAAGTTCGAACAGGCGGACGGCGGCACCATCTTGCTCGATGAGATCTCGGAGATGCCCCTGGGCCTGCAGGCCAAGCTGCTGCGGGTGTTGCAGGAGCGTGAAGTGGAACGTGTGGGCGCGCGCAAGCCGATCCAGCTGGATATTCGCGTGGTAGCCACCACCAACCGAGACCTTGCCGGTGAAGTGGCGGCGGGGCGCTTCCGTGAGGATCTGTTCTACCGCCTCTCGGTGTTTCCGCTGGCCTGGCGTCCGTTGCGCGAACGCCCGGCGGATATCATTCCACTGGCCGAGCGCCTGCTGAACAACCACGTCAAAAAAATGAAGCATGCCCAGGCGCGGCTCTCGGCCGAGGCCCAGGCGTGCCTGATCGGCTATCCATGGCCGGGCAACGTGCGCGAATTGGACAACGCTATCCAGCGCGCGCTGATTTTGCAGCAGGGCGGCTTGATCCAGCCCCAGGATTTCTGCCTGGCCATGGGCAGTGGCGCAGCGCCGCTCCCGACCCTGGCGCCGGTGCCGGTGGTCGCCGAAACCGAGACCGCCGGGGCCCTGGGCGACGACCTGCGTCGCCGCGAATTCCAGATGATCATCGACACCCTGCGCGCCGAGCGCGGCCGCCGCAAGGAAGCCGCCGAACGCCTGGGGATCAGCCCACGCACGCTGCGCTACAAGCTGGCACAGATGCGCGACGCCGGGATGGATGTCGAGGCTTATCTTTTCGCCACCTGATCGGTAACAAGGCGGACAAGCTTTGTCGCCTTTTCTTACGAGTTGCTACAGAGCTGGCACCCTTGTTGCTACCTCCCCTAGTAATTGCTGCGTAGTGTCAAAAATTTGCGGGTTGTCGGGAGAGAGAAGGTCATGAGCCAGGGTATTGAGTTCAATCGGTTGATGTTGGATATGCGCTCCATGCAAATGGATGCCATGGCTCAACCGAAATCCGTCGCGCCAGCGCCGGAATTGGGCCAAAGCAGCTTCGCCGACATGCTCGGCAAAGCTATCAACAAAGTCAGTGATACCCAGCAAGCCTCCAACCAGTTGGCCAATGCGTTCGAGATCGGCAAAAGCGGCGTGGACCTCACCGATGTGATGGTCGCCTCGCAAAAGGCCAGCGTCTCGTTCCAGGCCCTGACCCAAGTGCGTAACAAGCTGGTTCAAGCCTACCAAGACATCATGCAGATGCCGGTTTAAGGACGAGATTTAAGTCATGGCAGAAGCAGTCGTGGACAACGTACCCGCCAAGGCAGACGGCAAGCCGCCGCTGTTTGGCCTGTCGTTCCTGGAAAACCTCTCGGAAATGACCATGTTGCGTCAGGTGGGCCTGATGGTCGGCCTGGCTGCCAGCGTGGCGATTGGTTTTGCCGTGGTGTTGTGGTCGCAGCAACCCGATTACCGGCCGCTGTACGGCAGCCTGGCGGGCATGGATTCCAAGCAGATCATGGAAACCCTGTCGGCTGCCGACATTTCCTACACTGTAGAGCCCAACTCCGGCGCTCTGCTGGTCAAGGCCGACGACGTGGCCCGGGCGCGGATGAAACTCGCGGCGGCTGGCGTGACCCCGTCCGACAGCAACATCGGTTTTGAAATCCTCGACAAGGACCAGGGCCTGGGGACCAGCCAGTTCATGGAAGCCACTCGCTATCGTCGTGGCCTCGAAGGCGAACTCGCCCGCACCATCTCCAGCCTCAACAACGTCAAGGGCGCCCGCGTGCACCTGGCTATTCCGAAAAGCTCGGTGTTCGTGCGCGATGAGCGCAAGCCAAGCGCCTCGGTATTGGTCGAACTGTTTTCCGGCCGCTCCCTGGAGCCTGGCCAGGTCCTGGCAATCATCAACCTGGTGGCCACCAGCGTTCCCGAATTGAGCAAGTCGCAAATCACCGTGGTCGACCAGAAGGGCAACCTGCTGTCCGACCAGGCTGAAAACTCCGCGCTGACCCAGGCCGGCAAGCAGTTCGACTACAGCCGCCGCATGGAAAGCATGCTCACCCAGCGTGTGCATAACATCCTGCAACCGGTGCTGGGCAACGACCGCTACAAGGCTGAAGTGTCTGCCGATGTGGACTTCAGCGCCGTCGAATCGACCTCCGAGCAGTTCAACCCCGACCAGCCGGCCTTGCGCAGCGAGCAGTCGACCAGCGAACAACGCACCGCCAGCAATGGCCCGCAAGGTGTGCCGGGTGCCCTGAGCAACCAGCCACCGGCACCGGCCACCGCGCCGCAAACCACCGGTGGCGCTGCCGCGACTGCTGGTGCAGTGCAACCTGGCCAGCCGCTGCTGGACGCCAACGGCCAGCAGATCATGGACCCGGCCACCGGCCAGCCGATGCTCGCCCCGTACCCGGCGGACAAGCGTAACCAGTCCACCAAGAACTTCGAACTCGACCGTTCCATCAGCCACACCAAGCAACAACAGGGCCGTGTCAATCGCCTGTCGGTGTCGGTGGTGGTCGATGACCAGGTCAAGGTCAACCCGGCTGACGGTGCGGTCACCCGTGCGCCCTGGAGCGCCGACGAATTGGCGCGCTTCACTCGCCTGGTGCAGGACGCCGTCGGTTTTGACGCCAGCCGTGGCGACAGCGTCAGTGTGATCAACATGCCGTTCTCCGCCGAGCGTGGCGAAGTGATCGCCGACCCGGCGTTCTACACGCAGCCGTGGTTCTGGGACATCGTCAAGCAAGTGCTGGGTGTGTTGTTCATCCTGGTGCTGGTGTTCGGCGTGCTGCGCCCGGTGCTCAACAACATCACCGGCAACGGCAAGAAACAACTCGCGGCCTTCGGTGGCAGCGACGTCGAGTTGGGTGGCATGGGCGGCCTGGATGGCGAACTGGCCAACGACCGCGTCAGCCTCGGCGGCCCGCAAAGCATCCTGTTGCCAAGCCCGAGCGAAGGCTATGACGCTCAGCTGAATGCAATCAAGAGTCTGGTGGCAGAAGACCCGGGCCGTGTGGCCCAGGTCGTGAAAGAGTGGATCAACGCAGATGAGTGATAATCGAGCCGCTGTTGCCAAGCTCACCAAGGTCGACAAAGCCGCTGTATTGCTGCTGTCGCTGGGTGAAACCGACGCCGCCCAAGTGCTGCGCCACATGGGCCCTAAAGAAGTCCAGCGGGTTGGCGTGGCCATGGCGCAGATGCGCAATGTGCACCGTGAGCAGGTCGAGCAGGTGATGAGTGAGTTCGTCGAGATCGTCGGCGACCAGACCAGCCTGGGCGTCGGCTCCGACAGCTACATCCGCAAGATGCTCACCTCGGCCCTGGGCGAAGACAAGGCCAACGGCCTGATCGACCGCATCCTGCTGGGTGGCAACACCAGCGGCCTCGACAGCCTCAAATGGATGGAGCCGCGCGCCGTCGCCGACGTGATCCGCTACGAGCACCCGCAGATCCAGGCTATCGTCGTGGCGTACCTCGACCCGGACCAGGCCGGTGAAGTGCTTGGCCACTTCGACCATAAAGTGCGCCTGGACATCATCCTGCGCGTGTCGTCGCTGAACACTGTGCAGCCGGCGGCCCTGAAAGAACTCAACACGATTCTCGAGAAGCAGTTCTCGGGCAACTCGAATGCCTCGCGGACCACCCTGGGCGGTATCAAGCGCGCGGCCGACATCATGAACTTCCTCGACAGCTCGGTCGAAGGCCAGTTGATGGACTCGATCCGCGAGATCGACGACACCCTGTCCGGCCAGATCGAAGACCTCATGTTCGTGTTCAACAACCTCTCCGATGTCGACGACCGTGGCATCCAGGCGCTGCTGCGCGAGGTGTCTTCCGACGTGCTGGTGCTGGCGCTCAAGGGCTCCGACGAGAACGTCAAGGAGAAGATCTTCAAGAACATGTCCAAGCGTGCTTCCGAGCTGCTGCGCGACGACCTCGAGGCCAAGGGCCCGGTGCGCGTCAGCGACGTGGAAACCGCGCAGAAAGAGATCCTCACCATTGCCCGCCGTATGGCCGAAGCCGGAGAAATCGTTCTCGGCGGGAAGGGCGGCGAAGAAATGATTTAAGGCGCCACTCATGTCGAACAAAGATGGGGCTCCCAGCGATCTGATTCGCGCGCGGGATGTCGGCGGGTTCGACATCTGGTCGTTGCCCAGCTTCGATCCGCATGTGCCGGAGCCCGAGCCGGAACCGGTGGAAGAGCCGCCTGCGGAAATGGAAGAAGTGCCGCTGGAAGAAGTCCAGCCACTGACCCTGGAAGAGTTGGAGAGCATCCGCCAGGAGGCCTACAACGAAGGGTTTTCCGCCGGTGAAAAAGACGGTTTTCGCAGCACCACCCTCAAGGTGCGCCAGGAGGCCGAGGCGGCGCTCGCCGTCAAGCTGGCCAGCCTGGAGCGCTTGATGGGCGGCCTGTTCGACCCCATCGCCGAGCAGGATTCGCAGATCGAGAAAGCCATGGTCGGCCTGGTGGAGCATATCGCCCGCCAGGTGATCCAGCGTGAGCTGGTGCTCGATTCCAGCCACATCGAAAGCGTGATGCGCGAAGCGCTCAAGTTGCTGCCGCTGGGCGTCGGCAATGTGCGGCTGTACATCAACCCGCAGGATTTCGAACAGGTCAAGGCCCTGCGCGAGCGCCATGAAGAAACCTGGCGCATCGTCGAGGACGCCTCCCTGCAGCCAGGGGGTTGCCGCGTCGAGACCGAGCACAGCCGCATCGATGCGACGGTGGAAACCCGTATCAGCCAAATCATGGCCAAGCTGTTCGACCAACTCCACGAACAAGCCCTGCACCCGGCCGAGCCTGACCTGAGTGTGGACCTGGACGCCCCTGATGCGCCTTGATCGCACCAGCTTCGCCAAACGCCTGGGTGGCTATGCCGAAGCCACCGAATTGGCTGGCCAACCGATCCTCGAAGGGCGCCTGTTGCGCATGGTCGGCCTGACCCTGGAGGCCGAGGGCCTGCGCGCGGCCATGGGCAGCCGCTGCCTGGTGATCAACGACGACAGCTACCACCCGGTGCAGGTCGAAGCCGAAGTGATGGGCTTTTCCGGCAGCAAGATTTTCCTGATGCCCGTCGGTAGCCTGGCCGGCATCGCCCCGGGTGCCCGCGTGGTGCCGTTGGCTGATACCGGTCGCCTGCCCATGGGCATGAGCATGCTCGGCCGCGTACTCGACGGCGCCGGTCGCGCGCTGGACGGCAAGGGCGGGATGAAGGCCGAAGACTGGGTGCCGATGGACGGCCCGACCATCAACCCGCTGAACCGCAACCCGATCAGCGTGCCGCTGGACGTGGGCATTCGCAGCATCAACGGATTATTGACGGTCGGTCGCGGCCAGCGTCTGGGCCTGTTCGCCGGTACCGGCGTGGGTAAGTCGGTGTTGCTCGGCATGATGACCCGCTTTACCGAGGCCGACATCATTGTGGTGGGGCTGATCGGCGAGCGGGGTCGTGAGGTCAAGGAGTTCATCGAGCACAGCCTCGGTGAAGAAGGCCTCAAGCGCTCGGTGGTGGTCGCATCCCCGGCCGACGATGCACCGCTGATGCGTTTGCGCGCCGCGATGTATTGCACGCGCATCGCCGAATATTTTCGCGACAAGGGCAAGAACGTCCTGTTGCTGATGGACTCGCTCACGCGTTTTGCCCAGGCCCAGCGGGAAATCGCCCTGGCCATCGGTGAGCCGCCGGCCACCAAGGGCTATCCGCCGTCGGTGTTTGCCAAGCTGCCCAAGTTGGTGGAGCGCGCCGGTAATGCCGAAGCCGGTGGGGGCTCGATCACCGCGTTCTACACCGTATTGTCCGAAGGCGATGACCAGCAGGACCCGATTGCCGACTCGGCGCGGGGTGTACTCGACGGCCACATCGTACTGTCGCGGCGCCTGGCGGAAGAGGGGCACTATCCGGCCATCGACATCGAGGCGTCGATCAGCCGGGTGATGCCGGCCGTGGTCACGCCGGAGCACATGGCGCGCGCGCAGCATTTCAAACAGTTGTGGTCGCGCTACCAGCAGAGTCGCGACCTGATCAGTGTCGGCGCCTATGTGGCCGGTGGTGATCGCGAGACCGACCTGGCGATCGCCCTGCAACCGCAGTTGGTGACCTACCTGCGCCAGGGCCTCAACGACAAGATCAGCATGGGTGAAAGCGAAGCGCACCTGGGCTCGATCTTCGCCCCGGCGCCAGGCGGCTAAGCCATGGCCAGCACGCGTTCCTCACGTCTGGCCCCGGTGGTGGACATGGCCGAAAAGGCCGAGAAAACCGCCGTGCAGCGCCTGGGGTATTTCCAGGGCCAGGTGCGTCTGGCGGAAAGCAAGCTGGGCGACCTCGAGCGTTTTCGCAGCGAGTACCAGCAGCAATGGATCGAACGCGGCAGCAAGGGCGTTTCCGGCCAGTGGCTGATGGGCTACCAGGGCTTTCTCAACCAGTTGGAAACCGCCGTCGGCCAACAGCGCCAGAGCCTGGCCTGGCACCAGAACAATCTCGATAAAGCCCGCGAGAGCTGGCAAGCGGCGTTTGCGCGGGTCGAAGGCCTGCGCAAACTGGTGCAGCGCTACATCGACGAGGCGCGGGCCATCGAGGACAAGCGTGAGCAGAAGCTGCTCGACGAACTGTCCCAGCGTCTGCCGCGTCAATCCCAATTCTAAAAAGGTGGCAGCGGGCTTGCTCGCGAAGGCGGTATGTCAGTTTGCATCTGTGGTGGCTGACAGACTGCTTTCGTGAACAAGCCCGCTCGCGCATTTGATTCGCTGTGTTGCTCAGATCCGCTTCGCCTGCTAAACCTTGTTGCACATTGCCAATGACAAGGAAGCAGTCGTATGTCAGTCGAGTCAGAAGTATCCCTGGATGGGACGAAATTGACGATTACCATCAAGGGGCGGTTCGATTTCGGTAGCCACCAAGCCTTTCGTGATGCCTACGAGCGGTTTTACAAAGTGCCCGAGATCTATGTGGTGGACTTGAAGCACACCACTTATATGGACAGCTCGGCCCTGGGCATGCTCCTGCTGCTGCGTGACCATGCCGGTGGCGATAACGCCGAGGTTCAGGTGATCAACAGTAATTCTGACGTGCGCAAGATCCTCGCCATTTCCAACTTCGACAAATTGTTCGACCTCACTTGAGCGTCCTGGCCCCGGTTCCTGAAGCGCTGAGCATATTGATCGCCGAAGACAGCGCCGCCGATCTGCTGTTGCTGTCGACGATCATCCGGCGTCAGGGCCACCAGGTGCTGACCGCCACCAACGGCGCGCAAGCGGTTGAGGTGTTCGCCCGCGAGCGGCCGCAGCTGGTGCTGATGGATGCGCTGATGCCGGTGATGGACGGCTTTGAGGCGGCCCGCCGCATCAAGCAACTGGCCGGCGAGGCGCTGGTGCCGATTATCTTCCTCACCTCCCTGCGCGAAAGCGAAGCGCTGGCCCAATGCCTGGATGCCGGCGGTGACGACTTCCTGCCCAAGCCCTACAACCAACTGATCCTGGCCGCGAAGATCAACGCCATGGACCGCCTGCGCCGGTTGCAGGCCACCGTGTTGCAGCAGCGCGACCTGATCGCCAGGCACCACGACTATCTATTGCATGAGCAGCGGGTCGCCAAGGCCGTGTTCGACAAGGTCGCCCATTCCGGCTGCATCAATGCCGCGCCGAACATTCGCTACCTGCAATCGCCCTATGCATTGTTCAACGGTGACTTGCTGCTGGCGGCCTACACGCCGTCCGGCGACATGCACGTGCTGCTCGGCGACTTCACCGGCCACGGCCTGCCGGCAGCGGTGGGCGCGATGCCGCTGGCGGAAGTGTTCTACGGCATGACCGCCAAGGGCTACGGCCTGGCGCAGACCCTGCGCGAGATGAACGCCAAGCTCAAGCGCATCCTGCCGGTGGACATGTTCTGCTGCGCCACCCTGTTGTGCCTGAGCACGCAGCGCCGCGTGGTGGAGGTGTGGAACGGTGGCATGCCCGATGGCTATGTGCATGAAGTCGCCAGTGGCAAGCGCACGCCGCTGCAGTCGCGGCATTTGCCGTTGGGCGTGCTTTCGGCCGACGCTTTTGATGATCGCACCGAAGTCTGGCCCATGGCCTTGGGCGACCGCGTGTTCCTGCTGTCCGATGGTGTGCTGGACACCGCTGACGCGAATGATCAATTGTTTGGCGCCGAGCGTTTGCAGCAAGTGTTCGCCGCCAATCGCGAGCCGGATCGGCTGTTCGAGGACATTGAACAGGCGCTGGCGGCCTTTCGCGGCGAGGCGCGGGATGACGTGAGCATGGTGGAAATCACCCTGCAGCCCGGCCAGTCGTTGCGCGCGACCGGGCCGTTGTATGCCGACAGCGGCCAGTCGTGCCCGCTGGATTGGTCGGTGAGTTTCGAGTTCCGCGCCGAAACCCTCAAGCGCTACAACCCGTTGCCCTACCTGCTGCAGCTGTTGCTGGAGATCCACGGCCTGCGTGAGCAGAGCGGGGCGCTGTACAGCGTGATGGCCGAGCTGTATTCCAACGCGCTGGAGCACGGCGTGCTGGGCCTGGACTCGCGGCTCAAGCGCGATGCCCAGGGGTTTACCGAGTATTACCGCCAGCGCAACGATCGCCTGGCGCAGCTGAACAGCGGTTATGTGCGCGTGCACGTGCAGGTGGTGCCCACCGAAGCGGGCGGCAAGATGACCTTGCGCCTGGAAGACAGCGGGCCGGGGTTCGACGTCGAACAGGTACTGGCCCGCCCGTTGGATATCGACCGTCTGTCCGGCCGCGGGCTGAGCCTGGTGCGCCAGTTGAGCAGCGATGTACGCTGGTCCGATGGCGGGCGCAGTGTCTGCGTGGAGTTTTGCTGGGGGGCTCTGGCATAATCCGCCGATTCTTGATCAAGGAGCGAGCAAGTGGTTGATATTCATCTGGACCCAGACGTGTTGTCGGGTTTGCAGGAAGTCATGGAAGGCGAGTACCCCAAGCTGCTCGATACCTTTCTCGATGATTCCCAGAAGCGCGTCGAAGCCCTGCGCAAGGCCCGCGACGACGCCAAGGCGCTGGGGCGCATCGCCCATAGCTTCAAGGGTAGCAGCGGCAACCTCGGCGCGGTGCGCCTGGCGCAGTTGTGCCAGCGGCTGGAGGTCGAGTCGGTTGAGTCCTCGGCGGACCTGGGGGCGCTGGTGGATCAGATTGATCATGAGTTTGCGTTGGTGAAGCCGTTGTATGAGTCCGAGCGGCAGCGGTTTGGCGTGTAGTTGGGGGGTGTACGTATCCATATCAGCCATTACCTGAATAACGGATAGGTACACAACAAAACCAAGCCCAAGTAAAACCTGGCCCGACTCTTGCTCTATCTCCCGATACTGCATCCCCGATCCCCATGCAGTGGAGACCTTTACCTATGCCAGTCGCCCCTAATTCGCTCCTTCAGGCTGCCCCCGCGGCCAAGCCTCAAGCGTCCGCCGCCCCGCAGCCGGTTGCGGATGCGGACCCACGGGACAAGGGCCCTGGCTTCGCACAGGTGTTCGCCAACCAAGGCGCCAAGCCCGCGATCAAGGCCGACGACAACTCGGCCAAGTCCACACGGGACAAGCCTTCCGACAACTCTGCCAAGCCTGTCGCCAGCAGCGACAAGCCTGCCGCCAGCACGCCAGCGGTTGCCGATAGCGGCAATACCTTGCCTGCCACGCCGCCGGCCAAGTCCGATGACAGTGCCAGCACCGATGACGACGCGCCGGTCGATCCGACCCTGGTGCAGCAGCCCCCGACCGACCCGGTGGTCGATCCGGCGTTGATTGCCACGGTCACGCCGGTGGTCGTGCCGGTGCCGGTGCAGACCCCGGCACCGGCGGCTGCCGCCCAGGACGACAGCGCCCAGCCGGTGGTTGCGGCGCCGATCGCGGCCACCGAGGACGCCAAGCCGGCATTCGACCCCGAGGCCGATCCACTGGATGCGATGCCGGCCGTGCGCCTGGCGATGGAGCAGGGCGGGCATGTGTCGGCCAGCAGCCAGGCACCGGCAAAAACCGCCCCGGCGCCGACCCAGGACCAGCCGACGGCCGCGCAGAACTTTGCTGCCGGCCTGGCCAACATGGTCGACCAGCAAGCCACCAAGGACAGCACTGACTCCGGCGGCGAGAAGGCCTTCAGCGGGCTGATCGAAGGCGGCCTCAAGGACCTCAAGGAAGCCAGCAGCGACACGCGCGTCGATGACTTCGCCAATCGCCTTGCCGCGCTGACCCAGGCCGCCACGCCGAAAACCGCCAATGCGCTGCCGCCCACGACCAATGCGCCGCTGGCCATGCACCAGAGCGGCTGGACCGACGAGATCGTCAACCGCGTCATGTACCTCTCCAGCGCCAACCTCAAGTCGGCTGAGATCCAGTTGCAGCCGGCCGAACTCGGCCGCCTGGACATCAAGGTCAACATGACGGCCGACCAGCAGGCCCAGGTCAACTTCATGAGCGCCCACCCGGTGGTGCGTGAAGCGCTGGAAAGCCAGTCCGGCCGCCTGCGGGAGATGTTCGCCCAGCAAGGCATGGGCCAGGTCGACGTCAACGTGTCCGACCAGTCCCGTGGCCAGGAGCAGCAGCAACAGCAGGCCCAGACCCGTGGCGTGAGTGGCACGGGTGGGCGCGGCGGCGACAACGGCGACAATGCCAGTCACGGCGATGTGGCTGAGGCCGTCGCGCCGGTGACGTCTACCGTGATCGGCTCCAGCGCCGTCGACTATTACGCCTGATCCCTGTCAACACCGGGTCAATGTGGGAGCTGG
>NZ_JANLOH010000026.1:0-138755 GCF_025466155.1 Pseudomonas sp. 13B_2.1_Bac1 | reverse complement strand
GGGTTTTCACTCCTTCCGAAGTACCCAGCAGCAGTACATCGGCTGGACGCGCGGCGAACAGGCCATTGGTGACCACGCCGACGATTGCATTGATCTGCGTCTCCAGCTCCACCGGGTTGGTGATCTGCATGTTGAACACGTCGAGGATGATGTTGCCGTTGTCGGTCAACACGCCTTCGCGGTACACCGGGTCGCCGCCCAGCTTCACCAGCTCGCGGGCCACGTGGCTGCGGGCCATCGGGATCACTTCCACCGGCAGCGGGAACGCGCCGAGTACCGGTACCAGCTTGCTGGCGTCGGCGATGCAGATGAAGGTCTTGGCCACGGCCGCGACGATCTTTTCGCGGGTCAGGGCCGCGCCGCCGCCCTTGATCAGGTTCAGGTGCGCGTCGCTTTCATCGGCGCCGTCGACGTAGAACTCCAGGTCGCTCACGGTGTTGAGCTCGTACACCGGAATGCCATGGCCCTTGAGGCGAGCGGCGGTGGCTTCGGAGCTGGCCACGGCGCCATCGAACGCGCCCTTGTGCTGGGCCAGTGCATCGATGAAGCAGTTGGCAGTGGAACCGGTGCCGACACCGACGATGCTCTTGTCGTCGAGTTTGGGGAGGATTAAATCGACGGCGGCCTGGGCCACTGCCTGTTTGAGTTGATCCTGGGTCATGCGGGCTCCGGAACGGGCGGGGAGTAAAAGAGGGGCGCGAGTATACCCCAACAAACCTTGGGATTCGTGTGGTCTCCCGGCCAAACGCTGGGTTAGACTCCTTGGCCCTGCCCAACCCGCCCAGTGATGCCTGCCGATGCTTGAACAGTACGTCAAAAAGATCCTCACCTCGCGCGTCTACGACGTTGCCGTAGAAACCCCGCTCCAGACCGCCCGCCAGCTTTCCGAGCGCCTTGGCAACAAGGTCTGGCTCAAGCGCGAAGACCTGCAGCCGGTGTTCTCGTTCAAGATTCGCGGCGCCTATAACAAGCTGACGCAACTGACGGCCGAGGAGCGCGCGCGTGGCGTGGTCACCGCGTCGGCGGGCAACCATGCCCAGGGCCTGGCCCTGGCGGCCAAGGTGCTGGGGGTCAAGGCGACTATCGTGATGCCCAAGACCACTCCGGAAATCAAGGTCGAAGGCGTGCGCTCGCGGGGCGGCAAAGTGGTGCTGCACGGTGATTCCTTTCCGGAAGCCCTGGCCTACTCGCTGAAACTGGTCGACGAAAAGGGCTACGTCTACATCCACCCCTACGATGATCCGCACACCATTGCCGGGCAGGGCACCGTGGCGATGGAAATCCTGCGCCAGCACCCAGGGCCGCTGGACGCGATTTTCGTGCCGGTGGGCGGCGGCGGGCTGATCGCCGGCATCGCGGCGTACGTGAAATACCTGCGCCCGGAAATCAAGATCATCGGCGTCGAGCCGGACGACTCCAACTGCCTGCAGGCCGCCATGGCCGCAGGTGAGCGCGTGGTCTTGCCGACTGTGGGCATCTTTGCCGACGGCGTGGCGGTGGCGCAGATCGGCCACCACACCTTCGAAATCTGCAAAGACTATGTGGATGAAGTGATCACCGTCAGCACGGATGAAATCTGCGCGGCGATCAAGGACATCTACGACGACACCCGCTCCATCACCGAGCCGGCGGGCGCGCTGGGCGTGGCGGGGATCAAGAAGTACGTGGAGACCCGTGGCGTTACCGGGCAGACCCTGGTGGCCATCGACTCCGGCGCCAACGTCAACTTCGACCGCCTGCGCCATGTGGCCGAGCGCGCCGAGCTGGGTGAAGGTCGTGAAGCCATCATCGCCGTGACCATTCCCGAGAAGCCGGGCAGCTTCAAGGCGTTCTGCGAGGCTGTGGGCAAGCGCCAGATCACCGAATTCAACTACCGCTACCACTCCGGCAGCGAGGCGCATATCTTCGTTGGCGTGCAGACGCATCCGGAAAACGACCCGCGCAGCGCGCTGATCGCCAGTCTTACCAGCAAAGGCTTCCCGGTGCTGGACCTGACCGAGAACGAACTGGCCAAGTTGCACATTCGCCACATGGTCGGCGGGCATGCGGCCCAGGTCAGTGATGAAGTGGTGCTGCGCTTTGAATTCCCGGAGCGCCCGGGGGCCTTGTTCAACTTTCTTAACAAATTGGGCGGGCGCTGGAACATCTCGATGTTCCACTATCGCAACCACGGCGCAGCAGACGGCCGTGTGGTCGCCGGCCTGCAGGTTCCGGCGGACGAGCGTCACCTGGTGCCGGCAGCGCTTGAAGCGATCGGCTACCCGTACTGGGATGAAAGTGATAACCCGGCCTACAAACTGTTCCTCGGTTGAGCGACTACGCTGATGGGGGCGGCCTTTAAGGAAAACGAGACATGGAAACCCTGACCACCCTGAAAGTTATCCACATCACCGCCACGGTCCTGCTGCTGCTCAGCGGCTTCGGCCTGGCGTTGCTGGCCTGGCGCAAACGCAGTGCCGGCCCGGCGGTGACCGTGCAGCGCCCTTGGGCGTTCGTATGGCTGTTGATGGGGATTTGCCTGCTGAGCATGCCATTCACCGGCTGGTGGCTGGTGCACCTGATCGGCTGGCCACTGGGGCAGACCTGGATCCTGGGCTCCAGCATTCTCTATACCGTGGCGGCGCTGGCCTGGTTCTGGTTGGTGGCACGGCTCAATCGCCTGCGCAGAGGCGAGGGCGGCAGTTTGAATTTCACCCTGGCGCTGGCGGTGGTCAGCCTGGTGGGGTTCGTGGCGATTGCGGGGTTGATGGGGGCCAAGCCGGTCTAGGGCTTCAGGCGGTTACTGTGACAAGTAGGCCTCTTTGTGGTGAGCGGGCTTGCCCCGCGTTGGGCTGCGAAGCAGCCCTAAACTGGCTACCCGGTTTTATCAGGAGAACAGCTGTGCCTGCATCGGGGCCGCTTCGCAGCCCAACGCGGGGCAAGCCCGCTCACCACAGGGGTATCAGTTAGTTGCGCAGGGTGATGACCGGCCAGCCGCGCTTCTCGGCTTCAGCGCGCAGATTCGGATCCGGATCCACTGCCACCGGATGCGTCACTTGCTCGAGCAGCGGCAGGTCATTCATCGAGTCGCTATAGAAGTAGCTGTCTTGCAGGGTGTACCCGGTTTCTTCCAGCCAGCGATTCAGGCGCGTCACCTTGCCTTCGCGAAAGCACGGTACATCGGTGCTGCGCCCGGTGTAGCGGCCGTTTTCCATCTCGCATTCGGTGGCGATCAGGGTTTCCACGCCCAGGCGTGCGGCAATCGGCGCAGTGACGAAGCGGTTGGTGGCGGTAATGATCACCAGCTTGTCACCGGCGGCGCGGTGCCTGGCCAGCAGCTCTATGGCCAGCGGCAGGATGATCGGCTCGATGCAGTCGCGCATATAGTCGTTGTGCCATTCCTGCAGCTGGGCCATCTCGGTACGGCCGAGGATTTCCAGGCAGAAGTTCAGGTAGGCGGCGTTGTCCAGCTTGCCGGCCAGGTAATCCTGGTAGAACTCGTCGTTGCGGGCCTTGTAGGCCACCGGGTCGAGAATCCCGCGCTCGCACAGGTAATCGCCCCAGGCGTGGTCGCTGTCACCGCCGAGAAGGGTGTTGTCCAAGTCGAATAAAGCCAGGCGCATTGCAGTTACTCGCTGAAAAGTCTGTAAAAAGGCGTCCAGAATACGGTCTTTTCACAAGAGTGCACATAAGGTAAGAAGCCTCGTTGCCGCTTCAGCAACCTTTGTGGAACAATGCGGCGACATGCGTTTGCGAGGTTGTTGCCGTGATCGACCCCGATGGTTTCCGTCCTAATGTCGGGATTATTCTTACGAATGATGCCGGACAGGTGCTATGGGCTCGCCGAATCAACCAAGATGCCTGGCAGTTTCCTCAAGGCGGAATCAACCCCGATGAAACCCCTGAAGACGCCTTGTACCGTGAGTTGAATGAAGAAGTCGGCCTTGAGCGCGAAGATGTGCAAATTCTGGCCTGTACCCGTGGCTGGTTGCGCTATCGTTTGCCGCAACGCCTGGTGCGTACCCACAGCCAACCGCTGTGCATCGGCCAGAAGCAGAAATGGTTTCTCCTGCGCCTGATCTCCAACGAGCAGCGGGTGCGGATGGATTTGACCGGTAAACCGGAGTTCGATGGCTGGCGCTGGGTCAGCTATTGGTACCCGTTGGGCCAGGTGGTGACATTCAAGCGCGAGGTTTATCGTCGCGCTCTCAAAGAGCTTGCCCCGCGCCTTTTAGCGCGCGACTGACGACGGAGTTCGACCCCGAGCCATGCTCAATACGCTGCGCAAGATCGTCCAGGAAGTTAACTCCGCCAAGGATCTCAAGGCGGCGTTGGGGATTATTGTGTTGCGCGTCAAGGAAGCCATGGGCAGCCAGGTCTGCTCGGTTTACCTGCTGGACCCCGAGACCAACCGTTTTGTGCTGATGGCCACCGAGGGCTTGAACAAGCGCTCCATCGGCAAGGTCAGCATGGCGCCCAATGAAGGTCTGGTGGGCCTGGTGGGGACGCGTGAAGAACCCCTGAACCTTGAAAACGCCGCCGATCACCCGCGTTATCGCTACTTTGCCGAAACCGGCGAAGAGCGCTACGCCTCGTTCCTCGGCGCACCGATCATTCACCATCGCCGCGTTGTCGGCGTGTTGGTCATCCAGCAAAAAGAACGCCGCCAGTTCGACGAAGGTGAAGAAGCCTTCCTCGTGACCATGAGCGCGCAACTCGCCGGGGTTATTGCCCACGCCGAGGCCACCGGCTCGATTCGCGGCCTGGGGCGCCAGGGCAAGGGCATCCAGGAAGCCAAGTTCGTCGGCGTGCCGGGTTCGCCGGGTGCGGCGGTCGGTACCGCGGTGGTCATGCTGCCGCCGGCCGACCTCGATGTGGTGCCGGACAAGACCGTCGATGACATCGACGCTGAAATCAAACTGTTCAAGACTGCCCTGGAAGGCGTGCGCGCCGACATGCGCAACCTGTCGACCAAGCTGGCCACGCAGTTGCGCCCTGAAGAACGCGCGCTGTTCGATGTGTACCAGATGATGCTCGACGACGCGTCCCTGGGTAACGAAGTCAAGACCGTGATCAAGACCGGTCAGTGGGCCCAGGGCGCGCTGCGCCAGGTGGTCACCGATCACGTCAACCGTTTCGAATTGATGGACGACGCCTACCTGCGCGAACGGGCCTCGGATGTGCGTGACCTCGGTCGCCGTCTGCTGGCCTACCTGCAGGAAGACCGCACCACCAACCTGGTCTACCCCGACAACACCATCCTGATCAGTGAAGAACTGACCGCGACCATGCTCGGCGAAGTGCCGGAAGGCAAGTTGGTGGGCCTGGTCTCGGTACTGGGTTCGGGTAACTCCCACGTCGCGATCCTGGCCCGGGCCATGGGTATCCCGACGGTGATGGGCCTGGTGGACCTGCCGTATTCCAAGGTCGACGGCATCGACATGATCGTCGATGGCCATCGCGGTGAAGTCTTCACCAACCCCAGCGAAGTGCTGCGCAAGCAATACGCCGAGGTGGTCGAGGAAGAGAAACAACTGGCGCTGGGCCTCGACTCGTTGCGCGAGTTGCCGTGCGTGACCCTCGATGGCCATCGCGTGCCGCTGCTGGTCAACACCGGCCTGCTCGCCGATGTGGCCCGTGCGCAGCAGCGCGGTGCTGAAGGGGTGGGGCTGTACCGCACCGAAGTGCCGTTCATGATCAACCAGCGTTTCCCGAGTGAGAAGGAGCAGCTGGCGATTTATCGCGAGCAACTGTCCGCCTTCCACCCGTTACCGGTGACGATGCGCAGCCTGGACATCGGCGGCGACAAGTCACTGTCGTATTTCCCGATCAAGGAAGACAACCCCTTCCTCGGCTGGCGCGGTATCCGCGTCACCCTCGACCATCCTGAAATCTTCCTGGTGCAGACCCGCGCCATGCTCAAGGCCAGCGAGGGCCTGAACAACCTGCGCATTCTGCTGCCGATGATCTCCGGCACCCATGAGCTGGAAGAGGCCCTGCACCTGATCCACCGTGCCTGGGGCGAAGTGCGCGACGAAGGCGCCGACGTGCCGATGCCGCCGATCGGCGTGATGATCGAGATTCCGGCAGCGGTGTACCAGGCCAAGGAGCTGGCGCGCCAGGTGGACTTCCTGTCGGTGGGCTCCAATGACCTGACCCAATACCTGCTGGCCGTAGACCGTAACAACCCACGGGTGGCCGACCTCTACGACTACCTGCACCCGGCGGTGCTGCAAGCCCTGCAGCACGTGGTGCGCGACGCCCATGCCGAAGGCAAGCCGGTGAGTATCTGCGGTGAAATGGCCGGCGATCCGGCGGCGGCGGTGCTGTTGATGGCGATGGGCTTTGACAGCCTGTCGATGAACGCCACCAACCTGCCGAAGGTGAAGTGGATGCTGCGCCAGGTCGAACTGAGCATGGCCAAGGACCTGCTGGCGGAGTTGATGACCATCGACAACCCGCAAGTTATCCACAGCTCGCTGCAGTTGGCGCTGAAGAACCTGGGGCTGACGCGGATGATCAACCCGGCTTCTGCCAAGACCCTCTAGACCGAAGTGAGGCCATCGCTGGCAAGCCAGCTCCTACCGTTGGAATGCATTCCCCTGTAGGAGCCGGCTTGCCGGCGATGGCGCCAATCCAGGCGCCGTCAAATACTCAGTTCCACCTCGCCCAACCGCCCCCCGTGCGGGCCGAAACTGCGCTCCACCATCCGCCGCGTGCCGTCGGCATTCACAATCAACGCCGTACTCGCCCTTGTCCCGTAGCTGGGACTCGCAATAAACACGCTCGACAACAGGCTCTCGGTCGCCAGCCCCACGCCGGTATCCGGCAAGTCGGCAAACGGCGCGGTCTGCGGGTCGCTCAAGATTGCCAGCAAGGCCTCCGGCTGCGGATCGTCCAGCAACTTGCTCAGTGCTGCCTTGGCCTTGAGCAACTTGGGCCACGGCGTGTCCAGTCCTGCGTTGGATAATCCATAAATCCCAGCCTTCAACTGCGTCGGCTCGGTGTGGTTGGCGTTGTAATGCCACAACGCATCCCGCGTGCCCACCAGCAGGTTGAACCCGGCATATTCAATCGAACGTCCGTTAACGTCGGCGAGATATTGGTCAATCGGCAGCGATCCGCTGAGAAAACGTGAGACCAGTTCACCGCGCGACTTGCGTGCCGGCGGCTGATGCGGGTCGCGGATATTGGTCAGGGCGGCAAACCGCCCCTCGGCATTGACCCCCAGCCAGGTGCCACCCGCTTCCTGGTCGCGGCCGGCGTAGACAGCGGGCGCATCCGGCCACTGGGCCAGCGGCAGGCTGGGGCGGGCGTAGAACTCATCGCGGTTGGCCGCGACGATCAGCGGTTGGGCGTGGCCCGGCCGCCAGGCGAAAACAATCAGGCACATCAGGCGATTCCCTTTTGTGTTTTTAGCCACTCTACCCATACAGGCAGCGGCGTTCCATCGTATCCAGTTGGGTCGTATGCCTTCCATCCGTTAACATGCCGGACTTGGTTTGGGGGCTCCCATGGAATTTCTCCTGTATTTGCTACTCGGCGCCTGTGCGGGCGTGCTCGCCGGGCTGTTTGGCGTGGGCGGCGGGATCATCATCGTGCCGGTGCTGGTGTTCAGCTTCACCTTGCAGGGCTTCGACCCGCAGGTGCTGACTCACCTGGCCGTGGGCACGTCCCTGGCGACGATTATCTTCACCTCGGTGAATGCAGTGCGTGAGCACCACCGACGTGGCGCGGTGCGTTGGCCGATCTTCCTATGGATGACCTTGGGCATCCTGATCGGCGCCGGTTTTGGTGCGCTGACCGCCGAGGCGATTTCCGGCCCGCATCTGCAGAAGATCATTGGGGTGTTTGCCCTGCTGGTGGCCGTGCAACTGGCCCTCGAGGTCAAGCCCAAGGCCAGCCGCACGGTGCCGGGCAAGGTCGGCCTGACCGTAGCCGGCTCGGTGATCGGCTGGGCCTCGGCGATTTTCGGGATTGGCGGCGGCTCGCTGACCGTGCCGTTCTTGACCTGGCGCAGCGTGCCGATGCAGCAGGCGGTGGCCACTTCATCGGCCTGTGGCCTGCCGATTGCCGTGGCCAGTGCATTAAGTTTCATGATTCTGGGCTGGCATGACCCGCTGTTGCCCGCTCATAGTCTAGGGTTCGTGTATTTGCCGGCGCTGCTGGGCATCGCCCTGACCAGCATGGTGTTCGCCCGCTTCGGCGCACGCCTGGCACACCGGTTGTCGCCGCGTTTGCTCAAGCGGCTGTTCGCCGGATTGCTGTTTTGCGTCGGTTTAAACTTTTTGTTGTAACGCAGGCTTAATCGCGCACGGGCATGGTCCGGTCGCACTATCGAATGATTAACGAGGAGTCGCAATGCTGCCTTACCCGCAGATCGACCCGGTGGCCCTGGCCATCGGTCCGCTGAAAATCCACTGGTACGGGTTGATGTACCTGATCGGCATCGGCGGGGCGTGGCTGCTGGCCTCCCGCCGCCTGAACCGTTTCGACCCGACCTGGACCAAGGAGAAACTCTCCGACATGGTGTTCTGGCTGTCGATGGGCGTCATCGTCGGCGGGCGACTGGGGTATGTGCTGTTCTACGATCTGTCGGCGTACATCGCCAACCCGACGCTGATCTTTGAAGTGTGGAAGGGCGGCATGGCGTTCCACGGTGGGTTCATCGGTGTGATGATCGCCGCCTGGTGGTTCGGCCGTCGCAATGGCAAGTCCTTCTTCCAGCTGATGGACTTCGTCGCGCCGATGGTGCCGATCGGCCTGGGCGCCGGGCGGATTGGCAACTTCATCAATGCCGAGCTGTGGGGCAAGCCGACCGACGTGCCGTGGGCCATGGTGTTCCCACCGTTCAGCGACCCGGCGCAACTGCCGCGCCATCCGTCGCAGCTGTACCAGTTCGCCCTGGAAGGTGTGGCACTGTTCCTCATTCTGTACATCTTCTCGCGCAAGCCACGGCCAACCATGGCAGTGTCGGGGATGTTCGCGCTGTTCTATGGGATCTTCCGTTTCATCGTCGAGTTCGTGCGCGTGCCGGATGCGCAGCTGGGCTACCTGGCGTGGGGCTGGGTGACCATGGGCCAGATCCTCAGCCTGCCGATGATCCTCGGCGGCCTGGGCCTGTTGTGGTGGGCCTACAACCGTCCACAGCCGATCAAGAACACCGCGCTTTAAATTCGAACGCCGAGGCCAGGAGGTCTCGGCTTCAACGATACGGGTAAACACATGAAGCAATATCTCGAACTACTGAACGACGTCGTGACCAATGGCCTGACCAAGGGCGATCGCACCGGCACCGGCACCAAGGCCGTGTTCGCCCGTCAGTATCGGCATAACTTGGCCGACGGCTTCCCGCTGCTGACCACCAAGAAGCTTCACTTCAAAAGCATCGCCAACGAATTGATCTGGATGTTGAGCGGCAACACCAACATCAAGTGGCTGAACGAAAACGGCGTGCGTATCTGGGACGAATGGGCCACCGAAGACGGCGACCTGGGCCCGGTGTACGGCGAGCAGTGGACCGCCTGGCCGACCAAGGACGGCGGCACGATCAACCAGATCGACTACATGGTCCACACGCTCAAGACCAACCCCAACAGCCGCCGCATCCTGTTCCACGGTTGGAACGTCGAGTACCTGCCCGACGAAACCAAGAGCCCGCAGGAAAACGCGCGCAACGGCAAGCAAGCCCTGCCGCCTTGCCACTTGCTGTACCAGGCCTTCGTGCATGACGGTCATCTGTCGATGCAGCTGTATATCCGCAGCTCCGACGTGTTCCTCGGCCTGCCGTACAACACTGCCGCACTGGCGTTGCTGACCCATATGCTGGCCCAGCAGTGCGACCTGATCCCGCACGAGATCATCGTCACCACCGGCGATACCCATGCCTACAGCAACCACATGGAGCAGATCCGCACCCAGCTGGCGCGCACGCCGAAGAAGCTGCCGGAGCTGGTGATCAAGCGTAAGCCTGCGTCGATCTACGACTATAAGTTCGAGGACTTCGAGATCGTGGGCTACGACGCTGATCCGAGCATCAAGGCTGACGTCGCCATCTAAAAATTGCCTTGGTCTGAACTGTGGGAGCTGGCTTGCCTGCTCCCACATTGGGTTCTGTGTTCGCTTGAGTTAATGCCCGTGGCTTCTGCCCACATGTGAAGGCTCGGCCTCGCTGGCCAGCACGCTTCCGCTGACCTCCAGCCGCTGCAATATCCCGCATTCTGGCCCGCCGCCACAGCGCTGGCGCAGGTCCAGCAGTTGTTCCTGCAGCGCCAACAGCCCGTCGATCCGCGCTTTCACGTGGTGGATATGCTCGTCGATCAACGCATTCACGCTTTCGCACTGGTCCTGTGGGCTGTCGCGCAGCCCCAGCAGGCTGCGGATTTCCTCGAGGGTCATGTCGAGGCTGCGGCAGTTGCGGATAAAGACCAGCCGCTCGCTGTGTGCCTGGGTGTACACGCGGTAGTTGGCCTCGGTGCGCGCCGGCGGCGGCAGCAGGCCTTCCTTCTCGTAATAACGGATGGTTTCCACCGGGCAGTCGGTCAGTTTGGCCAGTTCGCCGATCTTCATCGCAGCAATCTCCAAATGGGTGCTTGACCCTATAGTGGCTACAGGGTCTTTACTTGGCAACAGGCACCTTACGGACGCGACCTGATGAGCGACTCCCTTCACACCCCGCATAAGCACGACCACAAGCATGACCATGACCACGATCATGGCCCGAAGAAACTCACCCCCGTGCATGACCACGGCCACGGCGGTTCCTGCTGCTCCGGCGCGCCCGCGCCTGCGCTGGTGCAACTGAGCGAGGCACCGACTGCCGGTTCGCGCCTGAGTACCTTCCGCATCGAAGCCATGGACTGCCCCACCGAGCAGACGCTGATCCAGAACAAACTGGGCAAGCTCGCCGGCGTGCAGCAGCTGGAATTCAACCTCATCAACCGGATCCTTGGCGTCACCCACGATCTGCCGAGCACCACGCCGATCATCGACGCCATCAAATCCATCGGCATGCAGGCCGAACCCATCGAAGAAGGAGCCCCGGCCGCAGCGCCGCCGGCCAAGAAACATTGGTGGCCGCTGGCGGTGTCCGGCGTCGGCGCGCTGGCCGCCGAAGTGCTGCACTTCACCCATGCCGCGCCGACCTGGGTGATTGCCGTGGTGGCGCTGGTCTCGATCCTCAGCGGCGGCCTGACCACCTATAAAAAGGGCTGGATTGCCCTGAAAAACCTCAACTTGAACATCAACGCCTTGATGAGCATCGCTGTGACCGGTGCGGTGTTGATTGGCCAGTGGCCAGAAGCGGCGATGGTGATGTTCCTGTTCACCGTGGCCGAGTTGATCGAAGCCAAGTCCCTGGACCGTGCGCGCAACGCCATCAGTGGCTTGATGCAAATGACTCCGGAACAGGCCACCGTGCAACAGGCCGATGGCAGCTGGCTGGAACTAGAGGTTAAAAGTATCGATCTTGGCGCGATCGTGCGGGTCAAGCCCGGCGAGCGCATCGGCCTCGACGGTGAAGTCACCGCTGGCCAATCCACCATCGACCAAGCGCCAATCACCGGTGAAAGCCTGCCGATTGAAAAGACCGTGGGCGACAAAGTGTTCGCCGGCACCATCAACCAGGCCGGTTCGCTGGAGTACAAGGTCACCGCAGCGGCCAATCAATCCACGCTGGCGCGGATCATCCACGCGGTGGAACAGGCCCAGGGCGCACGCGCGCCGACCCAGCGGTTTGTCGACAGCTTCTCGAAGGTCTACACCCCGGCGGTGTTCCTGTTTGCCCTGGGCGTGGCGCTGATCCCGCCGCTGTTCATGGCCGGCGCCTGGTTCGACTGGATCTACCGCGCCCTGGTGCTGCTGGTCGTGGCGTGCCCTTGTGCGCTGGTGATCTCCACCCCGGTGACGATCGTCAGTGGCCTGGCGGCAGCGGCGCGCAAAGGTATCCTGATCAAGGGCGGCGTGTACCTGGAGGGCGGTTACAAACTTGACTACCTGGCCCTCGACAAGACCGGCACGATCACCCACGGCAAGCCGGTGCAAACCGATTACCTGGCGCTGTTCCCTAACGTCGAGGACAGTGCCCCGGCGCTGGCCGCCAGTTTGGCCGGGCGTTCCGACCACCCGGTGTCGCTGGCGATTGCCAACGCGGCGGTGGATAAAAACCTGCCGAGCCACCCTGTGGATAACTTCGAGGCCCTGGCCGGCCGTGGGGTGCGCGGCGATATCAATGGCCAGACCTACCACTTGGGCAACCACCGCCTGGTCGAAGACCTGGGCCTGTGCTCGCCGGAACTGGAAGAAAAACTGTTCGCCCTGGAAAAACAAGGCAAGTCCGTGGTGCTGCTGCTCGACAAATCCGGCCCGCTGGCGCTGTTCGCCGTGGCCGACACGGTCAAGGACAGTAGCCGTGAAGCCATCCAGCAACTGCACGCGCTGGGCATCAAGACCCTGATGCTTACCGGCGACAACACCCACACCGCCCAGGCCATCGCGGCCCAGGTCGGCATCGATCAGGCCCAGGGCGACCTGCTGCCCACCGATAAGCTGCAAGCCATCGAAACCCTGTATGGCCAGGGTCATCGGGTCGGCATGGTCGGTGATGGCATCAACGACGCCCCGGCCCTGGCGCGCGCCGAGATCGGTTTTGCCATGGCCGCAGCGGGCACCGACACCGCCATCGAGACCGCCGACGTGGCGTTGATGGACGATGATTTGCGCAAGATTCCGGCTTTCATTCGGCTCTCCCGGCAAACGTCGAGTATCCTCAGGCAGAACATCACCCTGGCGCTGGTGATCAAGGCGATCTTCCTGGTGGTCACCTTCCTGGGGCTGGCCACCATGTGGATGGCGGTGTTCGCCGACATGGGCGTGGCCCTGCTGGTGGTGTTCAATGGCCTGCGCCTGTTGCGCAAATAGACGATGAGAGGGTGGTGTGCTGAGTGCCGAGTTGAAGGCGTTTTTCATGGTCGCCCGCCTGGGCAGCATTACCCAGGCGGCGAAAAAACTCGGCCTGAGCCAGCCCACGGTCACCACCCAGATTCGTAACCTGGAAAGCCAGTACGGCGTCGAGCTGTTCTATCGCGGCGGGCGCCGCCTCACTGTCAGCGACGAGGGCGCGCGCTTGCTGCCGATGGTCAAGGCGTTGTTGCAGCAGGAAGCCGACATCGAGTTTTTCCTGCGCAACAGCGGCCAGGTCCAAGGCGCGCTGAGGATTGCCGCCACCGCGCCGTACTACATTCTCGACCTGGTCAAAGCCTTTCGCGAACGCCTGCCTCAGGTGGAGGTGTCAGTGGAAATCGGCAACTCCCAGCAAGTGCTCGAAGCGCTCGACGATTACCGCGTCGATGTCGCCGCCTCCTCGCAACTGCTGGAAGACCCGCGCCTGATCCGCCGCGTGTTGGGCACCGACCCACTGGTGCTGGCGGTGCATCGCAACCATCCGCTGGCCAAGCTTGATCATGTGCCGCTGACGGCGTTGGCCGGGCACACCTTGTTGATGCGCGAAGCGGGCTCGACCACGCGGCGGCTGACCGAAGAGATGCTGCAAGGCGCGGGCGTGAGTTACGGGCCATTGCTGGAAATCGGCAGCCGGGAGTCGATCCGCGAGGCGGTGCTGCGCAATATTGGTATCAGCATCATCGCCCGCCAGGAAGTGCCCCATGACCCGCAGCTGCGGGTGCTGACTATCGAGAATGCGCCGCAGATCCCGGAGTATTTGTACTGCCTCAAGGAAAGAAAATCGGCTCGCCTGCCGGCGGCGTTTCTGGGGTTGGCGCAGGAAATGTCGCCGCTCTGAGTTTTTGGGTGGGGTTGACGGGCCTCTTCGCGGGCAAGCCCGCTCCCACGCTTGACCGAGTTCCAACATGCGAATGCGGTCCAAATGTGGGAGCGGGCTTGCCCGCGAAAGCGCTACACCCGGCGACGCATTTCTATGAGGCCTACCCAAATCCACCAATACCACTATCACTCCCTTTTGCCTTTCTGCCACACGAGGGACGCATTGGCTGCCTAGCATGGCCTTCATCCGTTTGATGAGGTGCCTTGCATGAACACAGCCCTGACCCAACCCGGCGCACCGATGAAGGTGCGCGGTATCCAGAAACGCTTCGGCGCCTTTACCGCGCTGGACAACGTGTCCCTGGACGTCGCCGCCGGCGAGCTGGTGTGCCTGCTGGGCCCGTCCGGCTGTGGCAAGACGACCTTGCTGCGCTGCATCGCCGGCCTGGAACGCCAGGACAGCGGTGAACTTTACCTGGGCAGCCGCGACGTTTCCCTGCTGCCACCCCAGGCGCGGGACTACGGCATTCTGTTCCAGTCCTACGCGTTGTTCCCCAACCTGACCGTCGAAGCGAATATCGGCTACGGCCTCACCGGCAGTGGTCGCGATGAAGTGCGCAAGCGCGTCGGCCAGATGCTCGAATTGGTCGGCCTGGTCGGCAGTGAAAAAAAGTACCCCGGCCAACTCTCCGGCGGTCAACAGCAACGCGTCGCCCTGGCCCGTGCGCTGGCGCCCGCGCCGTCGCTGCTGCTGCTGGACGAGCCGATGTCGGCCCTCGACGCCCGTGTGCGCGAGCATTTGTGCACCGAGTTGCGTCAGCTGCAACGGCGCCTGGGCATCACCACGCTGATGGTCACCCACAACCAGGACGAAGCCATGCTGATGGCCGACCGCATCGCCGTGATGAACAACGGCAAGGTCGAGCAGTACGCCACGCCGCAGGAAATCTACGACCGCCCGGCCACGCCGTTTGTGGCGGAGTTTGTCGGCCAGGGCAACTGGCTGCCCTTCAGCCGCAACAGTGCCAGCCATGCCCAAGTGGGCGGGATGAACATGCGCCTGGCCGATGATGCCGGCGTGGCCCGCTCCGGCCGTTTGTTCTGCCGCCCGGAAGCGATCAGCGTGAATCCGCCGGTGCATGAAGAAAACCTGTTCCCGGCCAAAGTGCGCGAGATCACCTTCCTCGGCAATCGCTGCCGCATGAGCTTTGAGCTGGAGCAGCTGCCCGGTCATCCGCTGCTCGCCGAACTCGCCCCGGAAGCCATGCCGCGCCTGGGCGCCCAGGACATCTGGGTGGCGTTGCCGCCCCGCAGCCTGCAGGTGTTTGCCTGAGATGGCGGCCGTGATGACTCTGCCCACCGCGCGACAGGTGTCCCACGCCGAACGGGGCGACCGCATTTTCGTGGTCGGCGGCAAACTGGTGTGGCTGTTGCTGCTGGGCATCGCCGTGTTGCTGCCGTTGATGGCGATCTTCTGGCGCGGCTTCAGCAGCGAGGCCGGGCAGGGCGGTGGCCTGGTCGCGGCGCGAGAATTGGTCACCAGCGATAACTTCCACTGGCTGCTGGGCAATAGCCTGAAGGTGTCCCTCAGCGTGGCGGCCATTGTCGTACCGCTGGCCTACCTGTTTGCCTACGCGCTGCAACGCACCTTGATTCCCGGCAAGGCTATTTGGCGTGGCCTGTCGTTGCTGCCGTTGATGGCGCCGTCGATGCTGCCGGGCATTGCGCTGGTCTATCTGTTCGGCAACCAGGGCATGCTGCGCGGGATGCTCTCGGACAATATCTACGGCTTCTGGGGCATTGTGCTCGGTGAGGTGATCTACACCTTCCCACACGCCTTGATGATCCTGCTGTCAGCGCTTTCCCTGGCGGACGCGCGACTGTTCGATGCGGCCTCAAGCATGGGCGCCAGCCCGGCACGAGCGTTTCGCAGTATCACCTGGCCGGCCACGCGCCAGGCGGTGTTCGCCGCGTTCTGCCTGGTGTTCACCCTGACCATCACCGACTTCGGCGTGCCCGTGGTGGTCGGTGGCGATTACCAGGTGCTGGCGCTGGAGGCCTACAAGGCGGTAGTCGGCCAGCAGCAATTCGGTCGCGGTGCATTGATCGGCATGGTGTTGCTGCTGCCGGCGCTGTTCAGCTTTGGCGTGGATGCCTGGTTGCGCCGTCGTCATGGCGATTCTATGAGCGGCCGCGCCCAGGTCTTCCGGCCGGCGCCGTCGCGCACCAGAGACGGCTGCTACCTGGCCATCGTGCTGCTGATCTGCGCGGTGTTGCTGCTGGTGTTCGGCATGGCGGTGTATTCGTCGCTGGTGAAGTTCTGGCCGTACAACCTGTCGCTGTCGCTCAACCACTACCAGTTCGAAGACACGGCCGGCGGCGGCTGGCTGGCCTATCGCAACAGCCTGACGATGGCCCTGTGCACCGCGTTGATCGGCAGCGTGCTGATTTTTACCGGCGCCTACCTGATGGAAAAGACCAAGGGCCAGAAAGGCCTGAACCTGGCGCTGCGCATGCTCAGCTTCGTGCCGATGGCCGTGCCGGGGCTGGTGCTGGGCCTGGGCTACGTGTTCTTTTTCAATCTCAACGGCAACCCGTTGCATGTGTTCTACGGGACCATGACGTTGCTGGTGGTGTGCACCATTGCTCACTATTTGACCACTGCACAGATGACCGCCACCACCGCGCTGCGCCAGCTCGACGCCGAGTTCGAAGCGGCCGCGCTGTCGCTCAAGGCGCCGCTGTACCGCCACTACCTGCGCGTGACGGTGCCGATCTGCCTGCCGGCGCTGCTGGACATCGTGCGTTACCTGTTTGTGTCGGCGATGACCACCGTGTCGGCCGCGATCTTCCTCTACAGCCCCGACACCATCCTCGCCGCCGTCGCCGTGTTGAACATGGACGACGCCGGCAACGTGGGCGGCGCCGCTGCCATGTCGACCCTGATCCTGTTCACCTCGGCCGGCGTCTCGCTGCTGCTGGCGTGGGCTTCACGTGGCGCGCTGCGCCGCTCCCAAGCCTGGCGCCAGAGCGCGCCCGGCCAATAAAACATCCTGAAGGAGGTGCTCCATGTTCAAGCCCCTGGCGCTGGTCGCTGCCGTACTCACTGCATTCAGCCTGAATGCCTTCGCCAAGACCGAGCTGACCGTGTACACGGCCCTCGAAGCCGAGCAGTTGAAGACCTATAAGCAGGCGTTCGAAAAGGCCAACCCCGACGTCGAAATCAAATGGGTGCGCGACTCCACCGGCATCATCACGGCCAAGCTGCTGGCCGAGAAAGATCGCCCGCAAGCCGACGTAGTGTGGGGCCTGGCGGCCTCCAGCCTGGCGATCCTCGACCAGCAGGGCATGCTGGACAACTACGCGCCGAAGGACCTGGACAAGATCGGCAAGAATTACCGCGACGCTGCCAACCCGCCCGCCTGGGTCGGCATGGACGTGTGGGCCGCGACCATCTGCTTCAACACCGTCGAGGCCGAGAAGCAGGGGCTGACCAAGCCGGTGAGCTGGCAGGACCTGACCAAGCCCGAGTACAAGGGCAAGATCGTCATGCCTAACCCGGCGTCGTCCGGCACCGGCTTCCTGGATGTGAGCGCCTGGCTGCAGACCTTCGGCGAGAAGCAGGGCTGGCAGTACATGGACGACCTGCACCAGAACATTGGCCAGTACGTTCACTCCGGTTCCAAGCCGTGCAAGCTGGCGGCATCGGGCGAGTTCCCGATCGGCATTTCCTTCGAATACCCCGCCGTGCAGTTGAAGCGCCAGGGCGCGCCGCTGGACATTATCCTGCCGAAAGAAGGCCTGGGCTGGGACATTGAAGCCACGGCGGTGATCAAGGGCACTGCCCACGCCGACGCGGCTAAAAAGCTCGCCGACTTCTCCGCCAGTGCAGCGGCGATGGACCTGTACAAGGACAACTTCGCGGTGCTCGCCCAGCCGGGTATTGCCAAGCCGCAGACCGAATTGCCGGCCGACTACGAGCAGCGCCTGATCAAGAACGACTTCGCCTGGGCGTCGAAAAACCGCGACAGCATCCTGACCGAATGGCGCAAGCGCTATGACGGCAAGTCGGAAAAACAATAACCCTGATCATTCCCACGCGCTGCGTGGGAATGCGGCTCTGGACGCTCTGCGTCCGCTTTTACAGTCGTGACGCAGTGCGTCACAGGATGCATTCCCACGCGGAGCGGGGGAACGAGAGGTCTCATGACACAACTGCTGATCATCGGCGCCGGCATCCTCGGCCTGTCCCACGCCTACGCCGCGGCCAAGCGCGGCCTCAAGGTCAAGGTCTTCGAGCGCAGCGCCACGCCGCTGGGCGCCTCGGTGCGCAACTTCGGCCAGGCGCTGGTCACCGGCCAACCGCCCGGGCCGATGCTTGACCTGGCGCGGGAAAGCCGTGCTATCTGGGGGCAATGGGCTGAGCGGGCAGGTCTGCAGCTCAAGCGTAACGGCTCTTACCTGTTCGCCCGCACCGAAGCGGAGGAGCATCTGCTGGAAGCCTTTTGCGCTGGCCGCGCTGCAGAGCACGGCTACAACGTCGAGCTGTTGCAAGGCGCCGCCATGAAGGATCTGTACGGCGGCCAGTTCCGTCATCACCGTGCCGCATTGCATGGCAAGGACGATCAGCAGCTGTATTCGCGTGAAGCGATCCCGGCGCTGATCAGCTACCTGGCGCAAGAGCTGAACGTGGAGTTCTATTTCTCCACCCTGGTGCGCGACGTCGAGCCGGGCAAGGTGCACACCACGGCGGGCAGCTTTCGCGGTGAGCAGATCATCGTCTGCTCCGGCCACGATTATCAAACCTTGCTGGCCGAGCAGATTGCCGGCCTCAACCCGCAGATCTGCAGGCTGCAGATGCTGCGTGCCCGCCCGGCGGTCAACCTGAACCTGCAACACGCGCTGCTCACCGGCCTTAGTTGCGTGCACTACGGTGCCTTCGCCGACCTGCCGGAAGCCGCGCCAGTGCAGGCTCAAATCCTGCGCGAGACGCCGCACCTGCACGAGCACGGCATTCACTTGCTGATCAGTCCGACGCCGCATGGCGAGCTGATCATCGGTGACTCCCACCACTACGGAAGCGACGCCTCGCCGTTCAATGCCGAGCAGGTGGATGACTGGATGATCGAGTTGGCAGAGCAGACGCTGGGGTGCAAGATCCAGGTGGTCGAGCGCTGGCAGGGCGTCTACGGTGCTCGTGGGCCGGGGCCGTTTTCCTTCCTGCGCGCGGCGCCGGGCGTGAGTGCGGCGCTGATGCACACCGGCGTGGGCATGAGCGTGGGGCCGGCGCTGGCCGAGCGAAATATCACCACACTGTGGGGAGAGGCGTGATGAACCCGGAACAGGCGATAGCCGACGTCTTCGGCTTGTACGAACAGCACGGCACGGCGGATTACATTGGCGAGCCGGTGTCGCAGATCGAGCACATGTCCCAGGCCGCGCAGTTGGCCATGGCCGAAGGCTTTGACGATGAAGTGGTACTGGCAGCGTTCTTCCACGATATCGGCCATCTGTGCGGCCAGGGCGCCGAGAACATGGGCGGGTATGGCGTGGTCAGCCACGAACGGCTGGGCGCGGATTACCTGCGGCGCGCGGGTTTCAGCGAGCGCCTGGCCAAACTCGTGGAGTACCACGTGCAGGCCAAGCGTTACCTGACCTTCAGCCAGCCGGACTACTACGCGCGCTTGAGCGAAGCCAGCCGGCGCACCCTGGGTTATCAGGGCGGGGTCATGACAGCCGAGGAGGCCCGGGCCTTCGAGCAGGATCCGCTGTGCCAGGTCAGCCTGCGCCTGCGCCACTGGGACGAGCAGGCCAAGGAAATGCACGTGCCGGTGCTCGACCTCGACGTGCTCAAGGCCAAGGCGCGGCAGCTGCTGGCGGCTTAAGTCTCGTCGAGACGCTGGGCCAGGGCCTCGACCTGTTCCTGGCGCTCGGCCTGGCTGAGTTTGGCGTGCGGGTTGAGGGATGACCATTGTGGATGGGCGCGGGCTTTGTGCAGCGCATCCGGCAACTTGCCTTCGCGCCAGGTTTTGTCTTGGGGCGTATCGACTTTGATGCTGTGCATCGCCGCATGGCCGCGCAGGTTCAGGGCCTTGAGCAATTGGCGTTGGCGCAGGGCCAGCAGGCGCAGCACGCTGTCGTCGACGGTCAGCTCGCGCTGGCCCTTGATCTTGCCGAGCAGGCGGCTGCCATAGCTGCGCGCGGTCTGCAGCGCGCCGCCGGCGATGGCACCCGCGATGGCGGCGGCGCCGAGGGTCAGGCCGCCGACCAGCAGGTCCACGCCGGCACCCGCGGCCGCGCCTGCCGCAATCCCGCCGCCGACGCGCACGCCGAGTTGCTTGAGGGTTTCCGGGTTGAACAGGTCATCGCCCCAACGGCCGTCCAGCAGCGGCAAATCACTGGCGGCGGCGTCCTGTGGGCGAAAGCCGAACAGCTTGAGCAGCGCCTCGACGCACTTTTGCTCACGCTGGCGTACGGCCTTGCGCAATTCCACGATGGCCTGCTGTTCGTCTTCGGTGACCACGCTGCGTCGACACGCGGCACAGTCGATCAACAGCTCGGCAATCAATCGCGCGGCGCTTTGCTGGCGGGCCTGGCGTTGGGCTTGCTGGTCAAGAATCAACCGCTCCAGTTGCGGACGGGCGTTTTCCAATAGCAGGGCGAGGCTTTCATACAGGCGGCGCTCGCCGTCTTCCGGCGGCGCCACGCTGTCGAACCGTACCAGCGCATGCAGGCCGAGGCGCGCCAGGGCTTCACGCCAGTCGGGCTCGCGGTGGTCACTGCTGCTGACGAAGTTGAGTACCGGCAGCAACGGCTTGCCGCAGCTGGCCAGCACTTGCAGCTCGTCGCGGTACTTGGCCAACACCGGCTCGCGGGCGTCGATCACATACAGGCCGGCGTCTGAGGCCAGCAGTTGGCGCAGCACCTTGGCCTCCTGTTCGAAACGCTGGCGGGCTTCGCTGCCCTCCAGGAAGCGCGCCAGGCGTGCCGGGCCGTCCAGGCGTTCGCCGGGGCGATCCAGGCGCTCCAGGTAGTCGAGCAGGGCAATGGCATCTTCCAGGCCGGGCGTGTCGTACAGCTCCAGCAAGGCTTCGCCGTCCACCGACAAGCGTGCACCTTCTACATGCCGCGTGGTGCTGGGGCGATGGGAGACTTCGCCGAAGCCGACATCCCGGGTGAGGGTGCGCAGCAATGAGGTCTTGCCGACATTGGTGTGGCCGACCACGGCGAGTTTCAGCGGTTTAGTCATGACCGGTCTCCAGCCAGTTCAGCGGCGCGCAGTCGGCAAAGGGCAGCTCGAGCTGGTGCAGCGCGGCATGCCAGTCACCCAGGCGCTCTGCGTCCAGCGCCTGGCCAGGCGGAGCCTGCAGCAGCCATACACGGGTGGCGGTGGCGCTGCGCGCAAGTTCGGCGATCAGCGCCAGGCTGCCACGGTCGGGCGAGCGGCGTGGGTCGCAGGCGATGGCCAGGCGTGCCGGCGGGAAGCGGCTGAGCTGCTCCAGCAGTTTGTTGCGCGATTCGCGGCTGTCGAGGATGCCGGCGTTCTTCACGCGGGCCGGCAGTTTCGGCGGCCAGGGGTGCTGGTCATCCAGCTCGATGGCCACCAGCAACGCGCCGTCGCTTTCCAGTTCACTGACGCCGCCGGTGGCGTGGTGCAGCTGTTCGGGCGCGGCGTCGTTGACCCCGAGCCGTTCACTGCTCGGCATCAGGCGTTCGCGCAGTTGGCTGTAGCCGGGCAGGTTGAGGTCCAGGCGCAGGGCGGCGCGCCCGCGTTTCCAGCGCCATAGGCACAGCAGGGCGAGGATCAGCCGGGGCAGCAGGCCGTAGACCAGCAGCACGCCCACCAGCCAGGCGGCCCAGGCCTGGCGAGCGCTTTCGATATTCAGCGCAGCATCGCCGCTGGCGCGGATCATCTCGATGCTCGGGACATTGAAGCCGAGCAGGGCGGGCAGGGTGCCGAGGGCCTGGGTCACGGCAACAAAGGTGTCGGCACCGAGGATGGTGGTTTCCCACACAAAGCCGTAGCGGCGGGTGGCGAGTAGCGTAAGAAGAATCACTAGGGCACTGAGCAACGCCAGCAGCCACAGGCTGTTGACCAGCACACCCACGGCCCAGCGATTGAGCTTTTGCCGTTGCAGCAACAGCAGCAATGCCGGCGCCAGTTGGGCGGCCTTGGCATCACGCGCGAGTCTTTCGCTGAGCCATAACCACAGGCGGCCGAGGCTGGCGCTGTGTTCGCCGGCAAACAGCAGGCCCAGCGCCCAGCTCAGCAGCAGGATCAGGTTCAAGCCGAGCAGGCTGCCGAGCGCCCAGAACACATTCACCGGGGTCAGGCCGTTGCCCAATGCGGCAAACGCCAGGCCCGCGCCACTGATCACGGCGACTACCGCCAGCAGCACCAGCGCCAGGCGCGCGCCTTGCAGCCAGCGGGTGAGGGCGGCCGTGAGCCCATCGCGCTCGGCCAGGTGCAAGGCACGCTGCTGGATGCGCGTCGGCAGGTCGCCACCGGCGGTGCGGGCCAGGCGGTTGGCTTCGAGGTCTTCCAGGGGGCCGGCGTGTTCTTCCCGCAGGCGCACGGTTTCTGTCAGCCAGAATCTTTGCAGGGGGTTCAGTGCAGTCACGCGCCGTCCTGTTGAGCAAGTGAGGTTGGAGCATAACCGCTGGCTCGCACCTCTGGTATTCTCGTCGCCATGAAAAAAACTCTCCCTTTAAGCCTGATCGCAGCCCTCGGTGAAAACCGCGTGATCGGCGTCGACAACAGCATGCCCTGGCATTTGCCGGGGGATTTCAAATATTTCAAGGCCACCACGCTCGGCAAGCCGATCATCATGGGGCGCAAGACCTGGGACTCCCTGGGCCGACCGCTGCCGGGGCGCTTGAACCTTGTGGTTAGCCGTCAGACCGGCCTGGCGCTGGAAGGTGCGGAAGTTTTTCCGTCACTGGACGCGGCGGTAGAGCGCGCTGAGGAATGGGCCAAGGCGCAAGGCGTGGACGAACTGATGCTGATCGGCGGCGCGCAGTTGTATACGCAGGGGCTGGAGCAGGCGGACCGCCTGTATTTGACGCGGGTGGCGCTGAGCCCGGAAGGGGATGCGTGGTTTCCGCAGTTTGATACGAAGCAGTGGAAGCTGGTGTCGAATGTCGAGAATGCGGCTGAGGGAGATAAGCCGGCGTATAACTTCGAGGTCTGGGAAAAAGCCTAAGAGCTTCGCGAGCAAGCCCGCTCCCACATTTGACCGAGTTCTAACATGAGAATGTGGTCAAAATGTGGGAGCGGGCTTGCTCGCGAATGCGGTCTATCAGGCCTGCGCCAACTCCGCATGCTCATCCGTATTCAACAACGCTTTGTCCGTCTGCCCCATGACCTGGCTGGTGATTGCGCCGGCCGTCATCGAGCCATTCACGTTCAGTGCCGTGCGGCCCATGTCGATCAGTGGCTCCACGGAAATCAGCAGCGCCACCAGTGACACCGGCAAACCCATGGCCGGCAGCACGATCAGCGCGGCGAAGGTTGCACCGCCACCCACGCCGGCAACGCCGGCCGAACTCAGCGTCACAATTGCTACCAACGTCGCGATCCACAGTGGGTCCAGCGGGTTGATGCCCACGGTCGGCGCGACCATCACCGCCAACATCGCCGGGTAGAGGCCGGCGCAGCCGTTCTGGCCGATGGTGGCGCCAAACGAGGCGGCGAACCCGGCGATGGATTGCGGGATGCCCAGGCGACGGGTCTGCGCTTCAATGCTCAGCGGAATCGCCGCGGCGCTGGAGCGGCTGGTGAAGGCAAAGGTCAGCACCGGCCACACCTTGCGGAAGAAACGCAGCGGGTTGATCCCGGCCAGGGACAGCAGCAGGCCGTGCACCACAAACATCAGGCCCAGGGCCAGGTACGAAACCACGACAAAACTGCCGAGCTTGATGATGTCCTGCAGGTTCGAGCCGGCGACTACTTTGGTCATCAGTGCCAATACGCCGTATGGCGTCAGCTTCATCACCAGGCGCACCAGGCGCATCACCCAGGCTTGCAGGGTGTCGATGGCGTTGAGGACTCTCTGGCCTTTTTCTACGTCATCCTTGAGCAGTTGCAGCGCGGCAACTCCCAGGAAGGCGGCGAAAATCACCACGCTGATGATCGAGGTCGGCTTGGCCCGGGCCAGGTCGGCAAACGGGTTGGCCGGCACGAACGACAGCAGCAGTTGCGGGATATTCAGGTCGGCGACCTTGCCGGCGTAATCACTCTGGATCACCTGCAGGCGCGCCATTTCCTGGGTGCCGGCCACCAGGCCTTCGGCGGTGAGGCCGAACAGGTTGGTCAGGCCGATGCCGATCAGCGCCGCAATCGCGGTGGTGAACAGCAGCGTGCCGATGGTCAGGAAGCTGATCTTGCCCAGGGAAGAGGCGTTATGCAGACGCGCCACGGCGCTGAGGATCGAGGCGAACACCAACGGGATCACGATCATTTGCAGCAGTTGCACGTAGCCGTTGCCGACCAGGTCGAACCAGCCGATGGAGGCTTTGAGCACCGGGTTGCCGTCGCCGTAGATCGTGTGCAAGACAGTGCCGAACACCACGCCGAGTACGAGCGCAACCAGCACCTTCTTGGCGAGGCTCCAGTTGGTGCGACGAGTTTGTGCCAGGCCTAGCAGCAGGGCCACGAACACCAGTAAGTTGAGAATCAGGGGCAGATTCATTGAAGCTCCGTTGAGAAGGCAGCCAATCGCGTGAGCCTGCGATTGCGAACCGGAAAGCCTAACAGCTTGAAATATATTGATTTAATACCGATATGGAATGGTGACTGTCGTTTTTGGAATAAGCATCTGGCGCGCATGCACACGCCTTTGGCGCAATCACGACGCAAGCGGTCGCGCTCGGGCGATAACTGTCACAGGGATTTGTTAGCGTCGATGTTTTTAACTCAGGGAGAAAACGCATATGAAGCTCGCTTCGAGATTGTTTGCCGCCGCGCTGTGTCTGGGCCTTGCCGGACAAACCATGGCCGCCACCGAGTTGAAACACTGGCCGGCACCGGCCGCCGAGCAACTGAACAAAATGATCGCCGCCAACGCCAACAAGGGTAATTACGCGGTGTTCGACATGGACAACACCAGCTACCGCTACGACCTCGAAGAATCCCTGCTGCCCTACATGGAAAACAAGGGCCTGATCACCCGCGACAGCCTTGATCCGTCGCTCAAGCTTATGCCGTTCAAAGACACCGCCGACCATAAGGAAAGTCTGTTCAGTTACTACTATCGCCTCTGCGAAGTGGACGACATGGTCTGCTACCCGTGGGTTGCCCAGGTGTTCTCCGGTTTCACCCTCAAGGAGCTCAAGGTGCAGGTCGATGAGCTGATGGCCTCCGGCAAGCCCGTGCCGGTCAGCTATTTTGAAGGCGACGTGGTGAAGCAATCTGAGGTGCAGCCGCCGAAAGTCTTCACCGGCCAGGCCGAGCTGTACAACAAGCTGATGGAAAACGGCATCGAAGTGTATGTGATGACCGCCGCGTCGGAAGAGCTGGTGCGCATGGTCGCCGCCGATCCGAAGTACGGTTACAACGTCAAGCCGGAGAATGTGATTGGCGTGAGCACCTTGCTCAAGGACCGCAAGACCGGCGAGCTGACCACCGCGCGCAAGCAGATTGCCGCCGGCAAATATGACGAGAAGGCCAACCTCGGCCTGGAGCTGACCCCGTACCTGTGGACCCCGGCCACCTGGATGGCGGGCAAGCACGCAGCCATCCTCACCTACATCGACGAATGGAAAAAACCGGTGATCGTCGGCGGCGACACGCCGACCAGCGATGGCTACATGCTGTTCCACGATGTGGACGTGGCCAAGGGCGGCATCCACCTGTGGATCAACCGCAAGGACAAATACATGACCCAACTCAACGGCATGATCGCCAAGCACGCGGCGGCGCAGGCCAAGGAAGGGTTGCCGGTGACGGCGGACAAGAACTGGGTGATCGTCAAGCCTGAGGAAATTCAGTAACACCGAGGCGCGCCCATCGCAGGCAAGCCAGCTCCCACATGAACCGAGTTCGTTCAGGCTCAGCCTGCCCGTGTGGGAGCCCGGCTTGCCGGCGATGGCGTCAACGAGATCAATATAGGACTCAAGGCCGTCATCGCAGGCAAGCCAGCTCCCACAGTTGATCTTCAGTGTTTTGGAGCGTTGTTCCAGGCAAAAAAATGCCCCGCACTTGGCGGGGCATTTTTTATGCGCGCGGCTTACAGGCCGTCGAGCATCGCTTTGTTACGCACAGCACCCTTGTCGGCACTGGTGGCCAGCAGGGCATAGGCCTTCAACGCAGTGGTCACCTTGCGCGGACGCTTCTCGACCGGCTTCCAACCTTTCTTGTCTTGCTCAACGCGGCGTGCCGCCAGTTCTTCATCGCTGATCAACAGGTTGATTGAGCGGTTCGGAATGTCGATCAGCACCTTGTCGCCGTCCTGCACCAGGCCAATCGCGCCGCCGGCAGCGGCTTCAGGCGAAGCGTGGCCAATGGACAGGCCGGAAGTACCGCCGGAGAAACGCCCGTCGGTCAGCAAGGCGCAGGCTTTGCCCAGGCCCTTGGATTTCAGATAGGAGGTCGGGTAGAGCATTTCCTGCATGCCCGGGCCGCCTTTCGGGCCTTCGTAGCGGATGATCACGATGTCGCCGGCCTTCACTTCGTCGGCGAGGATGCCGCGCACGGCACTGTCCTGGCTTTCGAAGATCTTCGCGTTGCCTTCGAACACATGGATCGACTCATCCACACCGGCGGTTTTCACCACGCAGCCATCCAGCGCGATGTTGCCGTACAGCACAGCCAGGCCGCCTTCTTGGGAGTAGGCGTGTTCGACACTGCGGATGCAGCCGTTTTCACGGTCGTCATCCAGGGTGTCCCAACGGGTCGACTGGCTGAACGCAGTCTGGGTCGGGATGCCAGCCGGGCCAGCCTTGAAGAAGGTGTGCACGGCTTCGTCGTCAGTCTGGGTGATGTCCCACTTGGCGATGCCTTCGGCGATGGACGCGCTGTGCACGGTCGGCAGGTCGGTGTGCAGCAGGCCGCCACGGGCCAGCGAGCCGAGGATCGAGAAGATCCCGCCGGCACGGTGCACGTCTTCCATGTGGTACTTCTGGATGTTCGGCGCGACCTTGCACAGTTGCGGCACGTGACGGGACAGGCGGTCGATGTCGCGCAGGTCGAAATCGATCTCGGCTTCCTGGGCCGCGGCCAGCAAGTGCAGGATAGTGTTGGTGGAACCGCCCATGGCGATGTCCAGGGTCATGGCGTTTTCGAACGCCTTGAAGTTGGCGATGTTGCGCGGCAACACCGACTCGTCATTCTCGCCGTAGTAGCGCTTGCACAGTTCGACGATAGTGCGGCCGGCCTGCAGGAACAGCTGCTCACGGTCGCTGTGGGTGGCCAGGGTCGAGCCGTTGCCCGGCAAGGCCAGGCCCAGGGCTTCGACCAGGCAGTTCATCGAGTTGGCGGTGAACATGCCGGAGCACGAACCGCACGTCGGGCAGGCGCTGCGCTCGTATTCCGCGACCTTCTCGTCAGAAGCGCTGGAATCGGCGGCGATGACCATGGCGTCGACCAGGTCGAGGCCGTGGGAGGCCAGTTTGGTCTTGCCGGCTTCCATCGGGCCGCCGGAGACGAAGATCACCGGGATGTTCAGGCGCAGGGCGGCCATCAGCATGCCAGGGGTGATCTTGTCGCAGTTCGAGATGCACACGATGGCGTCGGCGCAGTGGGCGTTGACCATGTACTCCACGGAGTCGGCGATGATCTCGCGGCTCGGCAGCGAGTACAGCATACCGTCATGGCCCATGGCGATGCCGTCATCCACGGCGATGGTGTTGAATTCTTTCGCTACACCGCCGGCCCGTTCGATCTCGCGGGCGACCAGTTGGCCCAGGTCCTTGAGGTGGACGTGGCCCGGTACGAACTGGGTGAACGAGTTGGCAATCGCGATGATCGGCTTCTTGAAGTCGTCATCTTTCATCCCCGTGGCGCGCCACAGTGCGCGCGCGCCGGCCATGTTGCGGCCATGGGTGGATGTTTTCGAGCGGTAATCTGGCATGGAGCACTCCGGGCGGCTAATCAGGTAACTACTACTGGGGAGTGAGCTTCTATTGACGTCTGGAACACTCAGAAAATGGCCGTGTGTCCGGAAGTTGCCACTCGCGTCGCGGGATCGCCGCGTGCTTGGGCCTCGAGCTCATAAACCCGCCGGGGGATGACTGGCGATGAATACGCCCGATTCTACACCGCTGGCGGCTGGAGGGAATGGCCGTCTACCCGTAGGAGCGAGCTTGCTCGCGAAAAACGTCAACGATAACGCAGCACCAACAGATAGCTCGCGCCACCTTTGAGTTTTCGCGAGCAAACACTAGGTACCCTCGCTTCAGGGGAAAGGGTCAGCGGACCACGCGTGCGTTCGTCAGCCAACCCCACAGGCTGGAAACGATGAAGCTGACGGCAATCGTCATCAACAAATTATGGCCGGTTTGCGCCAGAGCGGCACTGCTGATGGCGGCTGTCAGGAACATGATGCTGTTACCCGCCGATGCCGCCGTGCCTGCACTGCTGGAAAACAGCAGCATCGCCGCCGAAATCGCAGCGGGCCGCACAAGGGTGACACCCAGCGCGCTGATCAACATCGGAATCAGCAGGCTCACCGTGGTGATGGCTTCAAAGCTGACGATCAGGGTCAGCAGTACGCCGGCGGCGAGCAGCAGCCCCAGGCCGATATTGATTTGCCGGGACAGTGAAATGCGCTTTTGCAGGTATGAGGCTGCTACGCCGCCAAGCAGATAGGCCACGCCGTACACCATCAGTACCATCGCGTACTGGTATGCGGAGAGCTTCAGCACATCCATGAAAATCAGCGGTGTCACGCTGATCAAGGCGAAGTAACAGGCGAATACCAGTGCGGCAATCCACCAGTAGCGCAGGAAGTCGCGATTGCGGGCGACAGCCTTTAGCGTGCCGAGGATGGACACTGGCGCACGATGTGGGCTGGCGGATTTGGAAGGCAGGATGCAGAGCGCATGGATCAGCATGCCCGCGGCCATCACCGCAAAACCATAGAAGCTGCCCTGCCAGTCGAAGGTGGTCTGCAGCCAGGAGCCGATCAGCGGTGACAGCGCGACAAAAGAGCCGCTGAGCGTCATGTAGTACAGGCGCACACGGGCGCGGTCCTGTTCCTCGAACAGGTCTTCCACCAAGGCATGGCCCAACACAAAGAAACCGCAACCCATGGCCTGGACGCTGCGAAACAACAAGAAGGTCAGATACTCTGTCGCCAGTGCACAACCGATCGCTCCCAGGATCGACAATGTGATGCAGCCGAGCAGGACTTCCTTGCGCCCCCATTTATCCGAGAGCGGACCAGTGATCAGTTGGGAGATGGAAAAGACCAGGGTGAACAGGCTGATGGACAGCGCCACATCGGCGGTGGGTGTATCGAACCTTTCAGCCAAGGCGGGAAAGGAGGGCAGCAGGATGTTGATCGGGAAGAAGCTGATAAGTGAGATGCAAGTGATGAGGATGAAGCGTGAGAGTTGGTGGCGTTTTATCTCGCTGCCGAGTAAGGGCGAGCAGGATGACTCAGACATTGTTTTTATTTCCGGTGGGGTGCCAAAAACCGATATTAGCCTTGGGTGGCGAGAATTCAATCAATAAAGGTGGAGTCATTCTCTTCCAAAGGCATGCTGTAAAAGGCCGCATCGCCAAGGCCTCAATCAGTCCTCAAAAGCTTTTCGAATTCATCGCTGAAAACCTGACCGTCGCTGTAACCGGCGCCTACGAAAAGAACCAACTGCTCTTTAAGGTCCTGTATGCCAAGGGCTTTCTCGATCTTGGTGTCGTTGAGAGCGGAGGAAATCCAAGTGTTAAGCCCCATGGCGGTTGAAATGAGCTGGGCTGTTTGTGAGATGTGCCCGGCTTCTATCAGGGCAACTCGGTAGGCTCTGGAGTGTGGATACTTCCACCACAGTTTGTCGAATCGTGATGTAATAAAAATACCAAAGGGAAGATTGTCGATGAAATGCTGGCCGTTAAGGTAGTTTCCAAGAGGCTCTTGTATTCGACGAATCAGCCTGAGTGCGTGTAACTCCGGGTGGTAATAATAAAATCCGGGATTTACGCCTCTTATGTTGTGCGCATACAGATAACCTTCGCTGGAGCTTAATCCACCACCTGATGGGCTGCTTCGTCTAGCGCGGAAAGAGGGGGGCGTTAAATGTGAGGTGTCTTGCAGGCGTTCTTTTAAGTGCCCTAGAGACAGGTAGAGCAGCGTGCTTAGGTCTTCTAAAGAAACGCTTTTATTTAAATAGGTGCGGCAGGTTTTTCGCTTAATTAACGTGTGTTGCAGTAACGGGTATGTTCTGAGAGATTCGTTTGGTGAGGGTTGCGGTAGGCTGATAAAGTCTTCTGATTGGAGATGGGCGAACCGATTCGGATCAGGAGGACTCGTGCGCATTACGCCTTGGCAGTGGGCCAAATAATGAGCTGCCCAACTGACGCTGTCTGTAGGCTGATCAGCGTCTGATAAGTCTTTTGTACCGATGTGGAATATCCTCGACAAGTCATCCCATCCCCACTGGTTATCTAACGTTGGCGCACCTTGTTGAATAATTGCATGGTGAGTGAACGTCGAGTCGATCTCAAACTCGGAGTTATAAAGCGAAAGGTCGTATATTAGCTCTAGCAGTCGCTGCGAGTGCGCGCGATCTAATTCGAATTGCTCATGAGTTTTGTAGTTCCAGATAATCAGATGTTGTGATTTGGTTAAGAAAAATAAGTTGGGGTTTATTTGCATTGTTTTATTCCCGTTCTTAGGGCTGGGTTGGCGTACAACCCAGCTTGTCATCAACGACTTATTTAGGCATTCCGATCAATGCGAATGCTGCCAGTACTTTTGACTCAAGAACGATTGCGTTCATATCAGCTCTCCATTTCATTAAGTTAAATGGCTGTCACACAAATTGATCGTGACGGAAACTAGGCTAGGCGCTGGCTTTAGATTTATCTAGTCAGGAAGCGTAGGAGGGTTCTGATGGCGTTGTAGTATGTTTTTGCTGTAACGATGAAGCTATATGTGGTTTGTGACTTTGTACAAAAAATGAATAAGTTTGCTTTTATTTGAAGGGGCGGCTTTGTGAATTGATGCTGCCCGGAGCCAGGCGGGCAGCATCGCGGGGAAAACTTAGCTATTCGGCAACAACCGGCACGTAATGCTCTTGATGTACCGCGTCTCGGCAATCGCCGGGTGCACCGGGTGGTCCGGGCCCTGGCCGCCGCGCTCGAGCATCTGGATATTGCGGTCCAGGTGACGGGCGCTGGTCAGCAGGATGTTTTGCAGGTCGTCTTCGGGCAAGTGCATCGAGCACGACGCGCTGACCAGGATGCCGTCCTTGCTGAGCAGGCGCATGGCTTGCTCGTTCAGGCGGCGGTAGGCGCCTTCGCCGTTTTTCATGTCTTTCTTGCGTTTGATGAAGGCCGGCGGGTCGGCGACGATCACGTCGAAGCGTTCTTCGCTGGCTTTGAGTTCCTTGAGGGCCTCGAACACGTCGCCTTCGATGCAGGTCATTTTCTCGGCGAAGCCGTTCAGCGCGGCGTTGCGCTCCACGCCATCAAGGGCGAAGGCCGAGGCGTCGACGCAGAACACTTCACTGGCGCCGAAGGCCGCAGCCTGCACGCCCCAGCCGCCGATGTAGCTGTACAGGTCGAGCACGCGCTTGCCTTTGGCGTACGGGGCCAGGCGTGCGCGGTTCATGCGGTGGTCGTAGAACCAGCCGGTCTTCTGGCCCTGGATCACCGGGGCTTCGAATTTCACGCCGTTTTCTTCCAGCGCAACCCATTCCGGCACCAGGCCGAACACGGTTTCGACGTAGCGGTTGAGGCCTTCGGCGTCGCGCGCGGCGGAATCGTTCTTGAACAAGATGCCACTCGGCTTGAGCACTTGGGTGAGGGCGGCGATCACGTCTTCTTTATGCGCTTCCATGGTCGCCGAAGCGATCTGCACCACCAGGATGTCGCCGAAACGGTCGACCACCAGGCCTGGCAGCAGGTCGGAATCGCCGTAGACCAGGCGGTAGAACGGCTTGTCGAACAGGCGATCACGCAGGGACAGCGCGACGTTCAGGCGATGCACCAGCAGCGACTTGTCCAATGGCAGCTTGATGTCGCGCGACAGCAGGCGAGCGCAGATCAGGTTGTTCGGGCTCATGGCCACGATGCCCAGGGTCTTGCCGCCGGCCGCTTCGAGGATGGCCTGGTCGCCCGCCTGGAAGCCGTGAAGTGGGGTGGCGGCCACGTCGATTTCGTTGCTGTAGACCCACAGGTGGCCGTTGCGCAAACGACGATCGGCGTTGGCTTTGAGACGCAGGCTTGGCAGGGACATGACGTCGCTCCGGAAAAAAGAGCGGGAGTATACCCTTTGCGCACCCGTTCATGTGGGAGCTGGCTTGCCTGCGATGCAGACGGCGCGGTGTATCTGACGTACGGCGGTGATGCAATCGCAGGCAAGCCAGCTCCCACATTTGATCGCGGTTCGGTTCGGGTTTTTGAGGTGTCGGTCAGCTTTGCTTAGAGGTTAGAATCCCCGCCTAGCCCAGAGTATGTACTTATGTCCCAAGAGCTTTCCGCCGAACAGATCCAACAGGCCCTGCAAGGCATCAGCGTGCCGCCCCAGCCGCAAATCATGGTGGATTTGCAGATGGAGCAATACATGCCCGACCCGGACCTGGAAGTGATCGCGCGATTGATCTCCCAGGACCCGGGCCTGTCCGGTGCGTTGCTGAAAATCGTCAACTCGCCGTATTACGGCCTGAGCAACAAGATCGCCTCGATCCAGCGCGCGGTGAACCTGCTGGGCAGCCGTTCGATCATCAACCTGATCAACGCGCAGTCGATCAAGGGCGAGATGAGCGATGACACCATCGTCACCCTCAACCGCTTCTGGGACACCGCCCAGGATGTGGCGATGACCTGCCTGACACTCGCCAAGCGCACCGGCTCGCAAGCCGTCGACGAGGCCTATGCGCTGGGCCTGTTCCACGATTGCGGCGTGCCGCTGATGCTCAAGCGCTTCCCCAACTACATGGCGGTGCTGGAAGAGGCCTATGGCAATGCCGGCCCCGACTGCCGTGTGGTCGACACCGAGAACAACGCGTTCAACACCAACCACGCGGTGGTCGGCTACTACACCGCCAAGTCCTGGCGCCTGCCGGAACATGTGACCGACGCCATCGCCAACCACCACAACGCCCTGGCGATTTTCAGCGATGAGTCGTCGCGCAACTCTCAGCTGAAAAACCTGCTGGCGATCCTGAAAATGGCCGAGCACATCTGTTCCTCGTACCGGGTGCTGGGCAACCAGGCGGTCGATCATGAGTGGAATGCGATCGGGCATATGGTGCTGGACTACGTGGGCCTGTCGGACTACGACTTCGAGAGCATGAAGTTGTCGATCCGCGAACTGGGCGCGCACTGACCCTTCCTTCAAGAGGTACACATGCCCGAGTTACCAGAAGTCGAAACCACCCGGCGCGGGATTGCGCCGCACCTGGAAGGCCAGCGGGTCAGTCGCGTGGTAGTGCGCGAGCGGCGCCTGCGCTGGCCGATCCCGGAAGACCTGGATGTGCGCCTGTCCGGGCAGCGCATCGTGCTGGTGGAGCGGCGGGCCAAGTACCTGTTGATCAACGCCGAAGTCGGCACCTTGATCAGCCACCTGGGCATGTCGGGCAACTTGCGGCTGGTGGAAGTCGGCATGCCGGCAGCCAAGCATGAGCACGTGGACATCGAGCTGGAATCGGGTATGGCCCTGCGCTACACCGACCCCCGGCGCTTTGGCGCGATGCTCTGGAGCCAGGACCCGCACAACCATGAACTGCTGATTCGCCTGGGGCCGGAGCCGTTGACCGACCTGTTTGATGGTGAGCGCTTGTTCCAACTGTCCCGCGGCAAGTCGATGGCAGTGAAGCCGTTCATCATGGACAACGCGGTGGTGGTGGGGGTGGGCAATATCTACGCGACCGAGGCGCTGTTTGCGGCGGGGATCGATCCGCGTCGCGCGGCTGGAGGCATTTCACGGGCGCGTTATTTGAAGCTGGCGATCGAGATCAAGCGCGTGCTGGCCGCTGCTATTGAGCGGGGTGGCACTACGCTGCGGGACTTTATCGGTGGCGACGGGCAGCCGGGCTATTTCCAGCAGGAGCTGTTCGTCTACGGCCGCGGGGGCGAGGCGTGCAAGGTCTGTGGGACCGAGCTGCGCAATGTGGTGCTGGGGCAGCGGGCGAGTGTGTTTTGTCCCAAGTGCCAGAGCTGATTGCCAGGTCATGGCAGTTGCCGCCTTCGCGAGCAAGCCTGCTCTCCCATTCGACCGCATTCTCATCTTGGAACTCGGTCAACTGTGGGAGCGGGCTTGCTCGCGAAGAGGCCCTTACAGGCACTAAAGAACCTCAGGCCTTGCCGGTAATCAACCGGTACTTGGCCATCAACTGCTCTTCCGTTTCCGGATGGGCTTCATCCAGCGGAATGCAATCCACCGGGCACACTTGCTGGCACTGAGGCTCGTCGTAGTGGCCGACGCACTGGGTGCACAGGTTCGGGTCGATCACGTAGATCTCTTCGCCCTGGGAAATCGCAGCGTTCGGGCACTCGGGTTCGCAGACGTCGCAGTTGATGCAATCGTCGGTGATGATCAGGGACATGGAAACTCCTGCCAGGGCTGTCAGCCAAGGCATCTGAAAACTAATGCGCGCAATTGTGCCGCATTGGCGCCCGCAGTGCGAGTGCACATGACCTGCGGCCAACTGGCATGCTGACCTGTAGCGAGCAGGCTTGCCCCGCGTGAGCTGCGAAGCGGCCTTGAAACAGGCGGCTGTGCGCTGGCTGAAACTACGCGGTGGCTTTATTGGGGCCGCTTCGCAGCCCAACGCGGGGCAAGCCCGCTCGCCACAATAAGCCTGCTTACAGAAATTACTTCTTGAAACGCAGTGTCAGCGCATCGGCCACGGCCGGGTGCACGAACTTGGTGATATCTCCGCCCAAAGCGGCAATTTCACGGACCAACGTCGAGGAAATGAACGAATAACGTTCCGACGGCGTGAGGAACAGGCTTTCCACGTCCGGTGCCAGTTGGCGATTCATGTTGGCCAGCTGGAATTCGTATTCGAAGTCCGACACCGCACGCAGGCCACGCAGGAACACATTGGCGTTCTGCTCTTTGGCGAAGTGCGCCAGCAATGTGGAAAAGCCCACCACTTCCACGTTGGGCAGGTGCTTGGTGACCTCACGCGCCAGCTCCACGCGCTGTTCCAGGGGAAACAGCGGGTTTTTCTTGGGGCTGGCCGCGACCGCGATGATCACATGGTCGAACAAGCGTGAGGCACGTTCGACCAGATCGCCATGGCCTTTGGTAATCGGGTCGAAGGTACCTGGGTACAACACTCGGTTCATCGCGTCGTCCTGGCGGAGTCCGTTGGGGAACCGGATGGTATCGCAGCCGTCCCGGTCGGCCAAGTCAACTTATGCAGAAGAAAGCACTATAGACATGGCGAATAGCGTGTTTTTTCACGCTGTTTTCAGACGTTCGGCCAAGGCTGTCGCCAGTTGCGCGGTCAATCCATACACCGACAATTGTGGGTTGGCCCCAATGCTGGTGGGGAACAACGAGCCATCGTGGATCGACAGATTGCGCAATTGGTGATGACGGCCAAGGCTATCGGCCACCGCATTTTTCGGGTCTTCACCCATGGCACAACCGCCCATCACATGGGCGCTGCCCAGGCAGGTGCGGTGCAGTTCCAGGTTCAGCCCTTCGATCAGCGTGCGGGCTTCGGCCAAGCTCGTCACGTAGCGGGCATCGTGGTGCAGCGGCTTGACCGACTTGGCTCCCGCCGCGAACTGGATCTCGGCCATGCTGTGAAAGGCGCGACGCAGGCCGTCCCAGGCGTACGCCGATACCTGATAGTCGAGCACTGGGGTGCCATCGCCGCGCAACTCCACGCTGCCGCCCGGGCTGTCGGGGTGGAAACCATCGCGCAGCAAGGCCAGCATCGCGTGGGTGTTGGGCAATTGCTGCATGTCCAAGGCGTTCTGCGTGCCGTAGCCGCCGAGCAGGGTGCTGGCGAGTGCCGGGTGCAGCGGCGGCGCCTCAAGCTTGTAGGACATTTTGCCGGTGGTGCCGTCCTGCCATTGAAAATGGTCGGAGTAGATTGACTGCGGCGCGCCGTAGAACGGGTTGATCACCTCCTCGAACAGCCCGGCGGAGAAATTCACCAGGTGCAGGAAGGTGCGCTTGCCCAGTCGCGAATGCGGGTCCGGGGCATCCGAGCGCATCAGCAGGGCGGGGCTGTTAATGCCGCCGCCGGCCAGCACGTAATGCTTGGCCTTGACCGTGATTTTGCGGCCGGTCGGTGCCACGCAGCGTTCATCCATCGCCACGCATTCCAGGCTGCTGATATGGTCGCCGCTGTAGAGCAGGCGTTCGGCGCGGGCCAGATACAGCAGTTCGCCGCCTTTCTCCAGCGTCGAGGGGATGGTGGTTACCAGCATCGATTGCTTGGCGTTGACCGGGCAGCCCATGCCGCAATAGCCCAGGTTGAAGCAGCCGCGCACGTTGCGGGGGATCACATGCCAGCTGTAGCCGAGCTTTTCGCAGCCTTTGCGGATCACGTCATTGTTGGCATTGGGTGGCATGGCCCAGGGGGCAATCCCCAGGCGTTGCTCCATTTTTTCGAACCAGGGCGCCATTTCGGCACTGCTGTGGCCCTTCACCGCATATTCGCTGGCCCAGTGGGAAAGTGTCGCGTCCGGCGTACGAAAGCTGGAGGTCCAGTTGATCAGCGTGGTCCCGCCCACCGCGCGGCCCTGCAGGATGGTGATCGCGCCATCTTTGCTCATGCGGCCGATGCCTTCCTGGTACAGGCTGGTGTAGGCCTCGTCCTCGAGCAGCTTGAAGTCGCTGCTGGTCTTGAGCGGGCCTTCTTCGATCAGCAACACCTTGTAGCCGGCGGCGCTGAGGATCTCGGCGGTGGTGCCACCACCGGCACCGCTGCCGATGATCGCTACGTCGGCCTCCAGGATCAGGTCGGTGTCGAGGGCGGCGCCATTATGGGTTTTCCAGCCACGGGCCAGGCCGTCGCGGAACAGATCGGGTACGGGCATAGACAGGCACTCTTATTGTTATACGAAGTTGCAGTCAGTGTGGGAGCTGGCTTGCCTGCGAAAGCGGCCTGCCTGCGGGTACAGCTCCCACATTGGAGCGGGTTATCAGCCAGGGCTAGACCTTGGGCGGGCCCGGATAGCCGCAATGCGCCCAGGACTGCGGGCGGAAGTACCACGACATGATTACCAGCTTGAGCAGCGAGCCCTGGCCCATGCGCAGCAGGTTGAGATAGCTGTTTTCCCAGCGGTGCAGGAAGTTGCGGATCTGCTCCGCGCTGGCGTTTTCCCAGCTGCCCCAGATGCCGGTCAATGGGCCACGGGTGATGCCCATGCCCAATACGTCGAACAGTTGCTGGGTGAGCTTGAACATTTCCGGTGACAGGTGCTGCAGGCTGTAGTCGAGTTTTTTCAGGGTGTCTTCAATCCCGGCGACCACCTCTTGGGCGCTCGCCGCGCCTTCGAGCAACACCGGGATTACCGCGCGCAAAAACGGCAGGTCACTGCTGCGCAGCATGGCAAAGCCGCTGGCCGGGGTGCTGCTGGAGCAGCCGCTGAGGCTGGCGCCGAGCCCGGCCGTGGCCAGGAAAGCACTGGCGCACAAGCCGATTTTCAATACGCCGCGCCGCGACAGCGCGGGTGAATCAGTCAGGCTAGGGTTCATTGTTATTGTTATCCCGAGAGTGGCGGAATCAGCGAACGAACAGCTTCTGGATCAACTTCTGGATGGCTTTGCCGTACGGCGGGTAGATCAACTTGGCCGCATTCAGGCGCTGTTTCACCAGCACGCCCTTGGCTTTGCTGAACGTGAGGAAGCCTTCGTGGCCGTGGTAGTGGCCCATGCCCGAGGGGCCGATGCCGCCAAAGGGCATGTCATCCTGGGCCACGTGCAGCAGGGTGTCGTTCAGGCACACGCCGCCGGAATGAGTCTCGTGGAGTACGCGATTCTGCTCGCCCTTGTTGTAGCCGAAGTAATACAGGGCCAGTGGGCGAGGCCTTTCGTTGATGTAGGCAAACGCCTGGTCGAGGCCTCGATACGGCACGATCGGCAGCACCGGGCCGAAGATCTCGTCCTGCATCACGGTCATGTCATCGCTGACATTCAGCAACAGGCTGTGGGCCATGCGCCGGGCCTGGCCCTGGTCGTACAAGGGGACCAGCGTGGCGCCCTTGTCGGTGGCGTCCTTGATGTAGGCATTCAGTCGGGCCAGTTGCCGCTCATTGATGATGGCGGTGTAGTCCGGGTTATCGGTTAGCGTCGGATAAAACCCGCGGACGGCCTTGCTGTAAGCCTCGACGAAACCTTCAACGCGATCTTCCGGAACCAGCACGTAGTCCGGCGCCACGCAGGTTTGCCCGGCATTCAAGGCCTTGCCGAAGGCGATTCGTTCGGCGGCATCCTTGAGTGGCACATCGGCAGACACGATGGCCGGCGACTTGCCGCCCAATTCCAGGGTCACCGGCGTGAGGTGTTCGGCCGCGGCGCGCATCACATGCTTGCCGATGCTGGTGGCGCCGGTAAACAGCAGGTGATCGAAACGCAGCTTGGAAAACGCCATGCCCACTTCGGCTTCGCCGAGCACTACGCACGCCAGGTCCTCGGGGAAAATCTTCGCCAGCAGCGCCTTGAGCAACTCGCCGGTGGCCGGTGTGGACTCGCTGAGCTTGAGCATCACCCGGTTTCCGGCGGCCAACGCCCCGACCAGGGGGCCAATAGCCAGGTACAGCGGGTAGTTCCAGGGCACGATCACCCCGACCACGCCCAGCGGTTGGTAGATCACCTTGGCTGAAGCCGGCTGGAAGGCAATGCCTACAGCGCGACGGGAAGGTTTCATCCAGCCCTTGAGGTGTTTGCTGGCGTAGTGAATGCCATGCAGGCTGGGCATCAATTCGGCGAACAGGGTTTCGTCTGCACTGCGGTGGCTGAAGTCCTGGCTGATCGCGTCGATCAACGCCTGGCGTTCGTCGCTCAGCACATCACGCAGAGCCTTGAGCCATTGCTGGCGCTGCGCCGCCGGCGGCATCGGGTTGGCGGCATAGGCCCGGCGTTGCGCGTCGAACAGGTCCTGGAGATGATCCAGCGCCTGGGAATCTTGCAGATAGGCAATGTTGGCAGACATGGCGCAGTTCCCGATTGTTATAGGTCTGCGTGGATTTTTAGAGTCATTGCTCTAAATTGTCAAATAACATTGCAGCAACATGCAGATTTATCCTGGCAAGGATAGGCCGTAAGATGCCCCATCACGTGTTTAGAAGCTGATCCCCTATGGCACCACGAGTAAAGACCAGCGAGCGCATTGTGCAAACCAGCCTGGAGCTTTTTAACCAGCAGGGCGAGCGCAGTGTGAGCACCAATCATATTGCCGCCCATATGGAAATTTCGCCGGGCAACCTGTACTACCACTTCCCCAACAAGCAGGCGATCATCGCCGTGTTGTTTCGTGAGTACGAAGCGTTGGTGGACAGTTTTCTGCGCCCGCCCCAAGGTCGCGCCGTGACCGTCGAAGACAAGCGCTTTTACCTGCAGGCCGTGCTGGCCGGCATGTGGCGCTACCGCTTCCTGCACCGCGACCTCGAGCACTTGCTGGAAAGCGACCCGGAACTGGCGACTGGCTACCGACGGTTTTCCCAGCGCTGTCTGATCCAGGGCAACGCCATTTACCAAGGGTTTGTCGATGCCGGCATCCTCAACATGGACCCGGTGCAGACCGAGGCCCTGACCCTCAATGCGTGGATCATCCTCACCTCGTGGGTGCGGTTCTTGTGCACCACCAATGAAAACTCCGCCCATTTGAGCGCCGAAGCCATCAAGCGCGGGGTCTACCAGGTGCTGGTGCTGGAGGCCGGGTTCGTCACGCCCCAGGCGAAAGACGCGGTCGATGCCCTGTTCAAAGAGTTTTACGTGCCGTTGAATCAGGCACTGGAAGAAGTGAAGTAGGACCTTTCCCGAATCTGTTCACAGGAGTCCGTCATGCCGCTTGCCCAACTGATCAGCCCCCAGCAATTGGCCGAGCGCCAGAAGTCGACCGGGCTGGTGATCCTGGATTGCCGTTTTGCCTTGGAAGACCCGGACTACGGGCTGTGCAGCTATGCCGAAGGGCATATTGAGGGCGCGCAGTACGCCGACCTCGAGCGCCATCTCAGCGGCCCGGTGACCAAGGGCGTGACCGGTCGTCATCCGTTGCCGGTGGCGGACACCTTTGCCCGGCAATTGCGCGCCTGGGGTATTAACGCCGACACCGATGTCGTGCTGTATGACGACGGCCCCGGCGCCTTTGCTGCCCGCGCCTGGTGGTTGCTGGCCTGGCTGAGCAAACGTGACGGCGTGTTTATCCTGGACGGCGGCCTCAAGGCCTGGCACGCCGCCGGTTTCCCGCTGAGCCTGGACGCGCCGGTGGTCGAGCCGGGTACCTTCGCCGGGACGCCGGACAACCGCCTGGTGCTGGATGCCGAACACCTGCAAAAACGCCTGGGCCAACCGGGCCTGACCTTGATCGATGCCCGCGCCCAGCCACGTTTTCGCGGTGACGTGGAACCCATCGATCCGATCGCCGGGCACATCCCCGGCGCGCAGTGTGCGGCGTTCACCGAAAACCTTGGCAGTGATGGCCGTTTCCTGCCAGCCGACCAGCTCAAGCAGCGTTTCGCCGCTCAATTGCAGGGGCGTTCACCGGAGGAGTTGGTGGCGTATTGTGGTTCAGGGGTGACGGCGTGCCACAACCTGTTCGCCCTGAGTCTGGCGGGTTACCCGTTGGGCAAGTTGTATGCGGGGTCGTGGAGTGAGTGGATTACCGATCCGCAGCGTGAAATTGCTACCGGCGACTGAGTCGGTTGCGGTGTGAACCGCATCGAGTGTGGGCGCTGGCTCAGCCGTGTTGTGCCAGTAGCCACTGAGGGATTCGGCGTTCGAGGTAATAACCCGGGCGCTTCAGCGAGCCGTCGACGAACCCGACATGCCCACCCTTTGCCGTCAGCTCAAACTCGGTGCACTCCGATAACTCGCTGGCCTCGGGCAGGCTATGGGCGAATACAAACGGATCATCGGCCGCCTGGATAATCAGCGTCGGGGTGCGGATCGCTCCTAAGTAGTAGCGGCTCGACGCGCGGCGGTAGTAGTCCTCGGCACTCAGGAAACCGTGCAGTGGCGCGGTGACCCGCCCGTCGAAGTCCCAGAACGTGCGCATCTTCTCCAGTGAGCCGAGGGCTTCCAGGGTTTTCAGCCCGTCTGCCCGGCCATCCTGTAAAAAACGGCTTTGCTTGACGCGGATATACGCGAGCATTTCACGCATGAAGTGCTTTTGATAAACCCGCGAGAAACCCAGCCCGATACGGTCCGCACACTGGTCCAGCCGAAACGGCACCGACACCGCCGCCGCGCCGTGCAAACCGGAGGCTTCACCGGTTTCGCCCAAGTGTTTGAGCAGCACATTGCCCCCCAGCGAATAACCCACTGCATACAACGGCGCCAACGGCCGTTTCGCGCGCAGGTGGGCAATCGCCGCGGCCAGATCCTCGCTGGCGCCCGAGTGATAGCTGCGTGCCAACAGGTTTGGCTCGCCGGAACAGCCGCGCCAGTTCAAGGCGGCACTGGCCCAGCCTTGAGCCGCGAGGACTTTTTGCAGGCCGGCCACATAGGGGGAATTGGATGAGCCGGTCAGCCCATGCAGCACCAGCACCAATGGCGCCTGCGCGTCATGCGGACCATGCCAGTCGAGGTCCAGAAAATCGCCGTCTTCCAGCCACAGGCGTTCGCGCTGGCGTTCGATATGGGTAGTGGGGCGCCACAGCGGCCCCCACAGGGTTTGCAGGTGAGGGTTGCCGAGGCCGAAGGCGGGGGTGAACAGTTCGGAGGACGGTGTCATGAAACTCTCAGTCTGTGGCGAGCGGGCTTGCACCCGCGTCGGGGTGCGAAGCAGCCCCATCAAGAACGCCGCATTAATTCAGTTGGAGCACCGTCGCGGTTATGGGGCTGCTGCGCAGCCCGACGCGGGGCAAGCCAGCTCACCACAACAAGCTTGCTCACCACAGCAAGCCCGCTCACCACAGATTAAGCGACGCTGTCGACCAACCGATGCCACAACGCGTAATACACTCGACCGGACTTCTGCTCGCGGTGCAGGCGCCAGGCGCCAGGCAAGCCGAGGGTCGATGGCGCGGTCTCGCTTTCAGTGTAGATCCACGCATCCGCTGCCAGCCATTGGCGCTCTTCGAGCAAGGTGCACACGGCGGGCAACAGGTTCTGGTTGAACGGTGGGTCGAGGAATACCACGTCGTATTCGCTTGCCGGCTGGGTTTCCAGATAGCGCAGCGCGTCGGCGGTTTGCACCTGGCCGTTGGTGCAGCGCAGGGTGCCGAGGTGTTCCTTGAGGCTGGACACCGCCACATTGCTTGCATCCAGCGCCTGGGCCTGGGCTGCGCCACGGGACAGCGCCTCGAGGAACAATGCGCCGCTGCCGGCAAACGGATCCAGCACTTTGGCCCCGCCGATATACGGCGCGAGCCAGTTGAACAGGGTTTCACGCACGCGGTCAGGCGTGGGGCGCAGGCCGACGACGTCGGGGAAGCTCAGCTTGCGGCTGCCCCATTCGCCACCAATGATGCGTAGTTGGCCCACACCGTTATGCACGTTGTGGACAGGTTTTTTCGGGCGAGATGAACTGGCCATTAATGCTCCGGAACCCCGAGCGGCTGCTCGGCGGGTTTGTCAGTGGGGGGCGGTAGTGGCTTTTGCGCAATCGTCGGGCCGGCGGTCACGATGACCATCTTGTCGGCGCTCAAGTGTTTGTTCATGGCAGCCTTGACCTGCTCTACGGTCAGGGCCTGTGATTGTTTCATGAAATCTTCAAGATAGCTCAGCGGCAGGTTGTAGAAACCCATCGCGCCCAGTTGCCCGACGATGTCCGCGTTGCTGGCGGTGGACAATGGGAAGCTGCCGGCCAGCTCACGCTTGGCGTCGTCCAGTTCCTTCTGTGTCGGGCCGGTCTTGAGGTAGTCGGCCAGCACGTCCTCGACCAGGCGCAGGGTGCCACCGCTCATTTCGGCGCGGGTCTGCAGGTTGATCATGAACGGGCCGCGCACCTGCATCGGCGAGAAACCGGAGTACACGCCGTAGGTCAGGCCGCGCTTCTCGCGCACTTCGCTCATCAAGCGCGTGCCGAAACCGCCGCCGCCGAGGATCTGGTTGCCCAGGGACAGGGCTGCGTAGTCCGGATCGGCGCGGTCGATGCCCAGTTGGGCGAACAGCAAGTGCGTCTGCTTGGACGGGAACTCGATATGGCTCAGGCCCGCCTTGGGTTCGGTCGGCTGGGCAATCTTGGCCAGCGCCGGGCCCTTGGGCAACGACGCCGAGACCTTGGCCGTCATGGCTTCGGCTTCGGCGCGGGTCAGGTCGCCGACCACGGCGATCACCGCATTACCTGCTGCATAAGCCTTGGCGTGGAACGCCTGCAACTGCGCGAGGGTAATCTTCGGGATGCTTTGCGGCGTGCCTTCGCTCGGGTGCGCGTACGGGTGGTCGCCATACAGGCGCTTGAACAGCTCCAGGCTGGCCAGCTTGGCGGGGTTCTGCTTCTGGTACTCGAAGCCGGCGAGAATCTGGTTCTTGATCCGCACAAGAGAGTCGGCAGGGAAGGTCGGCTTGCCGATCACCTGGTCGAACAGTGCCAGGGCGGCGTCGCGTTTATCGCTGTCGCTGAGGCTGCGCAGGGATACCAGAGCCATGTCGCGATAAGCGCCATTGCCGAAGTCGGCGCCCAGGCCTTCAAAACCGCTGGCGATCTGGCTGACGTCCTTGCCCGGCACGCCTTCGTTGAGCATGGCGTTGGTCAGCAGTGCCACGCCTGGGGTGTTGCCGTCCTGGCTGCTGCCGGCGGCGAACAGGATGCGCATGTCGAACATCGGCAGTTCATGGGCTTCCACGAACAGCACCTTGGCGCCTTCGGCGGTGGTCCAGGTCTGCACGTCGAGCTTGCGGTTGGTCGGCGCCTTGCCGTCCAGCTCCGCCAGCGATTGCAGCGTGTTGGCCGATTGCGCCGTGTCCAGCGCCTGGCTGGCCATCGAGTCGCTCGGGCGCAGGAAATACACGGCACTTGCCGCGATCAAGGTGACGACGATCAAGCCCGGCAGGACCAGGCGGCTGCTTTTGCGATCACTCATGAGCGGTCTCCTCAGGCATAACATGGGCGACGCTCAGACGTTCGCGGGTGAAATAGGTACGCGCGGCTTTCTGGATATCTTCCGGGGTCACGCTTTGCAGGTCGGCCAGTTCGGTGTCCATGAGCTTCCAGGACAGCCCCACGGTTTCCAGCGAGCCGATGGCTGTGGCCTGGCTGGTGATGGAATCGCGCTGATAGACCACGCCGGCGATCACTTGGGCGCGGATGCGCTCCAGTTCTTCGGCGGTCGGCGGTTTGGACTTCAATTCTTCCAGCAGGCGCCACAGGCCCGCTTCGGCTTGGGCGACGGTCTTTTTCTTCTGCTGGTTCGGCGTGGCGGTCAGGGTGAACAGGCTGTCGCCACGGGTGTAGGCGTCGTAGCTGGTGGATGCGGCGGAGACCAGCTCCTCACCGCGCTCCAGTCGCTCCGAAATACGCGCGCTGTAGCCGCCGTCCAGCAGGGCCGAGATCAGGCGCAGGGCTTGTACCGAGCGCTTGTCTTCGGCGGTGGCCAGGCCCGGGACGTTGAAACCGAGGATCACGCTCGGCAGTTGGGTCTGCACACGCATCGTCAGCAGGCGCTCGCCAGGCTCGGCCAGCTCCATCGGGATCTTGGCGGGTGGCACGTCGCGCTTGGGAATCGGGCCGAAGTAACGCTGGGCCAGGTTTTTCACCTCGTCCGGGGTCACGTCGCCGACCACCACCAGGGTGGCGTTGTTCGGCACATACCAGGATTGGTACCAGTGGCGCAGCTCTTCGACCTTCATGCGGTCCAGGTCGGCCATCCAGCCGATGGTCGGCGTGTGGTAGCCGCTGGCGGGGTAGGCCATGGCCTTGAAGCGCTCGTAGGCCTTGGACATCGGATTGTCGTCGGTGCGCAGGCGGCGCTCTTCCTTGATCACCTCGATTTCGCGGCTGAACTCGTCGGCCGGCAGGCGCAGGCTGGCCATGCGGTCGGCTTCGAGCTCGAAGGCAACACCCAGGCGGTCACGGGCCAGCACTTGGTAGTAGGCGGTGTAGTCATCGCTGGTGAAGGCGTTTTCTTCGGCGCCCAGGTCGCGCAGGATCAGCGACGCTTCGCCGGGGCCGACCTTGGCGCTACCCTTGAACATCATGTGCTCCAGGGCGTGGGACAAACCGGTCTGGCCCGGGGTTTCGTAGCTCGAACCGACCTTGTACCAGACCTGGGAAACCACCACCGGCGCGCGATGGTCTTCGCGCACGACCACCTTGAGGCCGTTATCCAGGGTGAATTCGTGGGTGGGTTGTGGGTCGGCAGCCAGGGCTGAGAGAGGCAGACAAACTGTGCTGAACAGCAGGCCTGCGGCGTGGCGGGCTAGAGCATTCATTCGTTTTTAAACCTGTTGGGCTGCCCGCTTGGTCTTAGCGTCGGCGGGCGAGGAGGTGCTAGGATACTGATCGGATTTAAGGACGGCCACTGCGGCAGTCGTGTTGAGGCCGTTTTAGGCCTTACGAAATGTTGCGCATGAACGAGCTGGCTAAAAAACAGTCTGTTACGCATCGAATTTTATTTACCGACGCCCCCCCAGGCGCGTCGCTACCTTGAGATAGCCGTCTCCATGTTTGGTTCCAACGACGACAAGAAGACCCCAGCTGCGGCTGGCGAGAAGAAAGGCCTGTTCGGATGGCTGCGCAAAAAGCCGCAGGAAACCCCCGTCGCCGAACAGCCGCAGGTTCCAGCCGAACCGATCCCGGACCCTATAGTAGAAGCCGAACCGGTTGCCGAAGCGCCGGCGCCGGTGGTATTGCCGATGGCCGAGCCGGTGCTGCAGCCGCTGGCCGAGGTTGAGCCAGAGCCAGAGCCGCAACCAGAGCCCGAGCACAAGCCATGGCCGCAATTGCCGGTGGCCGAAGAGCCCGTGGCACTGGTTGAAGATGTACAGGCCGAACATGTGGCGCCGCCGATTCCGGTGGTCATTGAGCCGCAGCCGGTTGTCGTTGAAGCGCCAGCACCGGCACCGGTGGTGGTCGAGCCAGTGTTTGCCGCCCCTGCCGTCATCGAAGCGCCTGCCGCGCCTGTCGAAACCAGCAAGACCGGTTTCTTCGCCCGCCTCAAGCAAGGCCTGAGCAAGACCAGCGCCAGCATCGGCGAAGGCATGGCCAGCCTGTTCCTGGGCAAGAAGGTCATTGATGACGAGCTGCTGGAAGACATCGAAACCCGCCTGCTGACCGCCGACGTGGGCGTCGAAGCCACCGCGGTGATCATCCAGAGCCTGACCCAGAAGGTCGCGCGCAAGCAGCTGACCGACGCCGATGCCCTCTACAAATCCCTGCAGGCCGAGCTGGCGGCGATGCTCAAGCCGGTGGAAGCGCCGCTGGTGATCACGCCGAACAAGCCGTTCGTGATCCTGGTGGTCGGTGTCAACGGCGCCGGCAAGACCACCACCATTGGCAAGCTGGCGAAGAAGCTGCAGTCGGAAGGCAAGAAAGTCATGCTCGCTGCCGGCGACACCTTCCGTGCCGCTGCCGTGGAGCAGTTGCAGGTGTGGGGTGAGCGCAACAAGATCCCGGTCATCGCCCAGCACACCGGCGCCGATTCCGCCTCGGTGATCTTCGACGCCGTGCAAGCCGCCAAGGCCCGTAACATCGATGTGCTGATCGCGGATACCGCCGGTCGCCTGCACACCAAAGACAATTTGATGGAAGAGCTGAAGAAAGTCCGCCGCGTGATCGGCAAGCTCGACGCCGACGCGCCGCACGAAGTGCTGCTGGTGCTCGATGCCGGTACGGGCCAGAACGCCATCAGCCAGGCCAAACAATTCAACCAGACGGTGCAACTGACCGGCCTGGCATTGACTAAGCTCGACGGCACGGCCAAGGGCGGTGTGATTTTCGCCCTGGCCAAACAGTTCGGGTTGCCGATTCGTTATATCGGCGTCGGCGAAGGTATCGACGACCTGCGCACTTTTGAAGCCGAACCCTTTGTACAGGCACTGTTTGCCGAGCGGGAGCGTTCATGATTCGATTCGAACAGGTCGGTAAACGCTATGCCAACGGGCATGTCGGCTTGCATGAGCTGAGCTTTCGAGTACGGCGGGGCGAGTTCTTGTTTGTCACCGGCCACTCTGGCGCCGGCAAAAGTACCCTGTTGCGCCTGCTGCTGGCGATGGAACGCCCGACCACCGGCAAACTGCTGCTGGCCGGCCAGGACCTGGCCACCATCAGCAATGCACAGATTCCGTTCCTGCGCCGCCAGATCGGCGTAGTGTTCCAGAACCACCAGTTGCTGTTCGATCGCACGGTGTTCAACAACATTGCCTTGCCGCTGCAGATCCTCGGGCTGTCCAAGGCCGAGATCGTCAAACGCGTGGATTCGGCCCTGGAGCGCGTGGCGCTGTCGGACAAGACCGACCTCTACCCCGGCGACCTGTCCACCGGCCAGCAACAGCGCGTCGGCATTGCCCGCGCTATCGTCCACCGTCCGGCCTTGCTGCTGGCGGACGAACCGACCGGTAACCTCGACCCGCGCCTGGCGGCCGAGATCATGGGGGTGTTCGAAGACATCAACCGCCTGGGCACCAGCGTGCTGATCGCCAGTCACGACCTGGCCCTGATCGCGCGTATGCGCCATCGCATGCTGACCCTGCAGCGCGGCCGCCTGATCGGTGACGGGGAGGCTGGCGTATGAGTGCTACTCGCAGCCCCAAGGTGTCCGAACGCGTGGCGCCGAAACCGGCCGATCCGCAGCCGAAAAAGAAAAAACACGACGAAGACGACGGTCCTGACTTCAGCACCTTGCTGCGCGCCTGGATCGAAAGCCACCGCGCCAGCCTGCTGGACAGCCTGCGTCGCCTGGGCAAGCAACCGATCGGCAGCTTTTTCACCTGCCTGGTGATGGCTGTGGCCCTGAGCCTGCCGATGGGCCTCTCGCTGCTGCTCAATAATGTCGAGCGCCTGGGCGGCTCCTGGCAGCGTGCGGCGCAGATTTCGCTGTACCTGAACCTGGATGCGAGCGCCAAAGACGGCGAGACCCTGCGCGATGACATCAAGAACCTGCCGGGTGTGGCCGATGCCGAGTACATCAGCCGCGACCAGGCCCTCGAGGAGTTCCAGCAGCAATCCGGCCTGGGCGAGGCGCTGAAGGAGCTGCCGCAGAACCCACTGCCGGGCGTGGTGCTGGTGACGCCGAATGAAGTCGACAAGCCGGCGCTGGAAGCCCTGCGACAAAAACTCGCAGAGCTGCCCAAGGTACAACAGGCGCAACTTGATCTAGTCTGGGTTGAGCGGCTGGCGGCAATTCTCAAGCTGGGTGACCGGTTTGTGTTCGGCCTGACGGTGTTGTTGGTGTCTGCATTACTTTTGGTGATAGGTAATACCATTCGTCTTCATATTGAAAACCGTCGCACCGAGATAGAAGTGATTAAACTGGTCGGCGGCACGGACAGCTATGTGCGTCGGCCTTTTCTGTACATGGGCGCGCTTTATGGCTTCGGTGCCGGGATTTTGTCCTGGGGCGTGCTGGCGTTTGGCTTGAACTGGCTGAACGACGCGGTAGTCGGGCTTGCCGGCTTGTACGGCAGTGATTTTGCCCTGGCCGGCGTGCCAGTGGCCGATGGTCTGTCGCTCTTGCTTGGCGCGGTCCTGTTGGGGTATATCGGTGCTTGGATTGCGGTCGCACGGCATTTACGTGAGTTGGCGCCGAAGTAGTTAATGTCAAGGTAATGTGGTTTCGTTTGTATTGACCGTATCAGTGGTTTAGGGAACTTGTCCTACGGTTCCCGGTCAATTTTCGCAGTGCTGAACTGCACGAGTTATGTGAGTCGGAGGTTTTTTCGTATGACCACTTCTTTGCAACCTGCTTATGCTTTGGTCCCGGGTGCGAACCTGGAGGCCTATGTGCACACGGTGAACAGCATTCCATTGCTGACACCGGAGCAGGAGCGTGAACTGGCCGAGAGTCTCTACTATGAGCAGGATTTGGGGGCGGCTCGGCAGATGGTGCTCGCCCACCTGCGTTTTGTCGTACATATCGCCCGTAGCTATAGCGGCTACGGCCTGGCCCAGGCTGACCTGATCCAGGAAGGCAACGTCGGCCTGATGAAGGCTGTAAAGCGCTTCAACCCGGAGATGGGTGTGCGCCTGGTGTCGTTTGCTGTGCACTGGATCAAGGCGGAAATTCACGAGTTCATCCTGCGCAACTGGCGCATCGTGAAAGTCGCGACCACCAAGGCCCAGCGCAAGCTGTTCTTCAACCTGCGCAGCCAGAAGAAACGCCTGGCGTGGCTGAACAACGAGGAAGTCCACCGCGTGGCTGAAAGCCTCGGCGTGGAGCCGCGTGAAGTGCGCGAGATGGAAAGCCGCCTGACTGGCCATGACATGGCGTTCGACCCGGCCGCCGAAGCGGACGACGACAGTGCTTTCCAGTCGCCGGCCAATTACCTGGAAGACCACCGGTACGATCCGGCGCGTCAACTGGAAGACGCCGACTGGAGTGACAACTCCAACCACAACCTGCACGAAGCGCTGGAAGTGCTGGACGACCGCAGCCGTGACATCCTCTACCAGCGCTGGCTGGCGGAAGAAAAAGCCACGCTGCACGACCTGGCGCAGAAGTACAACGTGTCGGCCGAGCGGATTCGTCAGCTGGAGAAAAGCGCGATGAACAAGCTGAAGTTGTCGATCGCCGCTTAAAACGCTGCGAAAAGCCAAAAAAATGCCCCGATCGAAAGATCGGGGCATTTTTGTTTGTGCGCAAAACCCAGAGGCTCACGCAATCCCTGGTAGGGTCTCAGTCGGACCACGGCGCCTTGCGGGAGTTATTCAACTCCACCAAGTAACCATCCCCACCCAACTGGCTCATCTGCTGGCGAATCCACGCGGCTCGCCGCGCCACATAGGCGGTCGGATGGCTGGCACTCCACACCCGGGGGTTGGGCAGCACCGCCGCCAGGTAGCTGGCCTGCTGACGGGAGAGTGCCTTGGCACTCACCCCAAAGTGATGCCGCGCGGCAGCCTCGGCGCCAAACACGCCTTCATCCCATTCCACGCTATTGAGGTACACCTCAAGAATCCGCTGTTTGGGCCAAAGCACCTCGATCAACCCGGTAAACCAGGCCTCCAGGCCCTTGCGCAGATAACTGCGGCCGGCCCACAGGAACAGGTTTTTCGAGACCTGCTGGCTCAGCGTACTGGCGCCACGGATCGAACCACCGCGCTCGTTGTGCAGGATCGCTGCCTGGATCGCGCCGAAATCAAAGCCCCAGTGTTGCGGGAAACGCTGGTCTTCACCGGCCATCACCGCCACTTTCAGGTCATCGGAGATCTGGTCCCACGGCACCCAGGTACGTTGCAGGTCAATCGGCTCACCGTCGAACCAGGATTCGACCTTGCGCTCCACCATCAACGCGGTGAAGGGGGGCGGGACAACACGAAACAGCAGCACCAGCAAGACACTGCCGATGGCGAACCATTTCACGACTTTGAGAAAACGATTGAAGAGGAGACGCAGCATAGAGATGGCTTGGCCGAACCCGTTGAGCGGGCCATTATACAGACCCGGCCCTTTGAGTCTGACTGGAGTTCCTCATGCTGCGTGGTTTTCTGATGTTGGCTGCTTTTTTCGGCTTCACCGGTGTTGCCCTCGGCGCCTTCGCCGCCCATGGCCTGAAAAACCGCCTGAGCGCCGACTACCTGGCGATCTTCCATACCGGCGTGACCTATCAGCTGGTACACACCCTGGCACTGTTTGGCGTGGCGCTGCTGGCCGCACATATTCCTGGCCGGTTGGTCGGCTGGGCGGGCATCTCGTTTGCCGTCGGCATCCTGTTGTTCTCCGGCAGCCTGTATGTGCTGACCCTGACCGGCATCAGCAAACTGGGGATCATTACCCCGTTCGGCGGGTTGGCGTTTCTGCTCGGCTGGTTTTTCCTTGGCCTCGCTGCCTGGCGCTTGCAGCTGACCGCTTGACGCTTGGAGCTGACCTTTGGGTCCCAATCGGGCTAGAATGCTGGCCCCTAAAAACGATGGCGGCCCGTGGCATGCGCATTCAGTTGAACGGCGAATCCTTTGAACTGCCCGACGGTGAAACCGTTGCGGCCCTGCTGACCCGTCTGGACCTGACCGGGCGTCGCGTCGCAGTGGAGCTCAACCTGGATATCGTCCCGCGTAGCCAGCACGCCGAGACCTTGCTCACCGAAGGTGACCAGGTCGAAGTGGTCCACGCCATCGGCGGCGGCTAGCCCGTCCGGCGCCTGTGCGCCACCGCGTATTCTGCAGAACCTCACCCACACAGAGGATTTCCCATGAGCATCGTTCGTAGCGACAAGCCCTTCGTCCTGGCCGGTCGTACCTACCAGTCCCGCCTGCTGGTCGGCACCGGCAAGTACCGCGACATGGAAGAAACCCGCCTGGCCATCGAAGCCTCGGGTGCCGAGATCGTCACCTTCGCCGTGCGCCGCACCAACCTCGGCCAGATCGAAGGCGAGCCAAACCTGCTCGAAGTGCTGTCGCCGGATCGCTACACCTTCTTGCCCAACACCGCCGGTTGCTACGACGCCATCGAGGCTGTGCGCACATGCCGCCTGGCCCGTGAGCTGCTCGATGGCCACAACCTGGTGAAGCTGGAAGTGCTGGCCGACCAGAAAACCCTGTTTCCCAATGTGATCGAAACCCTCAAGGCCGCCGAAACGCTGGTCAAGGAAGGCTTCGACGTGATGGTCTACACCAGCGATGACCCGATCATCGCGCGCCAACTGGCAGAAATCGGCTGTATCGCCGTGATGCCGCTGGCCGGCCTGATCGGTTCCGGCTTGGGCATCTGCAACCCGTACAACCTGCAGATCATTCTCGAAGAAGCCAAGATCCCCGTGCTGGTGGATGCGGGCGTGGGCACTGCCTCCGACGCCACCATCGCCATGGAGCTGGGCTGCGACGCGGTGCTGATGAACTCGGCCATCGCTCACGCCCAGCAGCCGATCATGATGGCCGAAGCCATGAACCACGCCATCGTCGCGGGCCGCCTGGCCTACCTCGCCGGTCGCATGCCGAAAAAACTCTACGCCAGCGCCTCTTCGCCGCTGGATGGTCTGATCAAGTAAGAGCTATTGATGACTGAATCAAACGAAACGCCGAACACCGTGGACGAAGGTGACGAGTCCAAGCACCGCCGCATCAAGAGTTTTGTGATGCGTGCCGGGCGCATGACCGAAGGCCAGCAAAAGGGCCTGGAGCAGGGCACGCCACTGTTCGTCCTGCCGCTGGCCGATGCGCCGGTGGACTACGACCACGTCTTCGGCCGTTCGGCCCCGCGCTCCCTGGAAATCGGTTTCGGCATGGGGCACTCGCTGCTGGAAATGGCCGCTGCCTCGCCGGAGCAGGATTTCATCGGCGTGGAAGTACACCGTCCGGGTGTCGGCGCGCTGCTCAATGGCGTGCTGACCCAAGGCCTGACCAACCTGCGGGTGTATGACTGCGACGCGATCGAAGTGCTCAACCGCTGCATCGCCGACAACAGCCTGGATCGCCTGATGCTGTTCTTCCCCGATCCATGGCACAAGGCCCGTCACCACAAGCGCCGCATCGTCCAGGCGTCCTTCGCGGAACTGGTGCGCAGCAAGCTGAAAGTCGGCGGTATCCTGCACATGGCCACCGACTGGGAGCCGTATGCTGAATACATGCTGGAAGTGATGAATGTCGCCCCTGGCTACCGCAACCTGGCCGAAGACGGTAAATGCGTGCCACGCCCGGCCGAGCGGCCGATCACCAAGTTCGAGCGCCGCGGCGAGCGGCTTGGGCATGGTGTTTGGGATTTGAAGTTCGAGAAACTGGCTTAATCAGCTGGAAACCTGAAGTGCAATCAACTGTGGGAGCTGGTTTGCCTGCGATAGCATCACCTGGGTATCACTGATACACCGAGGTGTCTGCATCGCAGCCAAGCCAGCTCCCACAGTTGTTTTGCGGTGCGCTCTAAATCAGCGGCGGTCTGCAACTACGCCAATCAATACCAGCACCACCACCAGCACCGGTGCGAGGCTGTAGTTATTGAACTGGCTCAGCCCCCGCACGATCCACGGCGTGGCGTAGATCAGCGCGGCGCCGCTGCCGATCATGCACACCAGGGCCATCAACGGCACGCGCAACGCTCCGGCGATGCTGCCCAGGCGCGCTTCGACCCAGCCTTTGATATCGGCGCCAAACAACACCAGCAAACAGCCGACCAGGGCCAGGGAGATTTCCGACAGGTTGCTACGGCTCCAGCGGGATACGGTGGCGAGCAGGTCGAGTACCAGATCCATTCGATTTCCTTAGAGCGATCAGCTCAAAAACTTCTGCAACAGGTCATTGAGAAAGAGTTGCCCGCGGTCAGTGGCCGCCAGGCGTGACGGTTCGACCTGCATTAAGCCACTTTGTTCTGCCTCGCGGCGCGCGGCGTCCAGGCTCGCCAGCGCAAGGCCGGTGCGTTCGGCGTAGAGCTTGGCGTCGACACCTTCAGTCAGGCGCAGGGCGTTCATCAGGAACTCGAACGGCAGCTCCTCATTGGTCAGTTCTTTCGCTCCGGCCTGGAAGCTTTTGGCCGGGTTGAGGTAGTCCTTCGGCGCACGGGTCTTCCAGGTGCGCACAATGCGCCCGTCCGGGTGGCTGAGCTTGCCGTGGGCGCCGGCACCGATACCGATAAAGTCGCCGAAGCTCCAGTAGTTCAGGTTGTGCCGCGCCGGGCGACCTGGTTGGGCATAGGCCGAGACCTCATATTGCGCGTAACCGTGTTCGGCCAGCAGCGCCTGGCCGGCTTCCTGGATGTCCCACAGCGTGTCGTCTTCCGGCAGCGCGGGCGGCTGGTTCCAGAACACGGTGTTGGGTTCCAGGGTCAGCTGGTACCAGGACAAGTGCGTCGGCTTCAGTGCGATGGCCTGGCGCAAGTCGCTCAAGGCGTCGTCCAGGGACTGATCGGGCAGCCCGTGCATCAGGTCCAGGTTGAAGTTATCAAACCCGGCCTGGCGCGCCATGCCGGCAGCGCGCACGGCTTCATCGCCATTGTGGATGCGCCCGAGCGCCTCGAGCTTTTCCTGCTGGAAGCTCTGGATGCCGATCGACAGCCGGTTGATCCCCAGCTTGCGGTAGGCCACGAACTTCTCTTGTTCGAAGGTGCCGGGGTTGGCTTCCAGGGTGATCTCGATATCGCTGGCGAACGGGATGCGTGCTTCCACGCCCTTGAGCAGGCGGCCCAGCGCGGCGGCGCTGAACAGGCTCGGCGTACCGCCGCCGAAGAAGATCGAACTCAGTTCCCTGCCATAAACGGCATGCAGGTCCTGATCAAGGTCGGCCAGTAACGCGTCGACATACTCTTCTTCCGGCAGCATTGCGCTGGCGGTATGGGAGTTGAAGTCGCAATACGGGCATTTGCGTACGCACCACGGGATGTGGATATACAGCGCCAGGGGCGGCAGGTGGGGCAGGGCCGCCCGTGGTGTTTGCGCGCCACCGTGGATCAGTGGCTGCGCAGAGGTGTTCTGGGTCATTTCAGGCCCAGGCGTTGGCGCAGCAAATCCATTGCGCGGGCGCGGTGGCTGATCTGGTTCTTGTCGGCGGGGCTCAGTTCGGCGCTGGAAACATTACGCTCCGGCACCCAGAACAGGGGGTCATAGCCAAACCCGTGCTCGCCGCTGGCCGCGTGCAGGATGCGCCCGTGCCACAGGCCTTCGCAGAGGATCGGCAGCGGGTCATCGGCATGCCGAACCAGGGCCAGCACGCAGACGAACTGTGCGCCGCGCAGCGCATCCGGCACGTCCTTGAGGGCGTCCAGCAGCTTGGCGTTGTTGGCCGCATCGCCCTTGCCGTCGGCATAGCGTGCCGAATAGATGCCAGGGGCGCCGCCGAGGAAGTCCACCGCCAGGCCCGAATCATCCGCCAGCGCCGGCAGGCCGGAGATGCGTGCGGCGTTGCGAGCCTTGAGGATGGCGTTTTCGACGAACGACAGGCCGGTCTCTTCCGGCTCGACCTGGCTGAATTCGCCAATCGAGCGCAGCTGCACGGACTCACCGAGCATGGCCTGGAGTTCTTTGAGTTTGCCGGCGTTATGGCTGGCCAATACGAGTTGGGTGAGGTTCATCATTGCGCCGGAAACAGTTCTTGGTTGAATTGGAAGCTATGAGCCTTGCCACCGGTTTCAACATTGATGGTAAAGATCTTGACCTCTTGCTGCGGTACGGAATAAGGCGCCAGGTAATTGGTCGCGCCTTTTTCGGTGATCTGCTTGAACGTCAGCACTTCGCTCTTGCCGCTCAAGTCCTTGATGGTGCCAGTCACCTGCGCCACCACGGGCGTTACGCCCTTGAATACCGAAACGTTGATCAACCCCTTGTTCTTGCTGCGTACAACGCCTACCTCCTGGGCGGTTTCCGGTTGCAGGAAACTCGAGGTAAACGTGTTGTAACGCACGGTGATATCGCCAAATTCCTTCGTGCGATTGGGGTCGATAGCGTCGGCAGCCATGGCATTGGCCCCAAGCAGTGTGGTCAGTAGAAAAATAGCCAGGCGACTCATGATCGTCCCTCTTGAAGGTGATTAGACGGCAATCTTGTGGTCCGTCAGGCCAGGACTGCTGACCCGGTAAATACCGATTTCGCCCAACAGATTGGGCCATAGCTTACTCGCCCAGCCGTGGCGGTGCTGTTGATCGACGGCAAGGCGATTGATCACCTTGGCTTCACGCTCGCCACACAGGGCTTCGAAGTCTTCGAAGGTGCAGAAGTGAATGTTCGGCGTGTTGTACCAGGTGTAGGGCAGGAAGTCCGACACCGGCATGCGGCCTTTGGTGGCCAGGTACCAGCGGCAACGCCAGTGGCCGAAGTTGGGGAAAGTGATGATGCACTGGCGGCCTACGCGCAGCATTTCGTCGAGGATGCGGTCCGGATAGTGCACGGCCTGCAGGGCCTGGGTCATCACCACGATGTCGAAGCTGTTGCTGGCAAAATTGCCCAGGCCCTTGTCCAGGTCCTGCTCGATCACGTTGATGCCCTTGGCCACGCACTGGGCGATGTTGTCCGGGTCGTTTTCCAGGCCGTAGCCGGTGACTTGCTTGTTGTCGCGCAGCCAGCTCAGCAGTTCGCCATCGCCGCAGCCAAGGTCGAGCACGCGGCTGCCGGCGGGGATCCAGTCTTGGATGATTTCCAGGTCGGCTCTCATGGCGTTCTCACAAAGTAATGCGGTTCATGTAATTGCCGAACGCCTGCAGGTAACGCGGGATCGGGATCAGGAAGGCGTCGTGGCCTTGCGGAGCATCGATCTCCAGGTAGCAGACGTCTTTGCGCGCAGCCATCAGCGCGTCCACCAGCTCACGGGAGCGGGCCGGCGAGAAGCGCCAGTCGGTGGTAAACGACATCACGCAGAACTTGGCCGTGGCAGCTTCGAACGTTTTCGCCAGGTCATCGTCATGGTTGGCTGCCGGGTCGAAGTAGTCCAGAGCCTTGGTCATCAGCAGGTAGGTGTTGGCGTCGAAACGCCCGGAAAACTCCTCGCCCTGGTAACGCAGGTAGCTTTCGACCTGGAACTCGACGCTGTGGAAGTCGTAGTTGAGCTTTTCACTCTTGAGGCCACGGCCGAATTTCTCGCCCATGGAGTCATCGGACAGGTAGGTGATATGCCCGACCATCCGCGCCAGCATCAAGCCGCGCTTGGGGATCACGCCGGCTTCCTGGAACGAACCGCCGTGGAACTCGGGGTCGGTGAGGATGGCCTGGCGCGCCACTTCGTTGAAGGCGATGTTCTGGGCCGACAACTTGGGGGCCGAGGCGATTGCCAGGCAGTGGCGCACGCGATCCGGGTAGGTGATGGTCCATTGCAGGGCCTGCATGCCGCCCAGGCTGCCGCCGATCACGGCGGCCCATTGGGCGATGCCCAGCAGGTCGGCGAGGCGTGCCTGGCTGTGCACCCAGTCTTCCACGGTCAGCACCGGGAAGTCGGCGCCGAATGGCTTGCCGGTTTCCGGGTTGAGGCTGCTGGGGCCGGTGGAGCCGTTGCAGCCGCCGAGGTTGTTCAGGCTGACCACAAAGAACGTGTTGGTGTCGATGGGCTTGCCGGGGCCGATGCAGCTGTCCCACCAGCCGGGCTTGCGCTCGTCGACGCTGTGGTAGCCGGCGGCATGGTGATGGCCGGACAAGGCGTGGCAGATCAGCACGGCGTTGCTCGCCGTGGCGTTCAACTGGCCGTAGGTTTCATAGATCAGGTCGTAGGCAGGCAGCGAACGGCCGCAGGCCAGGGCCAGCGGTTCGCTGAAGTGCGCCACTTGGGGCACGACCAGTCCAACAGAATCGGGGGGGAAGGCAGCTGGCATCGACCCTGCTCTCGTTTAAATGAGGCGTAAGTCTAAAGACCGCTGCACCCAGCGGCAAGCAAAGGCCTGCACCGGTAGGCAGATACAAAATGTGGGCGCCGATTTGCCTGCGATGCGGGCACCTCGGTGTTGGGGTTACACCGCTGTGCTGCTATCGCAGGCACGCCAGCGCCCACATTTGTTCAGCGTCAGATCAGGCCGAACAGTTCCTTGGGCATGAACGCATAGAACGCCAGGCGTGGAATCACCCAGCTTTGCACCAGCTGGATCGCGATAAACGCGAAGATCGGCGAAATATCCAGGCCGCCGAGGTTGGGGATCAGGCGACGGAACGGCGCCAGCACCGGCTCGGTGATCTGGTAGACCAGTTCGGCACCCGGGCTACGGCTGCCGGGAGCGACCCAGGAGAGGATCACGCTGATGATCATCGACCAGAAGATGATCTTCAAAAACAGCGAGAAGATGCCGATCAGCGCCCAAGGCAACAGCAGCACAGTGAAGGCCTGGTAGCCATTGAGCATCAGGATCACCGCGAACAGCAGGATCTGCAGCAGCAGCGCCAGCACCAGTGACGACATGTCCAGGCCGAACAGGCTCGGGATCACCCGGCGCAGCGGCTTGAGCAAGGGCTGGGTGGCCTTGACCACGAACTGGCACAGCGGGTTGTAGAAGTTCGCCCGCACCAGTTGCAGGATAAAGCGCATCAGCACGATCAGCAGGTACAGGCTGCCCAGGGTCTGGATGATGAAAATGGCAGCGTCATTGATTCCGAGCATGTTTGTTTCCTATGTAGGGGACGACTATTTGCCCAGCTGCTCGGCCATTTCAGCCGAACGATGTGCCGCGGCACCCAGAGCTTTTTCGACCAGGGCTTCAAAGCCGCCGGCCTGGAACGATTCGATAGCCGCCTGGGTGGTGCCACCTGGAGACGTCACGCGACGGCGCAGCTCGGCGGCGTCAACTTCGCTGCCAACGGCCATCTTCGCGGCGCCCAGGGCGGTTTGCTCGGCCAGTTGCTCGGCGACTTCGTGGGGCAGGCCGAGTTTCACGCCAGCGGCGGTCATGGCTTCGATCAGCAGGAAGAAGTATGCCGGGCCACTGCCGGAGACGGCAGTGACGGCGTCCAGCTGTTGTTCCTGTTCCAGCCACAGGGCAATGCCTACGGCAGACAGCAACTCCTGGGCCTGGTCGCGCTGTTCGGCGCTCACTTCGGCGGTGGCGTACAGGCCGCTCACGCCCTGGCGCAGCAGCGCCGGCGTGTTGGGCATGCAGCGCACGATCGGCTGTGCGCCGAGCCAGTTGTTCATGCTGGCGCAGGTGATGCCGGCAGCGATGGACACCACCAACTGGTGTGGCTGCAGGCTCGGGCGCAGGCTTTCGCACACGGCTTTCATGGCTTGTGGCTTGACGGCCAGCACGATCACATCGACGCCGCTGATGGCCTCGGCGTTGTCGGCAAAGGTTTGAATACCGTGTTCGGCGCTGATGCGGGCACGGGTGTCGTCACCGGGGTCGCTGGCGCGGATCTGCGCGGCGTCCAGGCCTTTGGCCCGCAGGCCGCCGATCAGGCTGGCCGCCATGTTGCCGGCGCCGATAAAGGCAATTCGCGTGTTGCTCATGACAGGTCCTTATTCAGATGGATGTCAGCCATTTCATGGCTGGCCGTAGTCGCGGGCGCCAAACAGGGCGGTACCGATCCGCACCCAGGTGGCGCCTTGGGCGATGGCCGACTCGAGGTCGTGGCTCATGCCCATGGAAAGTGTGTCGAGCGCCAGGTTCAGGCTGGCTTGCAGCTCGCGCACGGCAGCGAACGCTGCATCTTGTGCGCTTCGATCTTCAGTCGGCTCAGGGATCGCCATCAGTCCGCGCAGCTTCAGGCGCGGCAGGGCGCTGATGGCGTTGGCCAGGGCCGGCAGGTCGGCGGGTGTACAGCCGGACTTGCTGGCTTCGCCGCTGACATTGACCTGGATGCAGATATTCAGCGGCGGCAGGTCGGCCGGGCGTTGTTCGGACAGGCGTTGTGCGATTTTCAGGCGGTCCACGGAATGCACCCAAGCGAAGTTCTCGGCGATCGCGCGAGTCTTGTTCGATTGAATGGGGCCGATGAAGTGCCAACTCAAGGGCAGGTCGGTTAATTGCGCCTGTTTGCCCAAGGCCTCCTGCAGATAGTTCTCGCCGAAGTCGAGCATGCCGGCGGCATAGGCTTCGCGCACGGCTTGCGCGGGCTTGGTCTTGCTCACGGCCAGCAGGTGGATGCTGCTTGCGTCACGTTGCACGGCGTCGGCTGCAGCGCGGATGCGCTGGCTAACCAGGCCGATGTTGTCTGCTATCGTCGACATTCAAGATGCGCCCGTGGATATGGAGTCCGCGGCATTCTACTGGAAATGGAAAGCCCTATGGATATCACTGAATTGCTCACGGCCAGCGTGCGTCGTGGCGCCTCTGACCTGCACCTGTCGGCAGGCCTTGCACCCATGTTGCGAATCGATGGCGAGGTTTGGCCGCTGGATTGCCCGGTGCTTTCGGCCCCGCAAGTGGCGGACTTGTTGAGCCCGTTGCTGAACAAATACCAGCAAAAGGATTTCGAAACATCTCTTGAAACGGATTTCGCCTTCGCGCTGCCCGGGCTGGCGCGGTTCCGGGCGAATGTGTTCCAGCAAGATCGCGGCATGGCCGCGGTGTTTCGCACCATTCCCTCTGAAGTCCAGAGCCTGGAAGGCCTTGAGTTGGGCGAGGTGTTCCGGCGTATCGCCCAACTGCCGCGCGGCCTGGTGCTGCTGACCGGGCCGACCGGGTCCGGCAAGTCCACCACCCTGGCGGCGATGATCGACTACCTCAACCAGCACCGACGCCAGCACATCCTCACGCTGGAAGACCCGATCGAATTTATCCACACGCCGAAATTGGCGCTGATCAACCAGCGCCAGGTCCACCGCGACACTCATAGCTTTTCCACGGCCTTGCGCTCGGCACTGCGCGAAGATCCGGATGTGATCCTGGTGGGTGAACTGCGCGACCTGGAAACCATCCGCCTGGCGCTGACGGCCGCTGAGACCGGCCACCTGGTCTTTGGCACCCTGCACACATCGTCGGCAGCAAAGACCGTGGACCGCCTTGTGGACGTGTTCCCGGCGGGGGAAAAAGCCATGGTCCGCTCGATGCTGTCGGAGTCGCTGCAGGCGGTGGTGGCCCAAGTGCTGGTCAAGAAGATAGGCGGCGGGCGGGTGGCGGCCCATGAAATCATGCTGGCCACGCCGGCCATTCGCAATTTGATCCGCGAAGACAAGGTGGCGCAGATGGTCTCGGCGATTCAGACCGGCGGGGCGTTGGGGATGAAGACGCTGGACATGAGCTTGAAGGCGTTGGTCAGCGAAGGGCTGGTCAGCCGAGAGGATGCACGGGAGAAGGCGAGGGTGCCTGCAGATATCTAGAGAGCGCTGATATCAATGTGGGAGCAACTGTCGAGCCCGATTGAGGCTGCTAAGGCGGCATTGCGGGCATTTTCTTTGGCTGACACACCGCTTTCGCAGCCTCGCCAAGGCTCGACAACTCCCACAGGGGATAATCCGCTGTGTGATCGCAATATTCGACGCGACGCAGGTTCAATGTGGGAGCTGGCTTGCCTGCGATAGCGCACTGTCAGGCGACATCTCTGCCACTGACACACCGTCATCGCAGGCAAGCCCGCCCCCACATTTGATTGCATTTCAAGCAGGAGGGCGGCTGCCGGTTGGGTCTAGCGCTGCACGACGCGCAGGTTGCTGTTTTGCTCTTTAGGCAGAACGCGCTTGGCAATCACGTAGTTCTTGTCCCAGAACGGCTTTTTCAGCGTGTCGATGCTGACGGCCTTGCCACGACGTGGTGCGTGGATGAAGCGGTCGTTGCCCAGGTAGATGGCTACGTGGTTGACCTGGCGGCTCTTGAGCTTGAAGAACAACAGGTCACCCGGTTTCAGGTCCTTGCGCTCGACCTTCTGCCCGTGGCCGGCGGCCATGGCGTTGGAAGTACGTGGCAAATCCACTGCGGCGACGTCGTTAAACGCATATTTCACCAAACCGCTGCAATCGAACCCTTTACTTGGGCTGCTGCCGCCCCAACGATAAGGTGTACCGAGCACGTTGACGGCGCGGCTGAGGACGTTGCTGCTTTGCTTGGTGTTGGCGGCAACCAGGTGTGTCGCCGATTTGCCGTGCACCGTGCTCAGTTGAGTCGGGCGGTTGACGGTCTGCTTTACCGACTTGGCCGTGCTTGGCGTGCTGTGGACTTTAGGGGTGAAACCGTTGACGTTAGGAAGTCGTTGCTCACGATTGGTGGCGTGGGCGGCCAGTGGCATTAATAGGCAGATGGTTAGCCATGTCTTGAAAAATGGTCGCATTAGGCGTGGCTCTTATGGGTTTGCGCGCAACTTTATAACAGCTTTTTGTGCTGTTCTCAGGCCGTTTGTCGACTGAACCTTGGGGTCAAATTCAGGAAAAACGCGACGAATCGCCGCAATTGTCCTACACAAGTCAGGTGGCATAAGGCTTTCAGGGCAGTGAAGATACCATTGGCCGTACGTCGGGCGCCCGTAAAAAAGTCACAAAGAAAGTGAAAAAATTTATCTATCGAGGCAAAAGAGGTACTGCATGAACACCTATCAACAGATTGGTCCGCAGCAAGATACCCACAGCAAGGTGATTGGTTACCTGCTCTGGATTTTCGGTTTTACCGGCGCACACCGCTTCTATTACGGCAAGCCCGTGACCGGTACGATCTGGTTTTTCACCTTCGGCCTGTTGGGCATCGGCTGGCTGATCGACCTGTTCCTGATCCCGGCCATGGACCGTGAAGCGGACCTGCGTTTTACCGCCGGGCCCATCGAATACAACGTGGCGTGGATTCTGTTGGCGTTCCTTGGCGTATTCGGCGTGCACCGCATGTACCAGGGCAAATGGATCACCGGCCTGATCTACCTGCTGACCGGCGGGTTGTTCCTGGTGGGGGTGCTGTATGACTTCTGGACGTTGAATACCCAGGTCTCGATCCGCAATGCCGAGCGCAACAGCGGACGATAAATTTCTTCCGCCTGGAGGAAATCAAATGTGGGAGCTGGCTTGCCTGCGATGCAGGCACCTCGGTGCAACAGGCAACCCGAGGTGATGCTATCGCAGGCAAGCCAGCTCCCACATTGACCGTGCCCACATTAGCAATGTGCTGTATCAGGCTTGGTAACTGATCCGCCCATCCACCAAGGTGTAGCGCACCGTCGCCGGCAGGCTATGGCCGATGAACGGGCAGTTTTCACCCTTGGACAGCCAGTGCTCACCGGCCACCGTGGAGCTGGCCGGATCAAACAGCACCAGGTCCGCTGCTGCACCCACCGCCAGCTTGCCCGCCGGCAGGCGCAGGGCTTCGGCCGGGCCGGCACTCAGGCGTGCCAACAGGGTTGGCAGGTCCAGCAGGCCGTCTTCCACCAGGGTCATCGCCAACGGCAGCAACAGCTCTACGCTGCTGATGCCCGGCTCGGTCGCGCCAAATGGCGCCAGCTTGGCATCCCGCTCGTGGGGCTGGTGATGACTGGAGATCGCCGAGACCACACCGGATTTGACTGCCGCACGCAACCCTTCACGGTCGGCCAGGGTGCGCAGGGGCGGCTGTACGTGGTACAGGCTGGAGAAGTCGATCAGCGCCTCGTCCGTCAAAATCAGCTGGTACAGGGCGACATCCGCCGTCACCGGCAAGCCGCGAGCCTGCGCCTGGGCGATCAGGGCCACGCCGCGAGCGCTGGTCAGCTGGCTGAAGTGCGCGCGCACGCCGCTTTGTTCCACCAGCAGCAGGTCGCGGGCCAGGGCCACGGTTTCCGCAGTCTCCGGAATGCCCGGCAGGCCGAGGAAGCTGGCGACCGCGCCTTCATGGGCCAGGCCGCCTTCCGCCAGGTCGCGGTCCTGGGAGTGGAAGATCACCGTCAGGTCGAAGGTGGCCGCGTATTCCAGGGCGCGGCACAACGTGCGGGTGCTGCGAAAGCTTTCCAGGCCGTTGCCGAAGGCCACGCAGCCGGCGTCGCGCAGGGCGATCAGCTCGGCGAGTTGTTCGCCTTCCAGGCCTTTGCTCAGGGCGCCGATCGGGAACACCTTGCAATTGCCGGCTTCGCGGGCGCGGTCGAGGATCAGCTCGGTCACGGCCGAGGTGTCCAGCACGGGCTTGGTGTGTGGCGGGCAGCACAGGCTGGTCACGCCACCGGCCGCGGCGGCGCGGGTTTCGCTGGTGATGTTGCCTTTGCGGCTGTAGCCCGGCTCGCGCAGGGCGACGTTCAGGTCGACCAGCCCAGGCGCGGCCACCAGGCCTTTGGCGTCGATGGTCTCGCTGGCGGCGAAGCCTGCGGGCGCCGCGCCGAGAGCGATGATCTTGCCGGCTTCCAGATGAAGATCGGTAACTTGATCCAGGCCACTGGCCGGATCGATGACTCGGGCGCCGAGAATGCTGAGCTTCACTGGGCCTTCTCCTGCTCGAATTGACGTTGCGCGGTTTGCCCGCTCATGGCCATGGACAACACCGCCATGCGCACGGCGATGCCGTAGGTCACCTGGTTGAGAATCACCGACTGGTTGCCGTCGGCCACCGCCGACTCAATCTCCACCCCGCGGTTGATCGGGCCGGGGTGCATCACGATGGCATCCGGCTTGGCCCCGGCCAGGCGCGCGGTGGTCAGGCCGAACAGGCGGTAGAACTCGCCTTCGCTCGGCAGCAGGCCACCGGCCATGCGCTCGCGCTGCAGGCGCAGCATGATCACCACGTCCACGTCCTTGAGGCCTTCGGTCATGTCGGTGTAGACCTTCACGCCGTATTGCTCGATGCCGATCGGCAGCAGGGTTTTCGGCGCGATCACGCGGATATCCGGGCAACCCAGGGTTTTCAGGGCCAGCATGTTCGAGCGCGCGACCCGCGAGTGCAGGATGTCGCCGACGATGGCCACCGAGAGGTTTTCAAAGCTGCCCTTGTGCCGACGGATGGTGAGCATGTCGAGCATGCCCTGGGTCGGGTGGGCGTGACGGCCGTCGCCGCCGTTGATGATCGCGACCTGCGGGCACACGTGCTCGGCGATGAAGTGCGCGGCACCGGAGTCGCCGTGGCGGACCACGAACATGTCGGCGGCCATGGCTTCCAGGTTGCGCAGGGTGTCGAGCAGGGTCTCGCCCTTGCTCGCCGACGACGTCGACACGTTCAGCGTGATCACGTCGGCCGACAGCCGCTGGGCCGCCAGTTCAAAGGTGGTGCGGGTGCGGGTGGAGTTCTCGAAGAACACGTTGCAGATGGTCTTGCCGCGCAGCAGCGGGACCTTCTTCACCGCCCGCCCACCGACTTCGAGGAACGAGTCGGCGGTGTCGAGGATTTCGGTGAGCAGTTCGCGGGGCAAACCGTCGAGGGACAAGAAATGTTGCAACTGGCCCTGAGCATTGAGCTGCAGCGGGCGCTTGGCATCTAGAGGCGTCATCGCGGGGACTCTTTACAAGGCGGTTTAAAGGGCAAGGTCTTGCAGTTCGAGTTCGAGCGGCGTAGGACCGGACAATTTTACCCGCTGGTGGGCTGAAAGCGACAGGGTGGCGCCGACCACGTCCGGGCTGATCGGCAGTTCGCCGGCGTCCAGGTCCAGCAGGCAGACCAGGGTCACGCTGGCCGGGCGGCCATAGTCGAACAGCTCGTTCATGGCGGCGCGGATGGTGCGGCCGCTCATCAGCACGTCGTCGATCAGCACCAGGTGCTGGCCTTCGATCTCGAATGGCAGGGCCGACGGGCGCACTTGCGGGTGCAGGCCGTTTTGGCTGAAGTCGTCGCGATAGAAGGACACATCCAGGGTGCCCAGGGGCGAATCGCTGCCCAGTGCTTCCAGCAGCGCCTGGGCCACCCACACACCGCCGGTGCGAATGCCGATGAAGCGCGGTTCGCTGATGGCGCGGTGTTGCAGATGGGCCGTCAGGCTCGTCGCCATCTGGCTGATCAGTTCGGCGGGATTGGGCAGGCTCATGGTGGCTCCTTCTAGGCCTTGCGCGGTGGGGTGACGGCAAGGTCCGGGCTCAAACGTAAAAAGACGCGGCAAGCCGCGTCAGTCAGGATTCAAATAAAGCGGTGTTTTCATCCAGCCAACCCTGCAACAGCAAGGCGGCGGCGATGGCGTCCACGGGGTTGTCGCGGTAGCTGCCCTTTTGCCCGCCACGGGCCAGGCGCTCACCCTTGGCTTCGAAGGTGGTGAGGCGTTCGTCGTGGGTATAGAAGGGCAGGTTGTAGCGGCCATTGAGGCGACGCGCGAACTTCTCGGCGCGCAGGCACATGTCGCTGGGTGTGCCGTCCATGTTCAAGGGCAGGCCAACCACGACGGCGTCGGGCTTCCACTCCTTGATCAGGGCTTCGACCTGGTTCCAGTCCGGCACGCCGTTCTGGGCTTTAAGGGTGCACAGCTCGCGGGCCTGGCCGGTAATGACCTGGCCGACCGCGACGCCGATCTGTTTGGTGCCGTAGTCAAACCCGAGGATCAAGCGCAAAGCCATCAGGCGTGCCCCGCCTGGCTGGTCAGCAGGCTGAGGTTGACGCGCAGCTTGGCGGCGGCCGCCTCCAGGCGCAGTTCGCTGGCGGTGTGGAACAGGATGTCGGCGTCGAACGGGCAGGTCAGCCAGGCATTGCTGGCCAGTTCGGCTTCCAGCTGCCCGGCCTCCCACCCTGCGTAACCGAGGGTGATGACACTGTGCTCCGGGCCGACGCCGTCGGCGATGGCGAACAGTATGTCCTGGGAGGTGGACAGCGACACACCTTCCAGGTCAACCGTGGCCTGGAACTTCGGCCCAGTGGGGTGCAGCACAAAACCGCGATCCGTCTGCACCGGCCCGCCGATATAGATCGGCACGCCCTGGCAACGCGCCGGCGGGTCGATCTCGGGGCGCAGTTGCTCGAGGATATCCGCCAGGTTCAGCTCCTGCGGGCGGTTCACCACCAGCCCCATGGCACCATTGGACGTGTGCTCGACTATATAGGTCAAGGTCTGCGCAAAGTTCGGGTCGGCCATATGGGGCATGGCGATCAGGAATTGGTGCTTGAGGTAGGTCGGGCTGACATTTTTCATGTCCGCTAGTGTGGCGGGGGAGGCGCGAACTGACAAGCCGCGGCGGGCCCTAATTGTCACGAGCGGGGCTGCTGTGGTGGGCGGGCTCACTTCGGCGAGCGCGCTTGCCCCGCGTTGGCTGCGCAGCGGCCCTAAAATCTGACACTGCGGTTTTTCAGCAGGAACGCGATGAGAATATGGGGCTGCTGCGCAGCCCAACGCGGGGCAAGCCCGCTCGCCACAATAAGCCTGTTCGCCCTATTAATCCTGCTGGCTGCCAGGGGGCGGTGTGTCAGTTACTGGACAGCCGGTCGCCCTTGGCAAATTTCCAGGTACGGATGATTTCCAGGCGGTCGACGTCATTCAGGTCGCCGGTGAACGGCGCAAAGGGCGCGGCCAGGCGCACGATGCGCTGGGCCGCCTGGTCGAGCAGCGGCTGGCCGGAGGACTCCAGCACCTGCACCTCATATAACGTGCCGTCGCGGTTGATCGACACCAACAAGCGCAAATTGCCATAAATCTGCTGGCGTCGGGCTTCATCCGGGTAATTCAGGTTGCCGATGCGCTCGACCTTCTTGCGCCACTCGTCCTTATACCAGGCGCCCTTGTCGCGCATGGTCGACGCGGCGTTCAGCCGGTAGATGCGCGGGCGCTTGGCGTAGAGCTGCTGTTCGTTGGCCAGTTCGGCTTCGAGGCTGGAGATCTGGTCGGAGAGCTGCGAGCTGTCGAACGTGGGCGCCGGCTTTACAGGCTCGGGCTGCGGCTCGGTCTTGGCCTTTTCGCGCTGGGTCGGGGCTTTTTGCGGTTTGGGCGCGACGGTGGTCACGGCGGCCTTTGGCGCAGCCTGTTTGACTTCGGGCTTGGGCGCAGGCGGTGGCGGGGTGACTTTGTTGACCTTGTTGTCCTGGAACGGCGCCACTTCGGTGGTCTTGGGCACCGCTTTCTTGTCGAGCGTGCCGCTGCCCTGCTGGTTGTCCTGGGCGAGAAAGTCAGCCTTTTCGGGCGGTTTTTCACTCTTGAAGGTGGCGAGGGTGATTTCCAGGGTCTGGGTGATCTGCTTGGGTTCGACCATGGTGAACCCCACGCCGAGGATCAAGGCCAGGTGAATCAGTGCAGCGAGGAACAGGGTAAATCCGAGCCGATCAGCCGGGCGCACGCCGCTGTGGGAGAGTTCGGGGGGCAGATCGGACGGGAGTGTCATGACAAGAAAACCAACATCGCGCGTTTCACAGGTGGCGCATGATAACGCAATGTTGGTTTATGTCCGGCTGTTCTATGTCACTTGGCCTGGAGCTTGCGCTCAATCGCCGCCATCAGCATTTCGCCAATATTGGTGCCGAACGCATTGTCGATCTCGCGGATACAGGTGGGGCTGGTGACGTTGATTTCAGTGAGGTTTTCACCAATCACGTCGAGGCCGACAAACAGCAGGCCCTTTTCGCGCAGGGTCGGGCCGACCTGGGAAGCAATCCAACGGTCCTTGTCCGACAGCGGCCGCGCTTCACCACGGCCACCCGCGGCCAGGTTGCCACGGGTCTCGCCGGCCGCCGGGATGCGCGCCAGGCAGTAGTCCACCGGCTCGCCGTCGATCATCAGGATGCGCTTGTCGCCATCCTTGATTGCCGGCAGGTAGGCCTGGCCCATGATCTGCTGGGTGCCCAGCGCGGTCAGGGTCTCCAGGATCACCGACAGATTCGGATCCCCCGCACGGTGACGGAAGATCGAGGTACCGCCCATGCCGTCCAGCGGCTTGAGGATCACGTCGCCGTGCTTGGCGGCGAATTCACGCAGCACATCGGCGCGGCGGCTGACCACGGTCGGCGGCGTGCACTGCGGGAACAGCGTGGCGAACAGTTTTTCATTGCAGTCGCGCAGGCTCTGCGGCTTGTTGACGATCAATACCCCGGCGCGCTCGGCCTGCTCCAGCAGGTAAGTGGAGTAGACGAATTCCATGTCGAACGGCGGGTCCTTGCGCATCAGGATCACGTCCAGGTCGCTCAGGGGGCTGTCGATTTCGTCCGAAAGCTCGAACCACTTCTCGGGGTTGGCAAACACCTGCAGCGGGCGCATGCGCGCGCGGGCCTCGCCGTCACCCTGGTAAAGATCCGGCTGTTCCATATAGAACAGGCTCCAGCCGCGGGCCTGGGCGGCCAGGAGCATGGCCAGCGAGCTGTCCTTTTTATAGGAGATGCTGGCGATAGGGTCCATGACAATGCCGACGCGAACGCTCATGGGGGATTTCCTCTAGCAAATTAGGCGCATAAAAGTGGCGTCAGAGTGGCGCTGCGGCTGTTGTGGGTCAAGGAAAAACCACCTGGCCGGTTGCTCGATAGATTGCGCCCGGAGACTGTGCTAAAAAGACTGCCACGGCGCAGCAGCCCTTGAATTCCAAGGCTTGCGGCGCTCATCCTGTGCAACATCAGGCAGTACACACCGAAAACCGATTCGCTGTGGCGATGGTAGAGCAGATATGGAACAGCATTCCAACGCCTTGAGAGTGATGGTGATCGACGATTCGAAAACGATCCGCCGCACCGCCGAGACCCTGTTGAAGAACGTGGGGTGCGATGTCATCACGGCCATCGACGGTTTCGATGCCCTGGCCCGGATTGTTGATCATCACCCGCACATTATCTTTGTCGACATCATGATGCCGCGCCTGGATGGTTATCAGACCTGCGCCCTGGTGAAGAACAACCCGGCGTTCAAGTCGATCCCGGTGATCATGCTGTCCTCCAAGGACGGCCTGTTCGACAAGGCCAAGGGGCGCATCGTCGGTGTCGATCAGTTTTTGACCAAGCCTTTCAGCAAGGAAGAACTGCTGGGCGCGATCAAGGCCTACGTGCCTGGGTTCGCCGCAGTAGAACAAGCACACTGACGCCGCCCCACAAGGGCTGGCGCCGACCAATGTAGTGGGGAAAACCATGGCACGCGTTCTGATCGTCGACGATTCGCCGACTGAAATGTACAAACTCACCGGCATGCTGGAAAAGCATGGCCACCAGGTGCTCAAGGCCGAAAACGGCGCGGACGGCGTGGCCCTGGCCCGTCAGGAAAAGCCCGATGCCGTGCTGATGGACATCGTGATGCCGGGGCTCAATGGCTTCCAGGCCACGCGCCAGCTGTCCAAGGAGCCGGAAACCAACGGCATCCCGATCATCATCATCACCACCAAGGATCAGGAAACCGACAAGATCTGGGGCGCGCGCCAAGGCGCCAAGGACTACCTGACCAAGCCGGTGGATGAAGAAACCCTGATCGCCACGCTGAACAAGGTGCTGGCCGGCTAAAGGTTCGCGATGATGACCGAGTCGCAAACCGCCTTCGAGCTGCTGCTGGACATCGACCGCCGCTGCCGACTGCTGGCCGCCGACCTGCCGTCGCAGGAAACCCGCCTGCAGCGCTGGAGCGGGATCGGTTTTCGCCTGGGGCCGCATTGGTATGTGGCGCCCATGGGCGAAGTCGCCGAGGTCTTGCATGAACCGCGCTGCACCTTGATGCCGGGGGTCAAGCCGTGGGTCAAGGGCGTGGCCAATCTGCGCGGGCGCTTGCTGCCGGTGATGGACCTGGGCGGGTTTCTCGGCCTGGAACTGTCCCGGGCGCGCAAGCAGCGGCGGGTGCTGGTAGTGGAATTCAACGACCTGTTTGTCGGGCTGCTGGTAGACGAGGTGGTGGGGATGCAGCATTTCGCACAAGACGCACTGCGGGCGAGCGCAGCTTTCGCCGCACCGTTTATCCAGGGCCAGTTCGATGGCGACCAGCAGTGGCAGGTGTTCAGCCCCTTCGCCCTGGCCCAGGCCCCAGGCTTCATGGATGTTGCCGCATGAGCACCCCGACCACGCCCAAACCCCAGGCCGCTTCACGCAGCCGCTCGCAGATCATCGTGCTGTTTATCGCGCTGATCGTGTTCATCATGCTGTTGTTCGCCAACTTCGCGTACCTCAATACCCAGTCCACCTACGACAAGCAGTACATCGGTCACGCCGGTGAGTTGCGCGTGCTGTCCCAGCGCATCGCCAAGAACGCCACCGAAGCGGCTGCCGGCAAGGCGGCTGCGTTCAAGCTCTTGAGCGATGCGCGCAACGACTTCGCGCAACGCTGGGGCTACCTGAAAAAAGGTGACATTGAGACCGGGCTGCCCGCCGCGCCCAATGCTGTGCGTGCGGAAATGCGCGCGGTACAGACCGACTGGGAAGCGCTGCTGAAGAACACCGACGCGATCCTCGCCAGCGAGCAGACCGTGCTGTCCCTGCATCAGGTGGCTGCAACCCTGGCCGAAACCGTGCCGCAGTTGCAGATGGAGTCGGAAAAAGTCGTCGACATCCTGCTGCAACGCGGCGCCCCGGCCAGCCAGGTGGCCTTGGCCCAGCGCCAGTCGCTGCTGGCCGAGCGCATTCTCGGCGCGGTGAATACCGTGCTCGCCGGCGACGAAACCGCCGTGCAGGCCGCCGACGCTTTCGGCCGCGACGCCAACCGCTTCGGCCAGGTGCTCAACGGCATGCTCCAGGGCAACGCCGGGCTGCGCATCACTCAGGTCGAAGACCGCGACGCGCGTGCGCGGCTGGCAGAAATTGCCGAGCTGTTCGAGTTTGTCTCCGGCTCCGTGGATGAAATCCTCGAGACCTCGCCGCAGCTGTTCCAGGTGCGCGCTTCGGCGAGCAATATTTTCAACCTGTCGCAAACCCTGCTCGATGAAGCCTCGCACCTGGCCACCGGTTTTGAAAACCTCGCCAGCGGGCGCAGCTTCGACACCATCGGCGGCTACGTGCTGGGCCTGCTGGCGCTGACCTCGATCATCCTCATCGGCCTGGTCATGGTGCGCGAGACCAACCGCCAGCTGCATGAAACCGCCGAGAAGAACGAGCGCAACCAGAACGCGATCATGCGCCTGCTGGATGAGATCGAGGACCTGGCCGACGGCGACCTCACCGTGACAGCTTCGGTGACCGAGGACTTCACCGGCACCATCGCTGACTCCATCAACTATTCCGTCGACCAGCTGCGCGACCTGGTCGCCACCATCAACCTCACCGCCGGGCAAGTCGCCGGCGCGGTGCAGGACACCCAGGCCACCGCCATGCACCTGGCCCAGGCCTCGGAGCATCAGGCCCAACAGATCGCCGAAGCCTCCACCGCGATCAACCAGATGGCCCAGTCCATCGACCAGGTCTCGGCCAACGCCGCTGAATCCTCGGCGGTGGCCGAGCGTTCGGTGGAGATTGCCAACAAAGGCAACGAGGTGGTGCACAACACCATCCACGGTATGGACAACATTCGCGAGCAAATCCAGGACACCGCCAAGCGCATCAAGCGTCTGGGCGAGTCGTCTCAGGAGATTGGCGATATCGTCAGCCTGATCGATGACATCGCCGACCAGACCAACATCCTCGCCCTCAACGCGGCGATCCAGGCAAGCATGGCCGGTGATGCCGGGCGCGGTTTTGCAGTGGTGGCCGATGAAGTGCAGCGCCTCGCCGAGCGTTCTTCCGCCGCCACCCGGCAAATCGAAACCCTGGTGCGGGCGATCCAGGCCGACACCAACGAAGCGGTGATCTCCATGGAGCAGACCACCACCGAAGTGGTGCGCGGCGCGCGGCTGGCGCAGGACGCCGGGGTGGCGCTGGAAGAGATCGAAGGCGTGTCGAAAACCCTCGCGGCACTGATCCAGAGCATCTCCAACGCGGCGCAGCAACAGACCTCGTCGGCGGGGCAGATCTCGCTGACCATGAACGTGATCCAGCAGATCACCACCCAGACGTCGTCGGGCTCCACCGCCACTGCCGAGAGCATCGGCAACCTGGCGAAGATGGCCAGCCAGTTACGCCGGTCGGTATCGGGGTTCACCCTGCCGCCGCCAAAACAGGTGGATGATTGAAAGGCTATCTGGAGAACACCACAGTCCAACTGTGGGAGCTGGCTTGCCTGCGATAGCGGACTGTCAGTGGATACATCTGCAGCTGACCCACCGCCATCGCAGGCAAGCCAGCTCCCACATGGATCTCCAGGGTTCTTGGCAACACACGCAATTCACGAAATCTAAGCGGAGCAGTTATGGTTGATCGGCACGACTACGTGGCCCTCGAATGGGTCAAGGGCGACATTGCCGAAACCCTGAAGCAGGCCCGGTCGGCGCTCGATACCTATGTCGACACCAGCGATGGCGATGCGATCGCCGAGTGTTTGGCCGGTATCCACCAGGTCCACGGTGCGCTGCAAATGGTCGAGTTCTACGGCGCGGCGCTGCTCGCCGAAGAGATCGAAGAACTGGCCCTGGCCCTGCAGGCCGGGCGTGTCAGCCGGCGCGATGAAAGCATCCGCCTGCTGCAACAGGCCCTCGGTCAATTGCCGTTGTACCTGGACCGCATCCACAGCGCCCGCCGCGACCTGCCGTTGGTAGTGTTGCCGCTGCTCAACGACCTGCGCACCGCACGCGGTGAAAGCCTGCTCTCGGAAACCAGCCTGTTCAGCCCGCAACTGCTGTCGATTGCACCGCTGCCCGACGAAGCCTTGGCCCAGCGCGCCGCCCCTGACCTTGCCGAGCAACTGCGTCAGTGGCACCAATTGCTGCAACAGGCCTTGGCCGGCCTGCTGCGCGAAGACCACGGCCCGAGCAACCTGGAAGACATGGCGCGGGTCTTTGCCCGCCTTGAAGCCCTGTGCCAGGGCGCGCCGCTGTTGCCGCTGTGGCAGGTCACCTCGGCGCTGGTCGAGGGCATGCTCACCGGCGTGATCGCCAACAGCCCGGCGCTGCGCAGCCTGCTCAAGGCCAGTGACAAGGAACTCAAGCGCCTGCTGGCCCAGGGCATTGGTGCGATCAACCGGCCGGCGCCGGATGAATTGCTCAAGAGCCTGCTGTTCTACGTGGCCAAGGTCACCCGGCCGACGCCGCGCATGCAAAGCCTCAAGGAGCGCTACGGCCTGGATGAGGCCTTGCCCGACAGTGCCGTGGTCGATGCCGAACGCGCGCGCCTGGCCGGGCCGGACCGCAATGCCATGGGCTCGGTACTCGGTGCGTTGTGCGAGGAACTGGTGCGGGTCAAGGAACGTCTCGACCTGTTCGTGCGCAGCGACCGCCAGCACACCAGCGACCTCGACGCGCTGCTCGCGCCGCTGCGTCAGATCGCCGATACCCTGGCCGTACTGGGCTTTGGCCAGCCGCGCAAAGTGATCATCGACCAGCTCGCCGTGGTGCTGAGCCTGGCCCAGGGGCAGCGCGAGCCGAATGACGCGGTGCTGATGGATGTCGCGGGTGCCTTGCTGTATGTCGAAGCGACGCTGGCCGGCATGGTTGGCACCGTCGAGCCGGAAAGCCGCGAAGAGAGCCGCCTGCCGACTACGGACCTGACCCAGATTCATCAACTGGTGATCCGCGAGTCCTGCCAGTGCCTGCGCCAGGCCAAGGAGTTGGTGATTGATTGCATCGAAGCGCAGTGGGACCGCCAGCGCCTGGAGTCCCTGCCGGAGTTGCTGAGCCAGGTACGCGGTGCGCTGGCGATGATTCCGCTGCCACGGGCGGCGAGCCTGATGCGCGGTTGCACCGATTATGTCGATGAACAGTTGATGACCCACGACAGCCCGCCTTCCGAGGCGCAGTTGGGGCACTTCGCCGATGTGATCAGCAGCCTGGAGTACTACCTCGAACGCATGCTCCAGGACCCCGACGCCGCCGGCGAACGGGTGCTGGAGCTGGCCACCCAGGGCTTGGCCGCGCTGGGTTATCTGCCCGCCGAAAAGCCTTGGCGCCAGGCGCTGGTCGCGCCGGACGGGGCACTCTCGACCGAGATCGCGCCCAGCCAATCTCAATTCGACGCCCTGGCCAGCCCCACTTCGCGCCTCAACCCGCCGGCCCTGCAGCGCCCCGGCAGCCTGCTGCCGCCGCCGGCCGATGAAGAGCCGATCGACGACGAGCTGCGTGAGGTCTTCCTCGAAGAAACCGACGAAGTCCTTGAGGTGCTGCACCGCTCCTTGCCCAACAGCGGCGATAAAACCGCCCAGGGCGAAATGCGCCGCGCCTTTCACACCCTCAAGGGCAGCGGCCGCATGGTGCGCGCGCTGGTGCTGGCCGAGCTGGCCTGGGCCGTGGAGAACCTGCTCAACCGCGTGCTGGAGCGCAGCGTGGCGCTCGGTCCCGAGGTGCAACAGGTGCTGGACGAGGCGGTGGATTTGCTGCCGGAACTGATCGCCGATTTTGCCACCGACGACCAGCACCAGCGTGATGCAGTCGACGCCCTGGCCGCTCGCGCCCACGCTTTGGCCAGCGGTGCGCAGGCGCCGGTCGCCGAAGCCCATGACCCGATGCTGCTGGAGATCTTCCGCAACGAAGCCCAGAGTCACCTGGAGAGCCTCAACCACTTCCTGCAGGAGGCCGCCGAGCATGTGCCGCTGCAAGTCAGCGATGAATTGCAACGCGCCCTGCATACCCTCAAGGGCAGCGCCTACATGGCTGGCGTGTTGCCTATCGCCGAGCTGGCGCGTCCACTCGATCACCTGACCCGCGAGTACAAGGCGCACCGCCTGCCGCTGGACCTGGACGAAGTGGAATTGCTGCTCGAAGCCGAAGGCCTGTTCCAGCGCGGGCTGCGTCGCCTGAGCGATCCCCTGGCGCCGATCCAGGGCGCGCAGGACCTGATCAATCGGACCCAAAGCCTGCTCGATCAACAGCTCGCAGCGCTGCTCGACGCGCCCAACACCGGCCTGCGCATCAAGCGCGACCCGCAGTTAATCGCCAACTTCCTGGCCCAGGGCATGGACATCCTGCTGGACGCCGAAAGCCTGCTGCGCCGCTGGCAACAGCACCCCGGCGAACGCCAGGAGCTCACCGCGCTGCTCGACGAACTGACCACGCTGGGCGAAGGCGCGCACGTCGCCGACCTGCACGCCATCGACGAACTGTGTGAGGCCTTGCTCGACCTGTATGGCGCCGTGGAAGAGAGCAGCCTGGCGGTCAGCGAGCGGTTTTTCCAGGAGGCCGAGCAGGCCCATGAAGCGTTGATCAGCATGCTCGACCAACTGGCCGCCGGGCAGGAAATCAACCCGGCGCCGGCACGGGTCGAGGCGCTGCGCGAACTGCTGGATGAGGCGCTCGACCCGTCCGCCACCGGCCTGATCAAGAGTGATGGCAGCCGCGCCCTGAGCATCTCCGAACTGGGCGCCGCGACGCAGCAGTTGGAGCACGACACCGCCATGGACGACGAGATCGTCGAGATCTTCCTGGAAGAGGCGGTGGATATCCTCGACAGCGCCGGGCAGTCCCTCAAGCGCTGGTTGCTGGAGCCCGACAGCGCGGCGCCGTTGTCCTCACTGCAGCGCGACCTGCACACCCTCAAGGGCGGCGCGCGGATGGCCGAAATCGGCCCGGTGGGCGACCTGGCCCATGAGCTGGAATGCCTTTACGAAGGCCTGGTGGACCGTCGCTACAGCTACTCCCCCGAGCTGTCCCAAGTACTGATGGCCAGCCATGAACGCCTGGCGCTGCAGCTGGAAGAGCTGCAACACCATCAGCCCCTGAGTGACAGCGCCGAGCTGATCGCCAAGGTGCGCGCGCTGCGCCAGGGCGGTACGCCCTCCGCCGCTGCGCAGGCCGCTGAAACCTCGAGCGCCGACCCGGAGTTGCTGGATATCTTCCTTGAAGAGGCCGCCGACATTCTCGACAGTTCCGGCAGCGCCTTGCTGCGCTGGCAGGCCGAGCCGAACAATCGCCAGGAAGTCGAAACCCTGCTGCGCGACCTGCACACCCTCAAGGGTGGCGCGCGCATGGTCGAGATCGGGCCGATTGGTGATCTGGCGCATGAACTGGAGTTTCTCTACGAGGGTCTGTCCGCCGGCTTGCTGGCGCCGTCTGACGAGTTGTTTGCATTGCTGCAAGGCTGCCATGACCGCCTGGCACAGATGATCGATGCGGTCGCCGATGGCCTGCCGGTGGGTTCGGTGGACAAGCTGATCGAGCGCATCAAAAGCCTCGTACACCCCAGCGATGAACCGGTGGTGCCGGTGGCATTGCCGGCGGGCAAGGTTGAAGCTGCGGTGGACCCCGCTGCGGACATGGTGAAAATCTCCGCCGACCTGCTCGACGACCTGGTCAACCTCGCCGGTGAAACCTCGATTTTTCGTGGTCGGATCGAGCAGCAGGTCAACGACGCGCGCATCGCTCTGACTGAAGTGGAAACCACCATCGAGCGCATGCGCGACCAGCTGCGCCGCCTCGACACCGAGACCCAGGGCCGCATCCTCAGTCGCCAGCAGGCCGAGGCCGAACGCCTGGGGTATGAAGAATTCGACCCACTGGAAATGGACCGCCATTCACAGTTGCAGCAATTGTCCCGCGCACTCTCTGAATCGGCCTCCGACCTGCTCGACCTCAAGGACACGCTTGAACGCCGCAACCAGGACGCCCACGACCTGTTGCAGCAACAGGCACGCATCAACACCGAGTTGCAGGAAGGCCTGATGCGCACGCGCATGGTGCCGTTCGAGCGCATGCTGCCGCGCCTCAAGCGCATCGTGCGCCAGGTGGCGGGCGAGCTGGGCAAGGACGTGGAATTCATCGTCGGCAATGCCGAGGGTGAGATGGACCGCAACGTGCTGGAGCGCATGGCCGCGCCGCTCGAACATATGCTGCGCAACGCCGTCGACCATGGCCTGGAATCCCGCGACGCACGCTTGGCCGCCGGCAAGCCGGAGAAGGGGCGCATCACCCTGGACCTGACCCACGAAGGCGGCGACATCGTCTTCGACATGCGCGACGACGGCGCCGGCGTGCCCCTTGAAGCGGTGCGGCGCAAGGCGATCAAGCGTGGCCTGCTCGATCCCAATCAAGAGATCAGCGACCGCGACGTCTTGCAGTTCATCCTGCAGCCGGGGTTCTCCACGGCGGAAAAAATCACGCAGATCTCCGGGCGTGGCGTGGGCATGGATGTGGTGCATGAAGAGGTGCGTCAACTCGGCGGCTCGATGTTCATTGATTCGACGCCGGGCGAGGGCGTGCACTTTCGCATTCGCCTGCCCTTCACCGTGTCGGTCAACCGCGCGCTGATGGTGCAATGCGCGGACGACCAATACGCGATCCCGCTCAACACCATCGAGGGCCTGGTGCGCGTGCTGCCGCACGAGTTGGCCGGGCACTATCAGCAAGACCCGCCGCGCTACGAATACGCCGGCCAGCGCTACGAGCTGTTCTACCTCGGCGACCTGCTACACACCGTTGCCCGTCCGAAATTGCTCGGCCAGTACCAGCCGGTGCCGGTGCTACTGGTGCAGTGCAATGAGCGCCGCGTGGCGGTGCACGTGGATGCCATGGCTGGCACGCGCGAGATTGTGGTCAAGGGCCTGGGCCCGCAGTTTGCCGGGGTCCAGGGCTTGTCCGGGGCAACCATCCTCGGGGATGGCCGCGTGGTGCTGATCATCGATTTGCTCGCGCATATCCGCGCGCGGCAACCGGCGTTGCCGGCGCAGATGGTTGATGCGCCACTGATCCTCAACGACCCGCTGAAAAAGCGCCCGCTGCTGGTGTTGGTGGTGGACGACTCGGTCACCGTGCGCAAAGTCACCAGCCGCCTGCTGGAACGCAACGGCATGAACGTGCTCACGGCCAAGGACGGCATCGACGCCATCGCCGTGCTCGAAGAACACACCCCGGACCTGATGCTGCTCGACATCGAAATGCCGCGCATGGACGGTTTCGAGGTGGCTATCCAAGTGCGCAACGACCCGCGCCTGATGCGGCTGCCGATTATCATGATCACCTCGCGTACCGGCCAGAAACACCGCGACCGCGCCATGGCGATTGGCGTCAACGACTACCTTGGCAAGCCGTATCAAGAGTCGGTGCTGCTGGAAAGCATCGCCTATTGGAGCAAGTCCCATGCTTGACCACCGCGCCAGCCAACTCACCGGCCTGCTCCTGCCCCTGGCCGACCGCCACCTGGTGCTGCCCAACGTCGCCATCGCCGAGCTGATCGACTTCCAGCGCGGCGAACCGGCCAGCGATGCGCCGCCATGGTATTTGCGGCAAGTAACGTGGCGTGATCGGCAATTGCCATTGATCAGCTTCGAAGCGGTATGCGGCGAGGCCATCGTGACGGGAGAGCGCTCGCGCATTGTGGTGTTGAACGCCTTGGGCGGGCGGCCGACGTTGAAGTTTATAGCGCTGGTGATTCAGGGGATTCCGCGTTCTTACAAGCTCGATAGCCAGTTGAGTTATGTCGATGTGCCGCTGTGCCCATTGGAACTGGCAGCGGTGCAGGTGGGCGAGCATGTCGCGAAGGTGCCGGATTTGATGGGGTTGGAGGCGCTGCTGGTGGAGTCCGGGTTGGCCTGAGCTGCGCCTTCTCCATGAGAAATGAAAGGCCCCTGTGGTGAGGGCGCTTTCCCGTTCAGAGACGCTGCAGCAGATGAAAATCAGCAATCAGCATACCCGCCAGGTACACCATCAAAATCACCACGCCCGCGTCCAACAAACGCCAGACCTTTGCCGAGCGAAATAGCCCCGTCAACCGCTGGCATCCCAACGCCAAAACCACAAACCACACCAGCGACGCGGTCATTGCTCCGCCGGCAAAGAACGCTTGTTGGCTGACGGGCTTTGCCGCACCAATAGAGCCAATCAGCACTACGGTATCCAGCCAGGCATACGGATTGGCAAATCCAAGTATCACCGCCGTGCGCAGCAATCCCCGTTGTGAGGTGAGGTTGCTTCGAGTGTCTGGCATCGACTGGTTACGCACACACGCCAATAACCGCTGCCAGCCAAACCACAACAGATAAGCCGCACCCGACAGCAGCAGGAACGCCACCAAACCTGGCTTGCTGCCGAGCAACGAGCCCAAGCCCATGACCCCAAGAGCGATGAGGATGATATCGGCGAACACGCATACCGCCACCACCCCCCAGACAGGGCTGCGACTGACACCCTGGCGAATGACCAGGGTGTCCTTTGGTCCAGGAGCGGCGAACAGTCCGATGCCCAGCAGAAGACCTTCGAGATAAAAGGCGTTGAGGTCTGGAGTCATGAAGTGCTCGACCGCTTGGGTATCAGTTCAAGGGAAGGGGTTGATTACCGAAACCGGTATGGCGCGCGTTGACGGCGCTTTTCACGTCGATCGGCTGGTGGCGGAAAAAGCCTGTCAGTTCCTGCTCTGCATCAGGGTTGACGAAGTAAATGAGAGAGCTGCGTGGCATGGGTCTCCGAGGACTCAGAACTGCGTGGTATGCAGCGGGAATCGCAGAGTCTGAGAGGTCAGTCAGTAACGATCCGGCCAAGATCGCAACCTCGTTCTCCAAGAGGCGTACCGGCTCCAGCGAGCGGCCTCGAACCAGGACGAGGCCATCACGAGTAGGCTTGATAAATGACAACAGATGACCATCCTCGTGAGGATCCTGAGCGAACTGGCGCTGACTCGACCCGGAATTAGCTCCATAGACACACAGTTGCAAGTAGGACGCTGCACGCAAAGAGTTCAAAGAAGTAGCTCCAAACTCCGCGCAAATTCCGTCCATCAATTCCTGGGCAAGCTCGCTGATCTGTTGTTCAAAAGCATTAACGGCGGCAAAAAATTCACTTTGTGTGAATTCAAAAGATCTTCGTTTTGATGAGTGCGCAGGCCAATAACAAAATCGCTCACACAAGTCTGGCTGATCCTCAAGGCTCGAGTACTCAGCGCCGAAGGGGAAAAATCCATCGGTGTCTTTCGCGAAGGAAAACGCGGCCTTGGTGGCTGGCGATATTGCGGAGTATCCATCAACGATTTTTTTGTAATCCAGCAGCATCGCTTCTGATATTTGCAGGGTGCCAAATCCTGTTTGAGCAACGGATTCACAGCACGCTTTGATGTGGTTCATGGCTATATCCAAAGGTAGATGTAAAGGAATGCAACAAACACTAGGTTCGCAAGCATGCGAGAAACTACGACACTGGATATGACCGACTAAAAGTGCCCCATCCATGTCCTTCACAACATCGCCAGCAGGTGGCGAGTGTGCAGGGTTCAAGACACGTGGCGGCGGACAGATTGTCTTTTTTGGCGGACAAAGAAATGACGTTCACCTAAAAATGGGAACCGCAAACTTCGTATGAATATAAGAACGCGAGATACCCTCAGGTCACTGGTTGCACGGCGCAGCCGCGAGTTGGGCAAGCCCCTGACTGCGCTGGCCAAGGAGGCGGGAATTTCCAGAACCTACCTGTACGGTCTCGCGGCGGGAGCCTCCAGGGACCCGTCGGTGCGTACGCTGATCAAGCTGGCAAAGGCATTGCAGGTTTCTCCCTTGCTGCTGTTTCGCTACTTCGCTGACCTGACAGGTGCGCCCGATTATGCGTGCTCAATGGCTTCCACCAATCGGGCTGCAGGTATTGATGATCCGGAGGACGTTGCGGTGTTCAATGCCGATGTCACGACGCCTGATCAAGCCGTCGTGTTGCCGGGGGAAGTCTTTCAGAAAACCTGGGAGATTCAGAACTTGGGCACACGACCCTGGCGCGGGCGACGACTGGTGCGTGTTGACAGGGAATATGTGATTGCCCGCCGCGCAGATCCACAAGGCCAGTTGGAGGTTGTGATGGATATTCATTTGCGTAGCCTGCACAGCGAGCTCCCTATTGCCGATACGCTGCCGGGCCAGCCGGTGCGTATCAGTGTGGAGTTTGCAGCACCCAGGGAGACGTGTACGGTGGCTTCAGTCTGGAGAATCGAGGATGAGCAGGGGAAACCTTGTTACGGGCCTGCGTTCATTTTGCATGTAGTGGTTAACGTCATGGCGCGTTGAGCGTCCGGTCGGATTTTTCCTTAATCAATCCGCGCAAACGGCTCAATCATCGGCTGCTCTCGATGCTCGGCCTGCCACAAGTCGTAGGCGCTTTGCATCGACAGCCATAGATGCGCGGTACTCACGCCGGCTCGCTCAAGCCTCACGGCAAGGTCGGGGCTGACAGGCGCGTGGCCATGCAAGATCCTTGAAAAGGTTTCGCGGGCGAAGCCAAGGTGCCTGGCCATTTCGGTGATGGTGATGCCCAGGGCAGGGACCACATCCTCCAGCAGAATTTCGCCTGGGTGAGGTGGGTTGTGCATACCCCTATAGAGACTCCTACTCAGTGGTAGTCAAGATAATCGACTGTTTCGGCTGGGTCTTTGAGTAATAGCCTGAAAAGCCTATCCGAACATTCTTCGCTGTCTGTCGGAGGACCAGGCGACACGCCCTCGCAGACCATGCAAATGATCAAAGAATGTCGGAATGGTATGAGTTGGCTGTAGGCGAGTTCTGCATTTGATTGAGCGGGTATTCAAGCCTGGGTGGGATGGCTAGCTTCTGCGTTTCTCACTGCAAGCTAGGACTCGCAAATGGCCGTACCGTTAATGCCGCCTGGTGTTTCAATTCTTGAAAACATGGCGATATCTACATGCAAACGCATTCATCTCAAGCCCGGGTCGGCATTCGCCTACTCCTGGTTTTATTCTCAGGTTCGTGCCGCCGGCCCCTGGAACTACAAGAGGCGGGGACGTCAATACGAGGCTTTTGGTAATTTCAATTACGGTGCAACAGGCACCGTGCTGGGGATTCCAGAGCATGTGCTGTTGCGGGCGGCAGGTGTTGCTCAAACCCTCGCAAAAACCACGCTCCCGGATTTTGGATTATGGTGGGGCGGTGAGCCTTTTGGTGACGACCCGCGAGATCAATATTGGATAAGGAGAGGTATTGAGTATGCAATTTCTCAAGGCCATTAAGGGACTCATACCTGTTCTGCGTAATTGTTTGCTGGCGGTCTGCCTGATCTATATCGGCGGCGGCTGGCTCATGTCATCCGGAGCGCCGGCTCTGGACGAAGTGGTGTTGAAGTACTCCTTGGGCAACGGTAATTCGATTTACGGTGCGCGAGATGGCCAAGGCGGAGCGACGGTGGGCTTTTCCTACAGATACTACGTCCATAAGGATCTGGGTAATGATCAGGAAATACTCACCACATTAGTGTCGGCACATCCCTTTCTGAAAACCCAAGAGCCCACTGTGCAAGTGAGTGAGCAGGATGGCGAGCTTCGATTGGATGTTCAGGGGCGGGTGTATGAGTACAAGAGTTATGCCCTCGAAGGCCTGGGAGGGGCCAAGGTGGTCATGGCGTTTTGATTCTCGATGCTGCGCGCGAGGTTGGGCAATATCAATGTGGCGAGCGGGCTTGCCCCGCGTTGGGTTGCGCAGCAGCCCCAAAACCTGCCCACGGTTTACATCTGATACACCGCGTTGATCTGCCTGGGGCTGCTACGCAGCCCAACGCGGGGCAAGCCCGCTCGCCACAGGAAGTGCTTTTGCCTTGAGAGTTGTGGTGAGCCTTCGGATTTTTCCTGCAGGATTTTGAGCCTTGCATGAACTTGTCGCGTGCAGTCAGCGCGCCTAGTCTTCGTCCCGTCATCGCAAAAAACGGTGACACGGACGTGCAAGTCCGGTTACATGTCGACGCACCAGCGCCCATAGCCATCCAACGGGCGTTTTTTATGCCTGCTGTATTCGTTATGGCGGCTGTGCGTGGGAGATCCCTTGGGGTCTGCCGGGGTCCGATATGCCCGGTCTTGCACACCTGCGCACGGCTGCCACCTTATTTGCGTGCAAGCGGAAAAGGGCAGTCTCCATCACATATCGGAGCTGTTAATCATGTTCAAACCTACCCCCAATCCGCCCCTCTTCACCGTAACCCCACACCAAGACACCGAAACCCTGCTGGTCAACGCCAGCGAAACCCTGTCCTCCCTCAACGCACTCACCTGCAACCTGGCCTTCGACCTGGACACTTCTCAGCGCGCCATCATGCTCGGGATCCAGCAAATGGCCGAGATGGGGCAGTTGTTGGTGGATCAAGCGCTGGAGCAGATTTTTCCCTCCCCAGCGGCTTAAAACTTGATCGTTCCCAAAAAGGGACCTATCGTTCCCTTTTTGGGACTCTTTGGCCGCCATCATGCACACCTTATCGCTCAGCACCGCGCTCTTCACTGTCACCCAGCAAAAAGTGCTGGGCCTGCTTTTCGGTAAGCCGGACAAAAGCTTCTTCACCAATGAAATTGCGCGGTGGGCTCAGGTGGGCAAAGGCAGTCTCACCCGTGAACTGGAGCGCTTGCAGTCAGCGGGCATTTTGAACATGACGCGCCAGGGCAACCAAACCCACTACCAGGCCAACCCCCAATGCCCGATCTACTCGGAGCTGTTAGCCATTGTGCGCAAGACGCTGAGCCTGGATGAGCCATTGCGCAATGCACTGGCACCGTTCGCGGAGCACATAACCTGGGCCTTTATCTACGGCTCCATCGCCAAGGGCGAGGCGCACTCATCCAGTGACATAGATCTGATGCTGATTGGCCAAAGCCTCAACTACAGTGAAGTCATGGAGCGGCTTATACCGTTGGAAGAGCAACTGGGGCGCCCCATCAACCCGACGCTTTACACCCCTGAAGACTGGATTGGCAAATGGAATGCCGGGAACAGTTTTGTGCAGCGGGTCGTGCAGCAGGACAAGATCAATCTGATTGGGGGCAACCCCCTGGTATCCACGGATGGACAGCAAAGCAAACCTGGAGAATCTGCAACGTAGCGGTGGCTTGAAAGCTGAGCCGCCGGATCGTAAGGAGTGTGATGGGCTGATGCGTTCTGCCAGGGATCGGTTGAAGGACGCCGGTAATGCCGCGTTATCGTTCGCCAGTCGTTTCGACCTGGCTTATAACGCCGCCCATGCTCTCGCACTCACGGCCTTGCGCCTGCAAGGCTATCGCTCGGACAAACGCTATCTGGTCTTTCAATGTCTGGTTCACACCACCGACGTGGGCAAGGTGGCGGTAAGGTTGTTGGCCCTGTGTCATGAGCGTCGAAACCTGGCGGAATATGAAGGGTATATGGATGAGGATGAGGCGCTGCTAGGCCAGTTGGTTGATAGCGCGACGGCACTGCTGAATAAAGTGGAAGTTATGTTGGCTGGCCATGAGTGGCGATAGGGAGGGGCCGGCGCCCGCTTGCGAAAAGGTCCCAAACAGGGACTGATCAGCCCTTTTTGGGGACCGCTATCTCACAGACACCACTGAACAAATGTGGGAGGGGGCTTGCCCCCGACGGCTGAGTGTCAGTTGATACATCACTTGGCTGACCCACCGCCATCGGGGGCAAGCCACGTCCCATATTTTTGATCTTCACTGGGCTCGGGTCAGCATTTGCTGATGCTCCATTACTCCAGCCGTAATGATCCGTCGCCCAGCTTGATTGATGGCCCCCCGAATCACTCCTAAGGTACAGCCCACGACAGCAAACCCGTGGAGCGACCATGACAACGACAATAATCCCCGACTCGCGCTGGACGCGGCGACGCGACGAGAAGCAGCGGCGGCTCGGGCTGGTCAAGCACTTTGCCGACGGGGCCGTGTTGCCCAGTGACAAGATCGTCGCGGCGCTTGAGGCGTTGATCCTCCCCGGCGACCGCGTGGTGCTGGAGGGCAACAACCAGAAGCAAGCCGATTTCCTCTCGCGCTCCCTGGCCAAGGCCGACCCGGCCAAGCTCCACGATTTGCACATGATCATGCCCAGTGTCGGCCGCTCCGAGCACCTGGACCTGTTTGAAAAGGGCATCGCGCGCAAGCTGGATTTCTCCTTCGCCGGCACTCAATCCCTGCGCATCAGCCAGTTGCTGGAAGACGGCCTGCTGGAAATCGGCGCGATCCATACCTACATTGAACTCTACGCGCGGCTGGTGGTGGACTTGATCCCCAATGTGGTGCTGTCTGCCGGGTTCATGGCCGACCGCGCCGGCAATATCTACACCGGTGCCAGCACTGAAGACACCCCGGCATTGATCGAGCCTGCCGCGTTCAGCGATGGCATCGTGATCGTGCAGGTCAACCAGTTGGTGGATGACGTCAGCGACTTGCCCCGCGTGGACATCCCCGCCAGTTGGGTGGATTTCGTGGTGGTGGCCGACAAGCCGTTCTACATCGAGCCGCTGTTCACCCGTGACCCGCGCCACATCAAGCCGGTGCATGTGCTGATGGCGATGATGGCGATCCGTGGCATCTACGAAAAACACAATGTGCAATCGCTCAACCACGGCATCGGCTTCAACACCGCCGCCATCGAGCTGATCCTGCCCACCTACGGCGAGTCCCTGGGCCTTAAGGGCAAAATCTGCCGCAACTGGACCCTCAACCCGCACCCGACCCTGATCCCTGCGATTGAAAGCGGGTGGGTGGAAAGCGTGCATTGCTTCGGCACCGAACTGGGCATGGAAAACTACATCGCCGCGCGCCCGGATGTGTTCTTCACTGGCCGCGACGGCTCGATGCGCTCCAACCGGATGTTCTGCCAACTCGCTGGCCAGTACGCGGTGGACCTGTTTATCGGCGCGACCCTGCAAGTCGACGGCGACGGCCATTCCAGCACCGTGACCCGTGGGCGTCTCGCCGGGTTTGGTGGCGCACCGAACATGGGGCACGACCCGCGCGGTCGTCGCCACGGCACACCGGCCTGGCTGGACATGCGTCACGACGATGCGCCAGAAGCCTTGCTTGAACGCGGCAAGAAGCTGGTGGTGCAGATGGTCGAGACCTTCCAGGAAGGCGGCAAGCCGACTTTCGTTGAGACCCTCGACGCGGTGGAGGTGGCGCGCAAAAGCGGTATGCCGCTGGCGCCGATCATGATCTACGGCGACGACGTGACCCATCTGCTCACCGAAGAAGGCATCGCCTACCTGTACAAGGCGCGTTCACTCGAAGAACGCCAGGCAATGATCGCCGCCGTCGCCGGCGTGACGGCCATCGGCATGCGCCACAACCCAAAAGACACCGCACGCATGCGTCGCGAAGGCTTGATTGCCTTGCCCGAAGACTTGGGCATTCGCCGCACCGACGCCACTCGCGAGTTGTTGGCGGCCAAGAGCGTCGCCGACCTGGTGGACTGGTCGGGTGGTTTGTACAACCCGCCCGCCAAATTCAGGAGCTGGTAAATGCGCGCCCTCAAACTGCATGAACTGAGCCTGGCTGATCGCCTGGCAGACATGGCCGTCGACGCGTTGATCGATGAGGCTGACTTGTCGCCCAAGCCCGCCCTCGTGGATCGGCGTGGCAATGGTGCCCACAGCGATTTGCACCTGGGCCTGATGCACGCGTCGGCGCTGTCGCTGTGGCCGATGTTCAAGGCAATGGCCGAGGCAGCGATTGACGTCGGTGAAGTCGGCCTGCCCTTGCGCGAAGCCCTTGGGCGCATTGGCCGCGAAGGTGAGCAAGCCATGCTCGCCACTACCGGCGGCGTGAATACCCATCGCGGTGCGATCTGGGCGCTTGGCTTGCTGACCGCAGCGGCGGCGTTGGAGCCGCGCGCCGTGACACTCACCGCGGCCAAGCTGGCCCTGCTCAACGACCGCTACGCCCCGCAACCGATGAGCCACGGCGCCCAGGTCGCACAGCGCTTCGGCGCACGGGGCGCCCGTGAAGAAGCGCAACTGGGCTTCCCTTCGGTGGTGCTACGCGGCCTGCCGCAACTGCATAAGAGCCGCCGGCAAAACGTCGGCGAACAGAACGCGCGCCTGGATGCCTTGCTCGCGATCATGACGGACCTGGCCGACACCTGTGTGCTCTATCGCGCCGGCCTGGAAGGCCTGTATGCCATGCAGCGCGGCGCCCAGGCCGTGCTTGATGCAGGCGGCAGCGCGACCCTCGCCGGTCGCCGTCAGTTGCATGAATTGGACCACCAACTGCTGGCCCTGAATGCCTCCCCCGGTGGCGCCGCCGACCTGTTGGCCGCCTGCCTGTTTATCGACCGCCTCGACGGAGCGTTGTGATGGAAACCTTATCCTTTGAATTCCCCGCCGGGCAGCCGCCAAAAGGCCGTGCGCTGGTGGGTTGCGTCGGCTCGGGTGACCTGGAAGTACTGCTGGAACCGGGCACGCCGGGCACGCTGACCATCCAGGTGCAGACCTCGGTGAATGGCGCCGCACTCCGCTGGCAGCATCTGTTCGAACGGATCTTCCAGGAGCAGACGCCACCGGCCTTGAAGATTGATATTCACGATTTCGGCGCCACCCCAGGCGTGGTGCGTCTGCGCCTGGAGCAGGGCTTCGAGGAGATCGGCCATGACTGACCTCACCAAACACAGCTTCGTCGAACTGGGCGCCCGGCAGCGGGCCAAGTCCTTGTTGGACGCCGGTTCCTACCTCGAACTGATCGACCCGTTCCAACGCGTCATGTCGCCCTGGCTCAGCCGCCAAGGCGTGGTGCCGCAGGCGGATGACGGGGTGGTGATTGCCAAGGGCAGCATCGACGGAAAACCGGTGGTGATTGCCGCCATCGAGGGCAACTTCCAGGGCGGCAGCCTTGGCGAAGTAGGCGGCGCGAAAATCGCCGGCGCTTTGGAGCTGGCAGCCGAGGACAATCGCAAGGGCATCCCGACCCGCGCCGTGCTGTTGCTGGAGACTGGCGGCGTGCGCCTGCAGGAAGCCAACCTGGGCCTGGCCGCGATTGCCGATATCCACGCGGCGATTGTCGACCTGCGCCAGTACCAGCCGGTGATTGGTGTGGTGGCGGGCAGTGTCGGGTGCTTTGGCGGCATGTCCATCGCCGCCGGGCTGTGCAGCTACCTGGTCGTGACCCGCGAAGCACGTCTTGGCCTCAATGGCCCGCAAGTGATCGAACAGGAAGCCGGCCTGGAAGAATACGATTCGCGCGACCGCCCGTTTATCTGGAGCCTGACCGGCGGCGAGCAGCGCTTCAACAGCGGCCTGGCCGACCGTTACGTGGCAGACGATGTGACGCAGATCCAGCAGACCGTCACTGCATTGCTGCAACAAGGCTTGCCTGCTCAACAGCGCAGCCGTCAGGCCGAACATTACCTGGCGCGTCTTGCGCAACTGGACGCCACGCCGCAGATCGACGCGGCAACGGTGCGCGACCTGTATCAAGGAGAACGCTCATGAGAGGCTTGCAGTGGTTCAACGCATTGAGTGCCGGCGCCGCCCCTGTCGACGGTTTGCCGCAGTCGCTGAGGGTTGCCGACGGTGTCTTGGGTGAGCAGACGGTGCGCTTTGTCGCCGTGGTCAGCGACCCTCAGAACCGCTTCCCGCGCGCCCGTAACGGCGAAGTCGGGTTGCTCGAAGGCTGGGGCCTGGCCAAGGCGGTGGATGAAGCCATCGCCCACGGGGACCAGCGTCCGATCATCGCCATCGTCGATGTACCGAGCCAAGCCTACGGCCGTCGCGAAGAAGCCCTCGGCATTCACCAGGCCCTGGCCGCCGCCGCCGACAGCTATGCGCGCGCCCGGTTGGCCGGCCACCCGGTGATCGCGCTGCTGGTGGGCAAGGCGATGTCCGGGGCGTTCCTCGCCCACGGCTACCAGGCCAACCGCCTGATCGCCCTGCGTGACCCCGGTGTGATGGTTCACGCCATGGGCAAGGCCTCGGCGGCGCGGGTGACCCTGCGCAGTGTCGAGGAACTGGAAGCCCTGGCCGCCAGCGTGCCACCGATGGCCTATGACATCGACAGCTATGCCAGCTTGGGGCTGTTGTGGGAGACCTTGTCGGTCAGCCAGATTGAACAGCCCACGCCGGACGATGTGGCGCGGGTCAGCGATTGCCTGGTCAATGCGGTCAAGGATATCGACGGCCGCGATTTGAGCGGGCGTCTCGGCGCGGCTAATCGCGCCGCCTCCAGCCAGGTACGCCAGCTGCTGCGGGAGCAATGGTGAACGCCCACGATTTGCTCTGGGGCATGACCCCGGCGCACGTGCCTGCCGACGCACCGGCCTGGGTGCTGGAGGCCGTCGCCTCTGGCCATCCGGTGGTGGTGCGCCGCGCCATGGCCGAGCCGGGTCATGTGCCCGTCGGCGTACGCGGGCGGTTGCGTGAGCAGCGTTATGCCACCCATATGCCGCTGGCGGCAGTGCAGCGGCGCGTGATCCCCGAGGCTCTGTGTGGTGTGGTCTCGCCACGGGATTTACCCGCGCTGCGCGCGCTCGATCTATTGCGCCCGTTGCTGGCGCAGGAGGCGTGGGGCGTCACGGGCAGCGCGGGTTTCGAGTTGGCCAGCGGGATTCAAGCGCTGCACGCGCAGAGCGATCTGGATTTGATCCTGCGTACGTCCGAGCGACTTGAGCGCGGTGATGCCGAGGATCTGCTGGCGATATTGAACACCGCACCGTGCGCCGTGGATCTGCAACTGCAAACCCCGTTTGGCGCCGTCGCCTTGCGCGAATGGGCAAGTGGATCACGCCGCGTGCTGCTCAAGACCGCCAGCGGTGCACACCTTGTGCAGGACCCTTGGCAGGCCGTGGCATGAGCAGCCTCCTGGTCTTCCCGGGGCAGGGCGCCCAACGGCCGGGCATGCTCCATCAGCTGCCTGTGGAGGTGTTGGAGCAGGCCAGTGAGGCCTTGGGTGAAGACGTCCTGGCGCTCGACTCGGCGCAAGCCCTTGAGTCGACCCGCGCGGTACAACTCTGCCTGTTGATCGCCGGTGTGGCCCACGCCCACCTCCTGCAACACACGCCGGATTATGTCGCGGGCCTGTCCATCGGTGCCTACCCGGCGGCGGTGATTGCGGGCGCGCTGGACTTCGACGAGGCCATCAAACTGGTCAGCCTGCGTGGCGAGCTGATGCAAAACGCTTATCCACATGGCTACGGCATGACCGCAATCATCGGCCCGGCGTTATCCACAGTGGAAAACCTGCTGGCCGAAATACACAGTGCTGAAACGCCGGTGTACCTGGCCAATATCAACGCCGACAACCAGACCGTCATTGCCGGCAGCGATGCAGCAATGAAGCTTGTCGCAGAGCGCATCCAGGGCAATGGCATCGCCAAGCGCCTGGCGGTCAGCGTGCCGTCCCATTGCGCGCTGCTGGACGCGCCTGCCCAGCGCTTGGCCCAGGCGTTCGGTGCACTCAAGCCGCCGCGCATCACCTACCTGAGCAGCACGCGTGCGCGGCCGATCCACAACCCCGAGCAATTGCGCGACGACCTGGCCTTCAATATGTGCCGCGTCGTCGACTGGCGCGGCACCGTGCAAAGCGCCTACGAGCGCGGCGTGCGCCTGCAGATCGAACTGCCGCCGGGCGCCGTGCTCACCGGCCTGTCACGCCGCGTGTTTGAACAAGGCACGGTGATCGCCTGTGAAGGCGCCCGCCTGGACACCTTGCAGGCCTTGCTGGAAGAGGAGGAGCGCCGCCACCGATAAAGCACCACCCAAGGCTTTCGAAGCACAAAAACAACAATTTCGATCGAGCACTTTGAGGACAACAACAATGATTATTTACGGTGTGGCATTGCTGGCGATCTGCACGCTCGCGGGCGTGATCATGGGCGACATGCTTGGCGTGTTGCTCGGCGTCAAATCCAACGTGGGCGGGGTGGGGATTGCGATGATCCTGCTGATCTGCGCCCGCCTGTGGATGCAAAAGCGCGGTGGCATGACCAAGGATTGCGAGATGGGCGTGGGCTTCTGGGGCGCGATGTACATCCCCGTGGTCGTGGCGATGGCCGCGCAACAGAACGTCGTCACCGCCCTGCATGGCGGACCGGTCGCGGTGCTCGCGGCGATTGGTTCGGTGGTGGTGTGCGGGTGCACCATTGCCCTGATCAGCCGCACGCACAAGGGTGAACCTTTACCCGATGAAGAGCCGCTGATCACGCCGACACCTGTCGTGGGAGGCCGCTGATATGTGGGATCTCATCGAAAAAGGCTTGGAACATAACGGCCTGATCACCGCGTTTGCCTTCGTTGGCGTGGTCATGTGGATTTCCGTGGTGCTGTCCAAGCGACTGACCTTCGGACGCATCCACGGCTCGGCGATTGCCATCGTTATTGGCCTGGTGCTGGCCTGGGTCGGCGGCACGATCACCGGTGGGCAAAAAGGCCTGGCCGACCTGGCGCTGTTCTCCGGTATCGGCCTGATGGGCGGCGCGATGCTGCGCGACTTCGCCATTGTTGCCACCGCGTTTGAGGTGCAGGCCACCGAAGCGCGCAAGGCCGGCATGATTGGCGTGATCGCCTTGCTGCTGGGCACGATCCTGCCGTTTATCGTCGGCGCGAGCATGGCCTGGGTGTTTGGCTACCGCGATGCAATCAGCATGACTACCATCGGCGCGGGTGCGGTGACCTACATCGTCGGCCCGGTGACTGGCGCGGCGATTGGCGCGACCTCGGATGTGATGGCGCTGTCGATTGCCACCGGGTTGATCAAGGCGATCCTGGTGATGGTCGGCACGCCCGTGGCGGCGCGTTGGATGGGGCTGGATAACCCGCGTTCGGCGATGGTGTTTGGCGGCTTGGCCGGCACCGTGAGTGGGGTGACGGCAGGCCTGGCGGCGACGGATCGGCGGTTGGTGCCGTACGGCGCGCTGACGGCGACGTTCCATACCGGGCTGGGGTGTTTGCTCGGGCCTTCGCTGCTGTACTTCATCGTGCGTGGGTTGGTGGGCTGACCCCCGATAGCGGAGTGTCAGGCTGTCCCCTGCCGATTGGCATACATCCGACACTCCGCCAACAACGCCAGCAAGTTCGGATCACGCTCCTTGGCCTTCAGGAACACCACGCCGATATGCTGCTGCAACCGATACCTGGGTTGCAGCGGTATCAGCTTCACGCGGTTCTCGTACACCGCCGCAATCCTTCCCGGCAGCAGCGCATAACCCACGCCCGAACTGACCATGCTCAACAGCGTGAAGATGTCATTGACCTGCATCGCCACCTTCGGCTCGAACCCCGCCTGCTTGAACACGCGATTGCCATCCTGGTGCGTGGCGAAGCCCTGGGTGAGGGTGATGAAGGTCGCGTCGCGCACGTCGGCAAGGTCGATTTCCCGCTCGCGGTCGAAGGGCGAATCGGCCGGGGTGGCGAGGAAGATGTCGTCGCTGAACAAGGCAATCTGTTCGCAGTCGGGGTCGTTGGCGTGCTCATCCAGAGAGATGAGGATCGCGTCCACTTCCATGTTCTTGAGCTTGTACAGCAGGTCGAAATTCGAGCCCAGGATCAGGTCGATATTGAGCTCGCTGCGCCTGATTTTCAGGCCCATGATCAGTTGCGGCACGGTCTTGACCGTCAGCGAGTACAGCGAGCCAAGCTTGAAGCGCTCGGCGGAGAACCCGGCGGCTTCACGGGTCAGGCGCACGCTGTCGACCACATCGGCGATGAGTTTTTGCGCGCGCTCTTCAAGCACGTAGGCGCTTTCCAGCGGCGTGAGGTTGCGCCCTTCGTGTTTGAACAGCGGGCAGCGCAGGGCATTTTCCAGCGAGTGAATGGCGCGGTGCACGCTGACGTTGCTGGTTTGCAGCTCGGCGGCTGCGCGGGCCAGGTTGCCGGTGCGCATGAACGCCAGGAAGATTTCGAGCTTTTTGAGGGTGAATTCTTCGTCGATCAGCATGGCCATGGGCTCTTGTTCGAATGCCGTCGATTGTGCCCCTAAAACCAGTTCACTCCCAGCCATGCGCTGCACAGGCCCAGCACCACGCCGAGGATGATCAGCCAGATCGCGTTCAGGCGCGTGTAATACACCACGGCAGCACTGGCCAGCGTCAGCACCAGGCTGGTGGCATTGTTTTCCAGGCTGTTCATCAGGATGTAGGTCGAGGCGAGAATCAAGCCGATGGAGAGCGGCAGCAGGCTGCGCTTGACGCGCTGCACCCAGGGCGTGCGGGTGTGACGCTCCAGCCAGCCGGCGCCGACGTAGGTCAACACCGAGCAAGGCACCAGTTTGGCGGCCAGCGCCACCAGCGCGCCGGGCAACCCTGCAGCCTGCTGGCCGATAAATACCAGGAACATGCCGTTCGGCCCCGGCAGCGCCTGGGACAGGGCGAAGAACGCGACGAATTGCGCGTCGGTGATCCAGTTCATGTCGGTGACGGCGTAGCGGTGGATATCACTGATGGCCACGGTATTGCCGCCAATCGACATCAGCGACCACAGCGCGCATTGGATCATCAGGTGCAGCAGCACGGTTTGCATCAGCCGGCCACCTTGTGTGTGCTGACAAAACTCAGGGCCAGCGAGCTGGGGATGCAGATCAGCAGCACCATCCACAGCGGCAGCACGAAAACCGCCATCAACACGAAGGTCAGCACGAACGCGCTGTAGTTGGCGAGGGTGCGAGGCATGGCCTTGAGCAGGCGCAGGGTGGTGCCGAGCATCAGCCCGGTGGCGATCGGCATCACGGCGCCGAAAATCTGCTGCACCACCTCGTTGCTCCACCACTTGGCGTAGGCGAAACCGGCGAACACGGTGATCAGCGAGGGGAACAGGTACAGCCCGCAGACGGTCACAATCGCACCCGGCAAGCCATGCAGGCGCCGGCCGTAGATGATGCCGACGTTGGCGATATTGGGGCCTGGGAAGAACTGGCCGGTGGTCAGCAGCTCATTGAAGCCTTGCTCGCTGACCCAGCGGCGGCGGTCGACCATCATCTGCCGCGCCCAGGGCATCACGCCGCCAAAGCCGAACAGGCCGACCATGGCGAAGTTGTAAAACAGTTGCCATAGGCTGGGTTGCGGCGCGTCGGGTTCGAGCTCAGGCATTGTCGATACCATGATGGGGGCAGGTGCACCCTTGCAGGGGCCGGCTTGCCGGCGATGAGGCCCTTGAGCCCTGTGCCGGCAAGGACGGTGTGAATCATCCGATGGGCAGCGGTGTTAGAGCAAATGAAGAAAGGTTGTTACCCGATAGTGAGTGACTGCGGTCAGAATGCTCAAGGTGATAACGGTTATTCGAGGTGAGTGACACATGTATCACGGGGAACGATTCAACGCCTGGAGCCATTTGCTCGGGGCGGTTGCAGCTTTTGTCGGTGCGGTATGGATGTTGGTGGTGGCGAGCCTGGACGGCAGCCCCTGGAAAATCGTCAGCGTGGCCATTTACGGCTTTACCCTGCTGGTGCTGTACAGCGCGTCCACCGTGTACCACAGCGTGCAGGGGCGACGGAAAGAGATCATGCAGAAGGTCGATCACTTCTCGATCTACCTGCTGATTGCCGGCAGCTATACGCCGTTCTGCCTGGTCACGCTGCGCGGGCCATGGGGCTGGACGCTGTTCGGGATTGTGTGGGGGCTGGCGGTGATCGGCATCCTGCAGGAGATCAAACCGCGGTCCGAGGCGCGCATCCTGTCGATCGTGATCTACGCGGTGATGGGCTGGATCGTACTGGTGGCGGTCAAGCCGCTGCTCGCCGCGCTGGGCTCGGCGGGGTTCGCCTGGCTGGCGTCGGGCGGGGTGCTGTATACCGTGGGCATCATCTTTTTTGCCCTGGAGGATCGCCTGCGGCATTCCCATGGCATCTGGCACCTGTTCGTGATCGGCGGCAGCCTGCTGCATTTTGTGGCGATCATGCACTACGTGCTGTGACCGTCACTTGCCGGCGATTACGCTTACAGGCGTTCCAGTAGCTCGCGGGCACGCTTGCCGAAAATCTGCAGCAGGTTTGCCAGCATGTGCGGCGGCGGTTCGTCGGCGCGGGTGAGGGCGTACAAGGTGATCGGCAAGGGCGGCGTGAGCGTGCGGATGCGCGTGGTGGCGGTCGAGGCTCCCAGCGCGGTGAAGGGGTCGATCACCGTGAGCCCGGCGCCGGATTCCACCATGGCCCGGGCCAGCGAATAGGTTTGCACCGAGATCGTCACCTGGGGCGGCGGGTCGACGTTTTCCAAGTAACTGTCGAGTTTCGCGGCCAGCGGGTCGGCGCTGGAGAGCCCGATCAGCGGCGCTCCCGCCAGGTCGGCGAGCGGCAGCGGCTGGCGGGTTTCAGCCTCGGACCAATAGCCTTTGGACGCCAGCGCCACCAGCACGCCATTGGCCAACACCTGGGTGGTCAACCCCGGATGGCCGGAGAAGTTGAGCGTCAATGCCAGGTCGATCTCGCGCATCAACAGTTTCTGCACCAGCTCGCGGCTGTGGTCGCTGGACAGTTCGCAGGCGATGTCCGGGTAATCGTGCTTCCACTCCAGAATCGCCGGCGGCAGCAGCGACAGCGCCAGGGCCGGGATCGCGCCAATGCGCACACTTTGGCCCGGCTCGCGGCGCAGGCTCTTGGCCAGGCGTCGCACGCCTTGCAGGCTCTGGGTGACTTTTTCCACTTCGCTTTCGAGCGCTAGGGCTTCCGGCGTGGGTTGCAGCTTGCCGCGCACCCGCAGGAACAGCGGAAAGCCCAATTGTAACTCCGCGTGTTGCAACACCTTGGTCACGGCCGGTTGCGACACATGCAGGAACTGCGCGGCAGCGCTGATGGAGCCGGTCTGGCGGATGGCCTGGAAGATCTCGATATGACGCAAGCGCATGGCGTGTCCATAACCTTTGTTTATAGGTGACCCATCTTTATTCATTGTCGGTGACCTGTCACCTGCCCCTAGGCTTGAGCCTTCTTATTCAACGACTGGGGGCTGGCATGACCAGGCAGGTTTGCATCATCGGTGGAGGGGTTATCGGCCTGGCGAGTGCCTACGCGTTGGTGCGCGCCGGCCATGAAGTGACGGTGATCGAGGCACGCGACAGCCTGGGCAGCGAAACCAGTTTTGCCAATGGTGGGCAGTTGTCCTACCGCTACGTCGCCCCGCTGGCAGACGCCGGCGTGCCGCTGCAGGCGATTGGCTGGTTGCTGCGCGGCGATTCGCCGCTCAGGCTGCGCCCGCGCCTGGACCCCCAGCAATGGCGCTGGATGGCGGCCTTCATCGGCGCCTGCCGCGGCTCGGTGAACAAACGCAACGCCGCGCACTTGCTGCGCCTGGCGAGCCTGAGCCAATCCACCTTGCAGCAATGGCGCGTCGATGACGGCCTGGACGGTTTCGACTGGCGACGCAACGGCAAGCTGGTGACTTTTCGCAATGCCGACACCTTCGAGCGGGCGCGCAGCAAGGTCACCGACGTCCTGCAGCAGCAGGTGCTGTCGGCGGTAGATTGTGCGCGCCTGGAGCCGACACTCGCGGCAGGTGGGTTTGTCGGCGGCATCTACACGCCCAATGAGGAAGTGGCGGACTGTCATGCCTTCTGCCAGCAGTTGGCGGCGCGTCTTCAAGCGTCGGGGCGCTGCACCTTCATGCTGGGGCGCAAGGTCACCGGGATCCTGCATGCCGACGGTGCGGTACAGGCTATCGAACTGGGCGGCGAAGTGATGCCGGTGCAGCAATTGGTGCTGGCTGCCGGGCATCGCAGTGCCGAGTTGGCGTTGCCGGGCTTGTCACTGCCGCTGTACCCGCTCAAGGGCTACAGCCTGAGCGTGCCGATTGGCGCGCAGCACCGCGCGCCGAACGTGAGCATCACCGACTACGACCGCAAGATCGTCTACGCGCGCATCGGCGAACAACTGCGGGTGGCGGCGATGGTGGATATCGTCGGCTTCGATGCCAGCCTCGAGCCCAAGCGCCTGGCACTGATCAAGCGCCAAGCAATCGAGACATTTCCTACAGCTGGCGACTACACGCATGCGCTGGAATGGGCCGGTATGCGCCCGGCTACCCCGACCGGCGTGCCGCTGATTGGCGCCAGCCTCTATCGCAACCTGTGGCTGAACCTGGGCCACGGTGCCCTGGGCTTTACCCTGGCGTGCGGCAGCGGCCAATTGCTCGCCGAGTTGATCGGCCAACACGTCCCTTCCATTGATATGCAGGGCCTGGCGCCTCGCGCCGCATAAGGATGCACCCATGACCATCACGCGAATCAGCAGCAACGAACGACTGTCCGGCGCCGTCACCTTCAAGGACCTGGTATTCCTCTCGGGCCAGGTGCCGGGCGAGGGTGTCGACGTGGCGACCCAGACCCGCGAAGTGCTGGCGAAGATCGACGGGCTGCTGGCCCAGGCCGGCAGTGACAAGGATCATGTCTTGAATGCGACCATTTACTTGAAAGATATCGGCAACGGTTTCGCCCCAATGAGTGAAGTGTGGTCTGCCTGGCTGTCGCCAGGCATGGCGCCGACGCGCACCACCTTGCAGGCGGAACTGGCGCGACCGAGTGTGCTGGTGGAAATCAGCGTGATTGCTGTCCGTAAATAACTCAAAGACCAACGGAGAATAACAATGAAAAAAATCCTGTTGACCGGTTGCACCCTGGGGCTGTTACTGGGGGCGCAGGCCCATGCCAATCAAGCGCCGGTGGATGGCACGCTGGGCAAGATCGCCAGCGCCAAGTCGATCACCCTGGGCTATCGCGATGCGTCGGTGCCGTTTTCCTACGTGGGGGATAGCAGTGGCAAGCCCATGGGGTATTCGGTGGACCTGGCGAGCAAGATCGTCGAGCGCATCGAGGAGAAAACCGGGGTCGCCGATCTCAAGGTGAAATACAACCTGGTGACTTCCCAGACGCGTATCCCGCTGGTGCAGAACGGCACCGTCGACCTCGAATGCGGCTCCACCGGGGTGACTGCAGAGCGCCAGCAACAGGTGGCATTTTCCTACGGCTTTATCTACGTGAAGGGTCAGTTGCTGACCGCCAAGGACAGCGGTATCCAGGGCTTTGACGACCTCAAGGGCAAAAACGTGGTGACCACCGCCGGTACCACCAACGAGCGGTTTCTCAAGAACTACAACGCCGAGCACAAGACCAATATGTTCGTGATCAGCGCCAAGGACCACGGCGAGGCGTTCAAGATGCTCGAGACCGGTCGCGCGGCGGCGTTCTATATGGACGATGCGCTGCTCTACGGTGAGCGCGCCAAGGCCAGGGATCCGCACAAATGGGTGGTGGTCGGCAAAGAGCAATCGCGGGAAATCTACAGCTGCATGGTGCGCAAGGGCGACCCGCAGTTTCTCGCGGTGGTCAATGAGGCACTGGGCGACCTGTACCGCTCGGGGGCGATCAACGGGATTTACCAGCGTTGGTTTGAACAGCCGATTCCTCCCAAGGGCTTGAACCTGGAATTCCCGATGACCAGCGAGTTGAAGGCGATCATTGCCACGCCGGTGAGTGACCCGGTGGAGTGATCACCCGATCAACTGTAGGCGCCGGCTAGCCAGCGCTTACATTCGAGGCAGGGTCAGAAATCGCCCCAGAGTTGCTGGGCCACCGCCAAAGCGACGACAGGCGCCGTCTCGGTCCGCAATACGCGCGGGCCCAGGCGGGCGGCATGGAAGCCGGCGTCTTGCGCGGTTTGCACTTCATTGTCGGTCAACCCGCCTTCAGGACCGATCAGGAAGGCCAGGCTGGCAGGCTTGGCATGGCTGACCAGCGGCTCGGCCACCGGGTGCAGGACCAGTTTCAAGTCGGCCTCGGTCTGTTTCAACCAGTCCGCCAGCAGCAGCGGTGGGTGAATCACTGGCACTGTCGAACGCCCACATTGCTCGCACGCGCTGATTGCCACCTGGCGCCAGTGCAGCAGGCGTTTGTCGGCGCGTTCATCCTTGAGGCGCACTTCGCAGCGCTCGCTGAAAATCGGCGTGATCGCGTTGACGCCCAGTTCGGTGGCTTTCTGTATCGCCCAATCCATGCGCTCGCCCCGCGACAACCCCTGGCCGAGGTGGATGTGCAGCGGCGATTCAGCCTGCCCGGCGAAGCTTTGCGTGAGTTGCACGCTGACGCGCTTCTTGCCGACATCCAGCAAAGTGCCCAGGAACTCCTGGCCGGAACCGTCGAACAACTGCACGGCGTCGCCTTCGTTCATGCGCAGTACACGGCTGATGTAGTGCGCCTGGGCTTCGGGCAACTCGTGCTCGCCAAGGCTCAGCGGGGTGTCGGTGAAAAAGCGGGACAGTCTCATTTCTGTTCTCTGGAAAATAAGGTGTTTCTGCAGGCGCCGGCTTGCCGGCGCCTGCAAGGGTGTGATCAGCCGGGATCGCGAAAGCCTGGGTGGAAGTCCTTCGGCACGGCGACACTGACTTTGCTGTTGGTGGCAATGTCGATGCCTTCACTGGCCACCTCGGCGAGGAAATCGATCTGCTCCGGCGTGATCACATACGGCGGCAGGAAATACACCACGCTGCCCAAGGGCCGCAACAGCGCACCGCGTTCCAGGGCATGCTCGAAGACCTTCAGGCCACGGCGTTCCTGCCACGGGTAGGCGGTCTTGGTGGCTTTGTCCTGGACCATCTCGATGGCCAGGACCATGCCAGTCTGGCGCACTTCCGACACGTGCGGGTGGTCCACCAGGTGCGCGGTGGCGGTGGCCATGCGCTGGGCCAGGGCCTTGTTGTTCTCGATGACGTTGTCTTCTTCGAAAATATCCAGGGTCGCCAAGGCGGCCGCGCACGCCAGCGGGTTGCCGGTGTAGCTGTGGGAGTGCAGGAAGGCGCGCAGGGTCGGGTAGTCGTCGTAGAAGGCGTCGTAGACATCATCGGTGGTGACCACCGCCGCCAATGGCAGGTAGCCGCCAGTGAGGGCCTTGGACAAACACAGGAAATCCGGGCGGATACCGGCCTGCTCGCACGCGAACATGCTGCCGGTACGGCCGAAGCCCACGGCGATTTCATCGTGGATCAGGTGCACGCCATAGCGGTCACAGGCTTCGCGCAGCAGCTTGAGGTACACCGGGTGGTACATGCGCATACCGCCGGCGCCCTGGATCAGCGGCTCGACGATCACCGCCGCGACGCTGTCGTGGTTGTCGGCGAGGGTCTGCTCCATGGCCTGGAACATGTTGCGCGAATGCTCTTCCCAGCTCTTGCCTTCGGGACGCAGGTAGCAATCCGGGCTCGGCACCTTGAGGGTGTCCAGCAGCAGCGCCTTGTAGGTTTCGGTAAACAGCGGCACATCGCCCACCGACATTGCGGCGATGGTTTCGCCGTGGTAGCTGTTGGTCAGGGTGACGAAGCGCTTCTTGTTCGGCAGGCCGCGGTTGAGCCAGTAGTGAAAGCTCATCTTCAGCGCCACTTCGATGCACGACGAACCGTTGTCGGCATAGAAACAGCGGGTCAGGCCTTCGGGCGTCATCGCCACCAGGCGCTCGGACAGTTCGATCACCGGTTGGTGGCTGAAACCGGCGAGGATCACGTGTTCAAGTTGGTCGACCTGATCCTTGATGCGCTGGTTGATACGCGGGTTGGCGTGGCCGAACACGTTGACCCACCAGGAGCTGACGGCATCGAGGTAGCGCTTGCCTTCGAAATCTTCCAGCCACACGCCTTCACCGCGCTTGATGGGGATCAGCGGCAGTTGCTGGTGGTCTTTCATCTGGGTGCAGGGATGCCACAACACGGCCAGGTCGCGTTGCATCCACTGGTTGTTCAAGCCCATCGGTCATCTCCTCGAAGCGGTCCCGCGTGTGGCGCAGGTGAAACAGTCGCGCAAGCCTATGCAATGCAGGCCTGTGTCACAACCCATTGCGAGTTTGAAGCGTAAATTGGTGGTAAACGCAGGACAGTCCGTCACGTTTCTTCTGGATAGTCCTTAATCTCTTGTTAACTTACTCTGCATACGCTCTTGATCGTATTTCTCGATATTTCAAAGCGAAATTTTCCGCTTTAATTCGATAGGTAAATCGATAGTCTTGCCACAGCTCTTACGGGATTTGGGACATGCAACTACGTAATTCACCGGCCCGCTATGGCTGGGTCAGCATCGTTTTGCACTGGGGCGTGGCCCTGGTGGTGTTCGGTCTGTTCGCATTGGGCCTGTGGATGGTCGGTCTCGACTACTACAGTGCCTGGCGCAAAGACGCCCCGGACCTGCACAAGAGCATCGGCATTACGCTGTTCGCCATCATGCTCGTGCGGATCGTCTGGCGCCTGGTCAGCCCGCCGCCGCCACCGCTTGCCAGCTATAGCCGCATGACGCGTCTGGGGGCTGCGTTTGGCCACGCGTTCCTGTATCTCGGGCTGTTTGCCGTGATGATTGCCGGTTACCTGATTTCCACCGCAGACGGTGTCGGGATCCCGGTGTTTGGCCTGTTTGAGATTCCTGCGCTGGTTTCCGGGCTGCCGGACCAGGCAGACACTGCAGGCGTGGTGCATTTGTACCTGGCCTGGGTATTGGTGGTGTTCGCCGGCCTGCATGGCGTGGCCGCGCTGAAACACCATTTCATTGATCGTGATGTGACCCTGGTTCGTATGCTGGGGCGCAAAGCCTGATGTTCAACCTCGACTCACAAGGAATAGAAAGCATGTTGAAAAAGACTCTCGCCGCTCTGGCCATCGGTACCGCCCTGCTGTCTGCTGGTCAGGTGATGGCCGCCGACTACAAGATCGACAAGGAAGGCCAGCACGCCTTCATCGACTGGAAAATCAGCCACCTGGGTTACAGCTACATCCACGGTACCTTCAAGGACTGGGATGGTTCGTTCAGCTGGGATGCCGCCAAGCCTGAAGCCAGCAAAATCTCGGTCGACGTGAAAACCGCCAGCCTGTGGTCGAACCACGCAGAACGTGACAAGCACATCGCCAGCAAGGACTTCCTCGACGTTGGCAAGTTTGCCGATGCCAAGTTCGTGTCCACCGCTGTTAAATCCACCGGCGAAAAAACCGCTGATGTGACGGGCGACCTGACTTTCCACGGCGTGACCAAGCCTGTGACCTTCAAGGCGACCTTCAACGGTGAAGGCAAGGATCCATGGGGCGGCGAACGTGCTGGCTTCAACGCCACCACTACCGTCAACCTGAACGACTTCGGCATCAAAGGCCCAGGCCCGTCCTCGCAGACTGTAGACCTGGACATCTCGCTGGAAGGCGTCAAGCAGAAGTAATTTCTGTTTTTACCCGAAAGAACCGGATCCTGAGATCCGGTTTTTTTATGCCTGGAATGTACGCAATGTGGGCGCTGGCTTGCCTGCGATGCGGGCCCATCGAAGCATCAGGCACACCGAGTCGATACAATCGCAGGCAAGCCAGCTCCCACAGTTGATCAGTGTCGAGTCAAAAAAAATGCCCCGTCTCGAAAGAGGCGGGGCATTTTTTGTGGTGCTTTGAAACTCAGCGGTTGCGGGTCAGCAGCGCTGGTTTTTCACCACGAGGACGGCCTGGCAGTTGATCCAACTGCTCCGGTGTCGGGAAGCGGTCGGCTTTCGACTCCTTGTGGATGATCTTCGGCGCCGGGCCACCGCGCGGGTTCTGCACGGCGGGTTCGGACAAGCGTGGCTGGTCGTCACGGGCCGGGCGACGGTTGTTGCTGCGCGAATCATCGCGACGGGCCTGGCCATCACGTGGCGCGCCGTTACGCGGGCCGTTGCGCTTGGCCGGTGGCGTACCGGTGGTGCCGCCGCTGCTGTTGCGCGGACCGTTCTGACGACCGCCCTGTGGCTGGCCGCCACGTGGAGCACCTGCGCCGGCGCCTTGCGCCGGGGCGCCTGGACGACGGCCACGACCCTGGGCCGGTTTGGCCTGGGGCACGTAGTCGACGCGGTTACCGAAGTTATCCACGTCGTCGTCGAGGAACTCGTCCGGGGCGCGGTCGGCTGCAGCACGGGGTGGCTGGGTCGGCTGGCGCTGTTCGCGGGCCGGGGTGCCTTCACGTGGTTTTTGCTCACGGGCCGGGCGCTCGCCACGGCCGTTGGTAGGCGCTTTTTCCTTGCCGCCCTTGTCCTTGCCCTTGTCGCGACGACCACCGCCACCACCGCCGCCGTTCGGGCCATCGCCCTTCGGACCGCGTGGGTTGCGTGGGTTGCGCACGTCCGGACGCTCGCGCGCTTCTGGCTTTTCAGCCTCGACGGCGCTGGCATCGAAGCCCATCAGGTCGCCGTCGGCGATTTTCTGCTTGGTCATGCGCTCGATGCTTTTCAGCAGTTTTTCTTCGTCCGGTGCAACCAGGGAGATGGCTTCACCCGAACGACCGGCACGGCCGGTACGGCCGATACGGTGCACGTAGTCTTCGTCGACGTTCGGCAGTTCGAAGTTGACCACGTGTGGCAGTTGGTCGATATCCAGGCCGCGGGCGGCGATATCGGTGGCCACCAGGATGCGCACTTCACCGGCCTTGAAATCGGCCAGGGCTTTGGTGCGGGCGTTCTGGCTCTTGTTGCCGTGGATGGCGACGGCGGTGAGGCCGTGCTTGTCCAGGTACTCGGCCAGGCGGTTCGCGCCGTGCTTGGTGCGGGTGAACACCAGTACCTGTTCCCACGCGCCGGCGGTGATCAGGTGGGCCAGCAGCGCACGCTTGTGGCTGGCGGCCAGGCGGAACACGCGTTGTTCGATACGCTCGACCGTGGTGTTGGGCGGCGTGACTTCAATGCGTTCCGGGTTGTGCAGCAGCTTGCCGGCCAGGGCGGTGATGTCGTTGGAGAACGTTGCCGAGAACAGCAGGTTCTGACGTTTGGCCGGCAGGCGGGCGAGGACCTTTTTCACGTCATGGACAAAGCCCATGTCGAGCATGCGGTCTGCTTCGTCCAGCACGAGGATTTCCACGTGGGACAAGTCGACGCTGCCTTGGCCGCACAGGTCGAGCAAGCGACCGGGGCAGGCGACCAGCACGTCGACACCACGGGACATGGCCTGAACCTGTGGGTTCATGCCGACGCCGCCGAAGATGCAGGCGCTGACGAACTTCAGGTCGCGGGCATACAGCTTGAAGCTGTCGTGCACTTGCGCGGCGAGTTCGCGGGTGGGGGTCAGGACCAGTACGCGCGGTTGGCGCGGGCCGTGACGCTGGGATTTGTCCGGGTGACCATTGGGGAACAACCGCTCCAGAATCGGGAGGGCGAAGCCGCCGGTTTTACCAGTACCTGTCTGAGCCGCAACCATCAGGTCGCGACCTTGCAACACGGCGGGAATGGCCCGCTGTTGCACCGGAGTAGGCTCGGTATAGCCCGCTGCCTCGATGGCGCGGACTAAAGCCTCGGAGAGACCGAGGGAAGCAAAGGACATGAGTAATCCTGTTTTAGTTAGGGCTTGGCCCAGAGGGATAATCTTGCCGGGCGCGAATGGCGCTTAGGGGAGCGCAATCCCGTCCGGTCCTGCTGCGTCTGGCGAGCACTCCACACCGGCTCGCGCGGGCTGAAAGCTGCGCTGTAGCGGGGTTGGGTGCCTTTTTCAAGACCTCAGCGGCCGGGCGTAAGCCTGGCGGAAAGGCCGGAGTATAACAGAGCAATCACTGCGCGCTGCTTTCCTGCTGCTCAACGGTGTCTCCTGCTGCCGTTATGGCCTGGATTCCACCATATTTGGCACTCAAGGCGGCGTAGGCCGGTTCCTGTTTGAAGCGCCTGAGCTCGGCGGCAAAGCGCTGCACCAGCAGGTCCATGCCCGCACCCCGGCGCACGGCCAGGAACTGCGGCTGGCGGCTGACCACGACCTGGGCCTGGCTGACCTTGCCTTCCAGGCCCATGGCCTTGATCACGTGCTGGCCGACCCGGCGGTCGGTGATCACCAGGTCGATGCGCCCGAGCATCAATTTGCCGAAGTTGGCCTCATGGCTGGGCGCCGCTTCGCGGTTGAACAGTGCGGAATCGCTGAACGGCTCGCCATACAGGTAGCCGGGCGAGGTGCCGATGGTCAGGCCGCGCAGGTCCTCAAGGCTTTGGGCCGGGTGCGGCCGTTCGTTGGCATAGAACAGGGTGAACTCGACTTGTGACAGCGGTTCGCTGGGGTAGAGCAGCAGCGCGTCGCGCTCATGGCTGTGGAAAATATCCAGCGCGCCGTCGGCCTGGCCCTGGTCAAGCATGGCCAGGCAGCGCTTCCAGGGCAGGAATTGCCACTCGACATCGACCCCCAGGCGCTGGAACACGATCACCGTGGTGTCGTAGTCCAGTCCCTGCATGGCGCCGCGTTCTTCGTACACATAGGGTGCCCAGGGCTCGGTGACAATGCGCAGTTTCTCGCCATAAGCGGCCAGGCTCAGGCAAGTGAAAAGGGCAGCGGTCGCAAGCTTCAGGATCACGGGCATACCCTGAGGTTACGACGCTCCTGCGCTAAAGAGAAGCTCTGGCACACGCATCTGCAGGCGGTATCAATGCGTCTGCGAACTCATCAAGTGCTCGTAGATGGCGGTACGCCGCTCACCGAGAATCAGGCGCACCAACGGGTTGGCGAACCAGTGCTCCAGCTGGTGTGCATCGACCGGGCGCTGCTGGCGCTCTTCCTGATTCTGGCGGGCCTTGTCCCACCAAACCGGGCCACATGCCTGGTCGAACTCGTTTTGGTGCTCGTAGCACCCGTAGAGAATCTCGCGGATGAACTGCTGCTTGCGCTTGGGCAGGGCCAGGGTGATCAGCTTGTACATCAGGCGCTGCAGGCGTGGCGGGCGCGGCAAGTGGGCGGAGACCTTGCGTGTGTCGGCCAGGGCCAGCGTGCTGATGGGGCTGGCCCTGTGCTTGGTGATCCACGCCTTGACCTTGGCCCGGAACAGCTGTTTGCGGCTCCAGTAATGGTGGATCAGGTCCGGGCATTGGCGCACGTTGACCTGGCGGTAGGCGGCAACCGACAGGCAGAACTCTTCCAGGGTGTAGGCGCCGAGAGCCATCGGGAACAGTTCGTCCATCAGCGCGATCGACTGGTCCAGCAGGTGCGCGTCCTGGTGAGCCAGGCCCATGACCCCGGAGTTGAGCAGCCACATGTTGTCGTCGGCCAGGCCTTTTTCGTTCAGGTACGGCGCGAGCGCGTCGTACAGCACGCTTTCGCGGTTATCGCCGTACTTGGCGTGGAAGGCGTTGCACAGCAGGGTGCCGGGCGCGACGCGCTCGAACAGGGCCATGGGCGAGTCGTGGAAAAACGTATCGGTGTCGATCAGCAGTGCGCGCTCCGCCGTTTCCAGGACTTGGCGCAACAGCACGTGCTTGGTGCGGAAATGGTAGCCGTGAGGCTCGCTCCAGCGTTTGCGCGTGGCCTCATCCAGTACGTGGACCTGCACCGGCAGGCCATCGTAGGGCGCCGGGTTGTCGCTGAACACCTGGATGTCCAGGGGCAGGTCCTCGGTTGCGCCCAGCTGCGCCAGGGCACTGGCGATGCTGAATACCGCTTCCTGATGATAGGTCTCGGCGCCGAATACCAGGTAAACCAGCTGCGGGCGGGGAGTCGGGGACGCTGTATTCATTTACTGCAGGCTTCCATTCCGGGGAGATGTGAACAAAAAAAGCCCTCGTATAAACGAGGGCCTGGGTGCAGCTCGGTCAGACCTCAGCGCGGCAGCTTGAGGTTGTTCCAGATTGCAAGGCTCGGCTCAGCCTGGTTAAGCGTATAGAAGTGCAGCCCAGGTGCGCCACCTTGCAGCAATTCTTCACACATGCTGCTGATGACCTGTTCGCCGAACGCCTGGATGCTCTTGACGTCGTCGCCGTAGGCTTCCAGTTGCTTGCGGATCCAGCGTGGGATCTCGGCACCGCACGCGTCGGAGAAGCGTGCCAGCTTGCTGTAGTTGGTGATCGGCATGATGCCTGGCACGATCGGGATGTTCACACCCATGGCCCGCACGCGCTCGACGAAGTAGAAGTAGCTGTCGGCGTTGAAGAAGTACTGGGTGATCGCGCTGTCGGCGCCGGCGTTGGCCTTGCGCACGAAATTCTGCAGATCGTCTTCGAAGTTGCGCGCCTGGGGGTGCATCTCCGGGTAAGCCGCCACTTCGATATGGAAGTGATCGCCGCTTTCTTCACGGATGAAACTCACCAGGTCGTTGGCGTAGCGCAGCTCACCGCTGGCCATGCCCATGCCGGATGGCAGGTCGCCACGCAAGGCGACGATGCGCTTGATGCCGGCTTGCTGGTATTGGGTCAGCAGGCCGCGCAGGTCGGCCTTGCTGTCGCCCACGCACGACAAGTGCGGAGCGGCGGGAATGTTGGCTTCGCTTTCCAGCTGCAGCACGGTGTTGATCGTGCGGTCACGGGTCGAGCCGCCGGCGCCGTAGGTGCAGGAGAAGAAGTCAGGATTGTAGCTGGCCAGTTGCTTGGCAACAGCCATCAGTTTTTCATGTCCAGCATCGGTCTTGGTCGGGAAGAACTCGAAGCTGTAGCGACGGTCTTGGGACATGTGAGGTCTCCAGCTGCAAGTTGCAAGCCTCAAGCTGCAAGAGGGCGGTGTGCCTGTTCTTGCAGCTTGGAGCTCGCAGCTGGTAGCTGCTTAAAGAGCAATGAAGTAGCAAGCCCTCGGCACAAGCGCATTTCTTGCCGCTTGCCGCTGAAAGCCTGCCGCTGCTTAGTAGCGGTAAGCGTGCGGCTTGAACGGACCTTCGACGGTCACGCCGATGTAGTCGGCCTGGGTCTTGGTCAGTTGAGTCACGACGCCACCGAAGCCGCGGACCATTTCCAGGGCCACTTCTTCGTCGAGTTTCTTCGGCAGTACTTCCACGGTCAGGCGCTCGGCTTTCTGGGCAGGCGACAGGTCGGCGTATTTCTGGCCGAAGAGGAAGATCTGGGCCAGTACCTGGTTGGCGAACGAGCCATCCATGATGCGGCTTGGGTGGCCGGTGGCGTTGCCCAGGTTAACCAGGCGGCCTTCAGCCAGCAGGATCAGGTAGTCATCGTTCTGCGGGTCGAAATCGCCAGCGCCGGTACGGTGAACCTTGTGTACCTGTGGCTTCACTTCTTCCCACGCCCAGTTCTTGCGCATGAAAGCAGTGTCGATTTCGTTGTCGAAGTGACCGATGTTGCACACTACAGCGCGCTTTTTCAGGGCCTTGAGCATGTTCGCATCGCAAACATTAACGTTACCGGTGGTGGTCACGATCAGGTCGATCTTGCCCAGCAGGGCTTTGTCGATGCTCGCTTCGGTGCCGTCGTTCTGGCCGTTGATGAACGGCGAAACCACTTCGAAACCGTCCATGCAGGCTTGCATGGCGCAGATCGGATCGACTTCGGACACCTTGACGATCATGCCTTCCTGACGCAGGGACTGGGACGAACCCTTGCCCACGTCACCGTAGCCGATCACCAGGGCTTGCTTGCCCGACAGCAGGTGGTCGGTGCCGCGCTTGATGGCATCGTTCAGGCTGTGACGGCAGCCGTACTTGTTGTCGTTCTTGCTCTTGGTCACCGAGTCGTTGACGTTGATGGCCGGGATTTTCAGCTCGCCCTTGGCCAGCATGTCCAGCAGGCGGTGTACGCCGGTGGTGGTTTCTTCGGTCACGCCGTGGACGCGGTCGAGGATCTGCGGGTACTTCTTGTGCAGCAGCTCGGTCAGGTCGCCGCCGTCGTCGAGGATCATGTTGGCGTCCCATGGCTTGCCATCCTTGAGGATGGTTTGCTCCAGGCACCACTCGTACTCTTCTTCGGTCTCGCCTTTCCAGGCGAACACGGCGATACCGGCAGCAGCGATAGCGGCAGCGGCCTGGTCTTGAGTCGAGAAGATGTTGCAGGACGACCAGCGTACTTCGGCACCCAGGGCAACCAGGGTCTCGATCAGCACGGCAGTCTGGATGGTCATGTGGATGCAGCCGAGGATCTTCGCGCCCTTGAGCGGTTGCTCAGCGGCGTACTTGCGACGCAGGCCCATCAGCGCAGGCATTTCGGATTCGGCGATAAAGGTTTCGCGACGGCCCCAGGCAGCGAGGGACATGTCGGCGACTTTGTAGTCGTTGAAATCTGCAGGCGTGTTTACAGCGCTCATGAAGAGCCTCCATTCGTAGTGTGCGAATGGGCGCCGTTGTGCGTTTAGTATCCAGCTGGCTAACCAGGCCGGACAACGCCCCATCCGAGCCTGACAGGTTGAACCTGCTGCAGCGCCCCTCGGACAGGTGGCGGGAGAACGGTAGTAGCCGTTCTGAAATCGGGGGCGATTATAGCTGTCTTTATCCGGCTAGTGGCAAGCAACAAGCTACAAGCGGCAAGTAAGAGCGAATCGGCTACTACTTGCAGCTTGTCGCTTAAAACTTGAAGCTGGGGGCCACAACCCAATCGCCAAACATCTCAAACCTGGAGTCCCTATGAACTTCCACACCCGCAAATGGGTAAAACCCGAAGACCTCAACCCCAACGGCACCCTGTTCGGTGGCAGCCTGTTGCGCTGGATCGACGAAGAAGCGGCGATCTATGCGATTGTCCAGTTGGGCAACCAGCGCGTGGTGACCAAGTACATCTCCGAAATCAACTTCGTCAGTGCCTCGCGCCAGGGCGACATCATCGAGCTGGGCATCACCGCCACCGAATTCGGTCGCACCTCGATCACCCTGACCTGTGAAGTGCGCAACAAGATCACCCGTAAGAGCATCCTCACCGTCGAGAAGATGGTCTTCGTCAACCTCGGGGAAGATGGCCTGCCAGCGCCTCACGGCCGTACGGAAATCAAGTACGTCAAGGACCAGTTCCAAGAGGATGGCATCCAGGAATAACTGCATGCCCACCGGTTTGGTTTCTGTTACCTGATTGTTCCGGTTGGATCTTTCCCAGGCTCTGTCATCACTCAGCACTATACCCCCCCCCGCAGAGTGAGTCAGCGCATGAAAGTGCTCAATCCGGTCAATCCCGTTCAGTTTCCCTCGCCTGGAGATGTCAGTACCCGCGTCGATCACACCGCGAAGACGTTACGGGTGGAGGGCGGCGGCGCGCGCAATCTGATCCTCCAGCGCGATCCCCATGGGCGTGTGGAGGTCACATTGTCGCGGCCGCCCATCACGCATTTGGTGCTCAGCGGTGGTGGCGCCAAGGGGGTTGCCTTTTCAGGGGTGGTGCAGGCACTCGAGGACGCCCGGAAGCTGGAAGGCATCCAGGTGATTTCCGGCTCATCCGCCGGTGCGATTTCTGCGGCATTGATTGCCAGTGGAATGAGTGCCGCAGCCTTCGATGGACTGTCGGACAACATCAGTCTGCCTACCTTGCTGAACAGCAAAGACCCTGTGACGGCCTGGTTGCAGGACGCCAGTTCGACACTGGGCGAATACCTCGGGTATTTGCCGGGCCCGGTCGGCAATATTTCCCAGTTGCTGATGACCCTGCTGCCGCGCCTGAAAACCGATGCCGCCCCGCTGGAGGACATGGTCCGCGACGAGTCGCGCAAGGCGCTTCTTGGTCATATTGCCGACACTCCCAGAGAAACCCGGCCTGCCGAAGTCATGCGCATTGCTGACAAGCTCAGTGCTGGTGGCACGCCGACGTTTGCCGACCTTGAGGTGTTAAGCCGCAGTATTGCAGCGGTCAAGCAACTCAATATCACCGGCACGGGCATGTTTGGAGGGCGTCCACAGTTGGTAGTGTTCAACAGCAGTTTGACGCCGGACATGGATATTGCCCGCGCTGCGCGTATTTCGGGTTCGTTGCCGGCACTGTTCAAAAGCCCTGTGGAACAGGGGCATGGCTTTCAGATGGCGACAGAAACCACGACCTTTCAGGACGGTGGCCTGATGCTCAATACGCCAGCGCCAGGCGTGGTGGACCGATTGTTTGCCGAGAGCCTCCTGAGCAAGCCCGAGTCGCTGATCATCAAATTCGAGCCTGACTCCGACGAGGAGCCTGCCCAAAGTGGCAGTTTTTTCAGTAGCCTGGTCGACTGCATTACGGGAACGCCACATTCGGCTGCCGAGGCTTACCAGGATAATAGGCTCAAGGCATTTGCCCACCAGACGCTGGTGTCGCCACTGAATACCGAACAGGGAGATTTTCGCGGCCTGTTCAACGGGACGGTCAACTTCACCATGAAGGATGAGCACAAGCAGCACCTGCAGGAAAGGGCCCGTGAAGCGGTGGCTGGGCACCTGCAGAATCTGGCCTCGACGAGGGATTCTCACTCGTTCGGTTCGCTGGATGCGGCGGTGCTGGCGATGGATGATGAAACACTGGCCAGCGTGCAGACGGCGTTGCAGGCAGACAGCGCCGCAGCCAGTGTGCTGATGTTTCGAGAAGAAGCGAAACAGGCGTTGCGCGCGCTGGACCATGCGATTACAGAGGTCGATAAGTCGCATGCTGGCTTGCTGTTCACACCGAAGCTGTCGTCGGCAGTGCGCAATCTGGAAGCACTTGCCCGAAGTCCCGAGCAATTAGAATGGTTGGGACGGCGCTTGAATGACCCAGGCCAGCGAAATTTTCAGCGATTGCTGCAAGTGGCTGCTAATCAGGGCGCCGGCGATGTACCGTCCACTTCCAGGGTCATGGCTTGCGCTGTTGCCGAAATGAAACGTCGCGATATTGCGGTGAGTGCCGAGAGCTTTACACGGGAGGTTATCTACCCGTCACTGTTCCGACCTGGCCAGCCGGCATCCAATGTCGAACTGTTGCAGCGCGCGGCACGAGACTTGGCCAAGGCCATCACGCCGCAGGCGTTCAATCGTGTGCTTGATGGTCTCAGCGAACATTACCAGGCGCGCAACAAGCCATGGAGTATGTCGTCCAGTGACACTACCGTGGAGATGGCCAAGGCCTGGCGCAAGCGGGTTTAGTTGCCTGGTCACTGAACAGCTACGGCGCCGGCAGGTCGTAGCTACAGGCACCCCTCGGACTCTGGTACATCATGGCCACTCAAGCAGACGGCAAGACCCCCAACCTGTCGCAGGAAGAGCAACAGGACGTGGACAAGAACCAACCCCCCCGCGCGGCGGTGTTGCATGAAATCATCCGCACCCAGGGCGACCAGGAGCTGGAGCGCAGCGTCGCCGCCTTGTGGTGGTCGGCGCTCGCTGCCGGCCTGACCATGGGACTGTCGCTGATGGCGATGGGCTTGCTCAACTCGCGCCTGCCAGATGGCGAAGCCTTCAAGGTCATCGCCAGCTTCGGCTACTGCGCAGGCTTCCTTGCGGTGATCCTGGCGCGCCAGCAATTGTTCACCGAAAACACCCTGACCGCCGTGCTGCCGGTGATGAGCAAGCCTACGCTGGGCAACGCGGGACGCCTGCTGCGCTTATGGACAGTCGTGCTGGTCGGCAACCTGTGCGGCACCCTGCTGGTGGCGTATGTGATGCTGCACCTGCCGATCTTCGATACCAAGACCGACCTGGCCTTCCTCGAAATCGGCCGCAAGATCATGGAAAACGACGCCGGCCAGATGTTTGCAAAAGGCATCGTTTCCGGTTGGATGATCGCGACCATGGTGTGGATGATCCCCTCCATGGAAAGCGCCAAGATGTGGATCATTATCCTGATCACTTACCTGATGGCGCTGGGGGACTTCACCCATATCGTCGTCGGTTCGGCCGAGGTTTCGTACCTGGTGTTTGCCGGCGAATTGCCGTGGAAAGACTTCTGGCTGGTGTTTGCCGGCCCGACCCTGGCCGGGAATATCATCGGCGGCAGCTTTATCTTTGCGTTGATCAGTCACGCGCAGATTCGCAGTGAAAGCAAGGCGCCTGATGCCGCTCACGCCAACGCAGGGGAGCAGGGAGCCCAGCGTAAGGACAAGACCTGATTGCACCCCGCAAAGGCTCAAGCACAGTCTTTGCGGGGTTTTTTATAACTTTCAGGCTTTCAACGGCGCCGCGCCGGTTTCAGCTGTGGGCGTGCTGTCAGGTGCCTTCAGTTGACCTTCCCAGCGGGCAATCACCAGCGGCGCCAATGCATTACCCAGTACATTCAAAGCCGTGACCGGCATATCCATCAAGCGATAGACGCCTGCGATGATCGCCACTCCTTCCACAGGGAGCCCTGCTGTGGTCAAGGTCGCGGTCAGGATGATAAACATGAATCCTGGCACGCCTGCGGCGCCCTTCGACGTCAACACCATGATCAATATCAGCATGCCCTGATCTGCCAGGCTCAAGTCGATGCCATACGCCTGGGCGATGAACAACGTGCCCAGTGCAGCGAACAGCGATGCGCCATCCAGGTTGAACGAATAGCCCAGCGGGATAACCATGCTGGTAATGGGACGTGGCGCGCCATAGCGCTCCATCTTCTCGATCAATTGAGGCATTACCGTTGCTGACGCGGCGCTGCTATAGGCCAGCAGCAACTCACTGCGTATCTCTCGCACCAAGTGGAAAAAGCCGACCCCTGCCAGTCGCGCAACCGTACCCAGTATGCACAGTGCAAATAGCAACACTGCGACATAAGTCGTGCCGATCAGCTTGGCCAGTGGCAGCAAGGCACTGAGACCGAAGCTGGCGACAGTGACGGCTATCAGTCCGAAAATGCCTATTGGCGAGTAGTGCATGACCAGATGGGTGACTTTGAACATAGTGTCGGAGACGCTTTGCATCACACTGATCAGCGGCGCCTTGCGCTCCTCGGTCAGTAGCGACAACGCGCAGCCGAACAGAATCGCGAAAAACAGCACCGAGAGCAGCTTGCCCTGTGACATGGCCAGGACGATGTTGTCCGGCACGATCGCCAGTAGCGTTTGGCCCAGATTCTGCGTGGTGTCGTGGGTGGCCAGCCCTGTGACTGGCGTCTGCAGGGTGCTGGCGAATTCCGCCCCCGCGCCTGGCTCGACGACGTTGGCAACGACCAGGCCAAAGACGATCGCAATGCTGGTTATCGTGAAGAAGTAAATGAACGTCTTCACGCCGACGCGTCCCAAGGCGGCAGGATTTCCCATGCCAGCAATGCCGACCGTCATGCAGGCAAACACCAGCGGCACGACGATCATCTTCATCAGCTTGATAAACAAGTCGCCTGCTGGCTGCAGCAGGTTATTAATGAACCACTCCTTATGTTCGGGAAACTGGTTGAGAAGGATGCCGACGATTATTCCGGCAGCCAGGCCGATCATGATGCGGATGACAAGGCTGGTGGGTTTTCGGGTGGTCATGGGGGTGGCCCTTATTGTTGTAGTTGTCAGGGTTTTATTGAGCAAACAGCCCTGCGAAGTCCTTGAAGCCTTTCACTTCTATGGGGTTACCGCTGGGATCGAGAAAAAACAGCGTGCGTTGCTCGCCAGGCTCCCCGGCGAAGCGAATGACTGGCGGGATCTCGAACGGCGTGCCCAATTGGCTGAGACGCTCGGCGAGTGCCTGCCATTCCTCGAGCGGCAACACCACGCCGAGGTGCGGCATCAGCACATGATGGTCACCGACCAGGCCGGTACGTGTGGTGGGGAAGGGCGTGCCCAAGTGCAGTGAAAGCTGATTGCCGAAAAAATCGAAATCGATCCAGGTCTCGCTGCTACGGCCTTCCGTGCAGCCCAAAACATCTCGATAAAAAATGCGCGCCTGGTTCAGGTCATAAACATGATATGCAGCATGGAAGGGTCTGTTCATCGATGGGATCTCCGTGAGGGGGAGCCCTCAAATTAAACAGGCCGTGTGTCCGGGTAAAACGGGTTCGCGTTGGTCTGAGCGAAAGGAAAACTTATGGATATTCGATTCCTGGGAAGCCTGGTCGCCGTCATCGAAGCCGGCTCGATTGCAGCGGCCGCGCGACGTGAAAACCGTACTGCGGCGGCGATCAGCCAACGGGTCAAGACGCTGGAGCGAACGCTGGGGTGCACGTTGCTTGTACGTACCGCGCATGCCGCGTGGCCCTCGGACCAGTGCCTGTTGTTGTTACCAAAAATCCAGGCCGTAATTGACCAGGCGCGCGAGTTACAGGAGGACTTGAGCCAGGATGGCTTATCGGGAGAGATCAAGATCGGTGCTATTTCAACCGCATTGACCGGAATCTTGCCGAGGGCGATCGAGCGACTGGCGCTCTCGGCGCCGGGATTGAGGCTGAAGATCACACCGGGTGACTCCAAAAGCCTCTATGAGAGGTTGCTGGCCCAAGAGTTGGACGCGGCGATTCTTGTCAGGCCTCCGTTTCACCTGCCCAAGGCTTTGGTGGCGACTTTGCTGGGGACCGAACCTTTGATTTTGATTGCTCCCGCTGACTGTGGCTCGCAGACGTTTGAAGCCTTGCTGCGAGAGCGGTCATTCATTCGCTACGACGCGCGTTCGTGGGGCGGGCAGATTGCCCAGCGTTTCCTGGATGAGCAGTGCTTGGATCCGCGGGTCTTGTGTGAGCTGGATGCCTTGGAAACCATCGCGATACTGGTCGCCCAAGGCATGGGTGTATCACTGGTGCCCCAGTGGGCGGGGATGTCGCGCAGCGGGCTCTGTGTGTTGCCAGTCGACGATGCCCCGCGCTATGCGCGGGATCTGGTTGTCATGCACAGCTCGACGCCGCGCCACCCACTGGCGATGCGGCACCTGCTTGAACACCTGTGTGCAGCGCCCGTCGGCGAACGTGTGCTGTAGCGACGTCAAGGCTCAGTGGTTCACTGGGGTTCGGCTACGCGCTTCACGACTCGGCCAATGGTCAACCCCTGCAACAGGATCGACGACAACACCACGATGTAGGTGATGCTCAACAGCAGGTCGCGCTCCGGGCCGAGCGGCAAAGCCAGTGCCAGCGCTACCGAAACCCCGCCGCGCAAGCCGCCCCAGGTCAGGATGCGGATCGTCCCGCGTGGCACCGTGCGCCAGCGGCGCAGCAGCAGGATCGCCGGAGCAACGGTCAGCAGGCGTGACACCAGGATTGCTACGGCCAGGAGGCTGGCAGCGAAGACGTGCAGCCAGTTGAACGGCAACAGCAGCAGCTCCATGCCGATCAGCGCGAACAGCAGCGCGTTGAGCATGTCATCGAGCAGTTCCCAGAAGCCATCCAGATAGCGACGGGTCATGTCGTTCATCGCCAGCTTGCGCCCCAGGTTGCCGATGATCAGACCGGCCACCACCATCGCAATCGGCGCCGAGACGTGCAGTTCGGTGGCCATCGCCGAACCGCCGATGACCAGGGCCAGGGTCAGCATCACTTCGATCTGGTGCTGCTCGATGCTCTTGATCATCAGGTACACGAGGTAGCCGATCAGGCCACCAAACACCACGCCGCCAATCGCCTCATGGGCAAACAGCATCGCGGTAGCGCCTACGGTCGGCGTTTCGCCCAGCTGTGCAATACCCAGTAAAACCGTAAACACCACCACCGCCGTGCCGTCGTTGAACAGCGACTCGCCGACGATCGTGGTTTTCAGCGGTTTGGAGGCGTTGGCGGTGCGCAGCACGCCCAAGACCGCAATCGGGTCGGTGGGTGAGATCAGCGCGCCGAACAGCAGGCAGTAGAGGAAGCTCACGTGCCAGCCAAACAGCGCGAAGATGTAATACGCCAGGCTGCCGATCACCACGGTGGCAATCAACACGCCGAACGTTGCCAGCAGGCCGATGGGCCAGCGGTAGCTGCGCAGGTCGTTGAGGTTGACGTGCAGGGCGCCGGCGAACAGCAGGAACGACAGCATCCAGTTCATCAGCAAATCGCCGAAGTCGATCTGGCCGATCAGTTGCTGGATACGTTCCTCCAGGCCCGGGTAGCCGAGCACGCTCAGGCCTTGCAGGATCAGCGAAAACAGCAGGGCCGTGACCATCACGCCGATGGTGGGTGGCAGGCCGATAAAACGGAAGTTCACATAGGTGAGCAGGGTGGTGAGGCAGATGAAGGCGGCGACAAGTTCAAGCATCCGGGGTCCTTGGAGGTTAGGTGGCAGTTCGTTGATGCATGGGTGGACCGCAGGGCGGGCATGAGGTTGCACAGCGCGATAGAACCTTTCGGTGCGCGGCGTGCTCATAGCCGGTAAGTGCGGTTTGGTAGGTTTAGTGCTAAAACTCTAATTTCTGTTTAAAACTACAAAAGGAATCAGTGATGACGGTGGCTTTCTGGTGTGTGTTGATAGCGATTTTCCTGCCTTACCTGTGCACAGGGGTGGCCAAGTTCAGTGGCGGCAAATTCGGCCCGCGGCAGAATCATGATCCGCGCGCTTTTCTGGATACCCTCGACGGCTTCGCCAAGCGCGCCCACAACGCGCAGCTCAACAGCTTTGAGGTGACACCCGCCTTCGCGGCGGCGGTGATTATCGCCCACCTTGCCGGGACTGCGTCGTTGGTGACCATCAATGTGCTGGCGGTGCTGTTTATCACCAGTCGCCTGTTGTACATCATCTGCTACGTCGCCGACTGGGCAATGCTGCGTTCGCTGGTGTGGTTTGTAGGGATGGTATTGATCGCGAGCTTCTTCTTCGTCTCGATCTAAGGCGTAGCCCGGCCCTCTATTGTGGCTGGTCTTACTGTGGCAAGCGGGCTGCTGTGGCAAGCGGGCCTACTGTGGCGAGCGGGCTTGCCCCGCGTTGGGGCGCGAAGCGGCCCTAATCGGCACACCGAGTTCTTTCAGAAGGAACTCGGCGCCTGTTGTCAGGGCTGCTCCGCACCCCAACGCGGGGCAAGCCCGCTCGCCACAGTAAGCCCGCTTCCCACGACAGGCCTTCTCCTCGCGACGAGCCCGTTTACACATTTGATCTTCAGTGTTCCTCAGGTACCCGCGGGTGCATCCGGCACGTGCGGCAACGCCGCGCCTTTGGGCCACAGCATCCAGATCTGGCCTTGCTGCTTCATATTCCCCGCCAACTCACCTGCCGCATCACCCGTGCCCCAGAACAGATCCGCGCGCACTTCGCCGGTGATTGCACCGCCGGTGTCCTGTGCGGCGACGGGACGTGCCAATGCCGAGCCGTCGGGCGTGGTGGTCGACAGCCACAACAGGCTGCCCAGCGGGATCACCTTGCGATCCACCGCCACGCTGTAGCCTGCCGTCAGGGGCACGTTCAGCGAACCGCGAGGACCTTCATTGCTGTCGGGACGGGCGCTGAAGAACACGTAGCTGGGGTTGCTTGCGAGCAGTTCCGGGATTCGCTCCGGGTGCGCCTTGGCCCAAGCGCTGATGGCGCCCATGGTTACTTCTTCTTTCTTCAACTCGCCTTGCTCCACCAGCCAGCGGCCGATAGGACGATAGGGGTAGCCGTTCTGGTCGCCATAACCCACGCGCAGTTGGCGGCCGTCCTTGAGTTGAATGCGGCCCGAGCCCTGGATCTGCAGAAATTGCAGGTCCATCGGGTTGGTCAGCCAGGCAATCGGCTTGGCGCTGGAGCCTTGGCCGTTGATGGCGCTGGCATCGTCATAGGGCTTGAGCACGCGGCCTTCAAGGCGACCGCGCAGGCGCTTGCCCTTGAGTTCCGGGTAGATGCTTTCCAGATTGACGATGATCAGGTCATCCGGCACGCCATACACGGGCACATGGGCGGTGGCAGTCTTGGTCAGGCTGCCGGGGTAGACGGGTTCGTAGTAGCCGGTGATCAGCCCATTGGGGGTGTCGTCGGCCGAGCGCAGGCCGAAGACATCCAGGCGTTCTTTGAGAAAACCACGCACCGCTACGGCATTGCCCGGCACGGTGACCGCTGCGGCACAGGTCGCGCCCCAGATCGGGTCGGCCTTGAGGCGTTGGCAGGCGCTGCGCCAGGCTTCAAAGCCGGCCAGCAGGTCGCTGTCGGACACCGCCGGCAGGGCTTCCCATGGCGCGCTCACATAGGTGGCTACGGCATGGGGTTTGGTCACTTCCTCTGTTTTGTTGGCGTCTTTACCGCCATCACAGCCGGCCAGCAGTGCAGCAATCGGCAGAGCCCACGCCAGGCGGCGGCTCCAGGTTTTCAGTAGGACATTCATAAACGCAATTCCTGAAGCGATTGCCCGCGCTGTAGCGCAGTCGGGCAACCCTATTATTAATAGGGCTATTGGTCTTTGCGGGCGGGGCGAGGATACTGGCCGCCGTTTCCCGTGACCCTGAGCCATCATGACTTTTAAAAAACTGACGGTTGTATTGCTGGCCTGCGTGGCCTTGTCCGCCTGTGGCGGCGTCGATCCAAATTCCCCGCTGGGCCAGCGCAAGGCGATTTTCAAACAGATGCTCAAGACCGGGGAGGACCTGGGTGGCATGTTGCGTGGGCGCATCCCGTTCGACGGCGCGAAGTTTGCCGAAGGCGCGGTCAAGCTCGATGCGTTGTCGCATGAACCATGGAAGCACTTCCCGAGCGTGCGCGAAGAAGATCACACCAGTGCCAAGGACGACGTATGGCAACAACAGGCACGCTTCCAGGAACTGGCCCGCAACCTTGAAGCGGCCACCGGTGAACTGGTGGTCGCCAGCCAGGTCCAGCCGTACAAGGCCAGCAACCTTGGGCCTGCGGTGCAGAAAGTCGAAGATGCCTGCAGCGCCTGCCATAAGCAGTTTCGCGATCACTGACCGGCGTTATTCGTCGAGTTGTTCCACGGCGTCCTGCAGTTCTTTGCGCGACTGGGCGAGCTTGTCCTTACGTTTGTTGATTTTCTCGGCATCGCCCTTTTTCATTGCCTTGTCGAGGTCAGCCTGACGGCGGCTGACTTCGTGCTTGGCGTCGAGCACCTTGTTTTCGCGCTCCTTCCTCAAGGAGGCGTCGGTGCAGTTGGCAGTGACTTCGCTCAGGGCTTTTTCCAGGCCGGCCTGTTGCGCGCTGTTGCCATGCGCCTTGGCTTGTTCGATCTGGGCGCTGATGGCCTGGCGCTTGGCGGCGCAGCCGGTGAGGGGGGCAGCTTCTTCGGCCGCCAGCAGTGGCGTGGCCATGCAGCTTGCGACAGTCAACAAGACAAAGGGGGCGAGAAATTTCATGTGGGACTCCAAAGTCGCAATCTGGCAGCAGGATGAATTCTGCCGCCGTTTAAAAATGGCCAGGCCGGGTTCAAAACCCGTCTATCCCGGCCACGCGTAGTGTTTCAGCCAAAGCCTGTACGTGCGGATCGCGAAAAAAAGCGCTCAGTTGCGCCGCGCGACCCGGGCCGATGCCATCGGTGGCCTGCCAGGCCTGGGTGTCCTTGGCGGCCAGTGTCTGCCAGCCGCCTTCCAGGTTGTTGCGTGCCGCAGGCGGTATGCCCAGGGCCTTGAGCCATTGGGCGAAAGGCCGTTGCCGCGCGCTGTGCAGGCTGTCGAGCACCCGCGCGCGGCTGCGATCGCCGAAGCCATCAATGTTAGCAAGCTCTGCCGCGTCCAGGGTTAACCAATCGAGAAAGCCTGCGATTAGACCGGCCTGGATCAATATGTTCCAGGTCTCGCGGCCGATATGGGGCAAGGCCAGGCCTTGATCACCGCTGAGCCAGGTGAGCCGCGCCAGCAGTTGTTCCTCGCAGCCGGGGTCCAGCTGCCAGCAACTCAAGGCGTGGAAGTCCAGAGGGTCCGGGACCGGCAGGTCGACCCGGGCGGTGTTGCGCAGGATCACTTGGTCCAACCGTGGGATGATCTGGCCCGCCAGGCTGATGGCGACCTGATCGCCAGGGCGGATGTCCAGTGCTTGCCAGCGTTTCAGCGAGCCGACGTTGACACGGCTGATCTGCCGGTCATCCAGCCGCACGGGCTCGAGTTCGAGCATGGGGGTGATGCGCCCGGTACGGCCGATCTTGAACCGCACGTTGCGCACCAGTGCCAGGGCCTTGGCCGCCGGGTACTTCCAGGCGACCGCCCAGTACGGCGTGCTCGCCTGCCAGCGCTCGGCGGGTGCGCGCTGCGCCTGGTGCAGCACCACGCCATCACTGGCGAAGGGCAGGGGATGGTTGTACCAATAGGCGCGCCAGTGTGCGGCGTGGGTAATGTCCTGGATGGGCTGGCTGTAGCGCTGGCTGTCGGTGAAACCCCAGCGTGCCAGGCTGGCGAGGCGCTCGTTGAACGCGGTCGGGCCGTCGGGCCAGGCCCAGATGAACACGCCGATGCCGGCAGCTTCGATGTCGCTCAAGTGTTTGCGGTTCATCAGCCCAGCCACTTTGCTGCGGGCATTGAGCCCGCCATGTGCCGACTGCACGTGGTCGTCGAGGCGCCAGTAGAGTTCGCCTTGCAGCACCAGGTCGAGGGGCTCCGGCAACTGCTGGACAATGCCGGGGATCTTGCGCGCCGAGGCTGACCAGTCCTGGCCGAGCAGGCCATCGCCACGGCTGATGACCCGGCTCAGCCGACCGTGGCGGTACACCAATGTCACCGCCACGCCGTCGACCTTGGGTTGTATCCACACCTCCTGGCGCGTGTCGAGCCAGGTGCCGACGGCCTGTTCATCCAACAGTTTTGCCAGCCCGGTATGGGCGACCGGGTGAGCCAGGGTGCCGCGTGCGCTGGCCAGTGGGTTGTCGGCCTTTGCCGTGGGTTGAGGGAAACATTCGCGCCATTGCGCGAGGCGTTGGCGAGCCTGGTCGTAGAGCTCATCACTGACGGGGGAATGGCCGAGCCGGTGATAGCTGTCATCCCACTGGCGGATCTGTTCGGCCAGGGTGCCGAGTTGGGTCCGGGCTTCAGCCGGGCAGCCGTCAGCCCAGGCTGAAAAGGTCAGCGTGCTGAGCAGCAGCGCAATCAGTAAGCGCGTCATGAGCATTCCTTGCTCGTAAAGGGCGCCCAGCCTAAGTGATCCAGGCAGGCACAAAAAAGCCCCGGCAGTGCGGGGCTTTTTACCGGGTGTTTCCAGTTACTTGAACAGACCGCCCAAGGCTTTCACGGCGTCATTCTTATCAGCCTTGGCCTCCTGGGTTTGCTGCTTGGCGTCGGCCTTCGCCTGGGTTTCAGCAAGTTTGTTACAGCCTTTGTTGATCTGCTCCTGCGCCGCTTTGAATGCCTTCACTTTCAGGTTGTCTTTCTGGGCTTCGGCTGCATCGATCTTGGCTTGCAGGTCTGCGGATTGCTTCTGGCAGTCGCCGGAGTTGCCGCCACCCAGTTGGGACGTCAGCGCGCCACTCAGTGCGCTCAGGTCGGCGGATTGGGCCGGCAGGGCGAACAGGCTGAGCAGAAGGGCGGCAGGGGCGAGCGTGGAGATGCGCATGAAAAACCTCAATGTTCGATTGCCTGCGCGCTGATCGATCCCGGGCTGGCGCAGGGCAATATCCAAATAAGGTAGAGGGCCCGAGAGGGCGCGGATTCTAGAGGGCCATTATTTGGCCTGCAAGCTTTGGATCCAAAAAATGTGAGGGTGATCCCGCAGGCAATAAAAAAGCCCCGCCGGGGGTAAACCCGGCGAGGCTTTATATGCCGTGAGCGATTACAGGCCGGCGGCGGTGCGCAGGTCGTTGGCGCGATCGGTTTTTTCCCAGGTGAAGGTGGTGAAGGTGTCGTCGCCGACAGTCTTCTGCGCAGGGGTACGACCGAAGTGGCCGTAGGCTGCGGTTTCCTGGTACATCGGATGCAGCAGGTCGAGCATGGTGGTGATCGCGTAAGGGCGCAGGTCGAAGATCTCGCGCACCAGCTTGACGATCTTGTCGTCGCTGATCTTGCCGGTACCGAAGGTATTCAGCGAGATCGACGTAGGCTGGGCCACGCCGATGGCGTAGGACACCTGGATCTCGCAGCGCTCGGCCAGGCCCGCGGCGACAATGTTCTTGGCCACGTAGCGACCGGCGTAGGCCGCCGAACGGTCAACCTTGGACGGGTCTTTGCCGGAGAACGCGCCACCGCCGTGACGGGCCATGCCGCCGTAGCTGTCGACGATGATCTTGCGACCGGTCAGGCCGCAGTCGCCCACCGGGCCACCAATGATGAACTGGCCCGTCGGGTTGATGTGGAACTGGGTGTCCTTGGACAGCAGTTCGGCCGGCAGCACGTGCTTGACGATCAGCTCCATCACGCCTTCACGCAGATCAGCGTAGGAAACGTCCGGGTTGTGCTGGGTCGACAGTACAACGGCGTCGATGCCGACGACTTTGCCGCCTTCGTAGCGGCAGGTCACCTGGGACTTGGCGTCCGGGCGCAGCCAAGGCAGCAGGCCGTTCTTGCGGGCTTCAGCCTGGCGTTGCACCAACTGGTGCGAGAAGGTGATCGGCGCTGGCATCAGCACGTCGGTTTCGTTGCTGGCGTAGCCGAACATCAGGCCCTGGTCGCCGGCGCCCTGATCTTCAGGCTTGGCACGGTCGACACCCTGGTTGATGTCAGGCGATTGCTTGCCGATGATGTTCATCACGCCGCAGGTCGCGCCGTCGAAGCCGACATCGGAGCTGGTGTAGCCGATGTCGGTGATCACATCACGAACGATCTGCTCCAGGTCAACCCAGGCGGTGGTGGTCACTTCGCCAGCGATGATCGCTACGCCGGTTTTCACCAGAGTCTCGCACGCCACACGGGCGAACTTGTCTTCAGCAATGATGGCGTCCAGCACCGCATCAGAAATCTGGTCGGCGATTTTGTCCGGATGCCCTTCAGACACGGACTCGGAGGTGAAAAGGGAGTATTCGCTCATCTCGATGTTTTCCTGAAATTTACCGATGGTGAGTGTCGCCAGCCGGCCGCTGGAAATGGCGGACCTGGATCTGGAAACCATTACGTAAACCTACATAGAGGCTTTCCCCGGGAACGAGTCCCGCAGCGGTGGCCCAACGGGCCAGATCGTCCTGTTCAAAACCCAACCAGAGATCACCGCAGGCCTCCCTGGCCCAATTCTGGTTGTGGCTGCATAAATCTGTGACCAGCAGGCTACCGCCGGGTTGCAGCAACTTCGCCATCTGCTTGAGGGCGTCTGCGGGGGCAGCGAAATGGTGCAGCACCATATTCAGCACCACGCAGTCGGCCTGCAGACTGTTGTGATTGAGCGCATCCGCCAACTGCAGGCGCACGTTGCCCAATGCTTCTCGCTCGCACAGCTGGCGCGCCAGTTCGAGCATGGCCGGGCTGTTGTCCAGCGCCGTGACCTGCTGGAATCGCCGCGCCAGTTCTGGCAGGAAACCGCCATCGCCAGGGCCCACTTCGAGTGCCGTGGCTTCATCACTGAAGCTCAGCTTGTCCAGCAGCGCCAGTACGCTGTCGCGGTATTGCGGCAAACCTGCGATCAGGTCCTGCTGGGCGCGAAACTTCTCGGCAACCCGGGTGAAAAAATCCTGGCTGGCGGCAGCGCGCTGACCGTGGACCTGACCGATGCGCGACTGCACGTCGCTGGGCAGGGCCAGGCTGTCGACTTCTTCGAGCAGGGCGGCGTGCAGCTTGCCGCCGAGCAACTCGGTGTGGGGCAGGGCGCGACGGTAGAAAATCGCATTGCCTTCGCGGCGGGTGGCCACCAGGTCGGCCTGGGCCAGGACCTTCAAATGGTGGCTCATGCCGGACTGGCCGATGGCGAAGATCTGCGCCAGTTCGAGTACGCCGAACGAATCGTTGGCCAGTGCACGCAATACGTTCAGGCGCAACGGGTCGCCAGCGGCCTTGCACAAGGCTGCCAGGTCATCGCCGTCGTCAGGACGCAGGGAAGGCACGGGTAGATTCATAAGGCCAGCAGTCTAGTGACGAGGTGAAGACCTCGCAAGGCCAATATCAAAAAGTTTTGATATTGAACGATAAGTGGCAGTTATAAGCAGCCGCTATAACCTTTAGACGAACCGGTCGGTCTTTTCTGCAAGCGATTGCCGCGCAAAGCACAGGAAAAACACCCACAAGTGACTATCTGTCATTGCCCGCAGGCGGTGGCTGAGGGAAAATGCCGGTCCTTTTTTCCGTTTCTTTTATTCAAACCCCAGGAGATCAGCGATGCCCAGCCGTCGTGAGCGTGCCAACGCCATTCGTGCCCTCAGCATGGATGCCGTGCAAAAAGCCAACAGCGGCCATCCCGGTGCCCCGATGGGCATGGCGGATATCGCCGAGGTACTTTGGCGTGACTACCTGAAACACAACCCGAGCAACCCGTCGTTCGCCGACCGTGACCGCTTCGTGCTGTCCAACGGCCACGGCTCGATGCTGATCTATTCGCTGCTGCACCTGACCGGCTACGACGTCACCATCGATGACCTCAAGAGCTTCCGCCAGCTGCACAGCCGCACCCCGGGCCACCCGGAATTCGGCTACACCCCAGGCGTCGAGACCACCACCGGTCCCCTGGGCCAAGGCCTGGCCAACGCCGTTGGTTTCGCGCTGGCCGAAAAAGTCCTGGGCGCGCAGTTCAACCGTCCTGGCCACAACATCGTCGACCACCACACCTACGTGTTCCTGGGTGATGGCTGCATGATGGAAGGCATTTCCCACGAAGTCGCGTCCCTCGCCGGCACCCTGGGCCTGGGCAAGCTGATCGCCTTCTACGATGACAACGGCATCTCCATCGACGGCGAAGTCGAAGGCTGGTTCACCGATGACACGCCCAAGCGTTTCGAAGCCTACAACTGGCAGGTGATCCGCAACGTGGATGGCCACGATCCGGAAGAGATCAAGACCGCCATCGACACCGCGCGCAAGAGCGAGCAACCCACCCTGATCTGCTGCAAGACCACCATCGGTTTCGGCTCGCCGAACAAGCAGGGTAAAGAAGACTGCCACGGCGCCCCACTGGGTGACGCGGAAATCGCCCTGACCCGCGAAGCGCTGAAGTGGAACCACGGCCCGTTCGAAATCCCGGCCGACATCTACGCCGAGTGGAGCGCCAAGGAAAAAGGCCTGGCGACCGAAGCCGAGTGGGACCAGCGTTTCGCGGCCTACTCCGCCGAATTCCCTGAGTTGGCCAACGAACTGGTACGCCGCCTGGCCGGTGACCTGCCTGCGGACTTCTCGGAAAAAGCCTCGGCCTACATCGCCGAAGTCGCAGCCAAGGGCGAGACCATCGCCAGCCGTAAAGCCAGCCAGAACACCCTGAACGCCTTTGGCCCGCTGCTGCCTGAGATCCTCGGCGGCTCGGCTGACCTGGCCGGTTCCAACCTGACCCTGTGGAAAGGCTGCAAAGGTGTCTCGGCCGAAGACGCCAGCGGCAACTACATGTACTACGGCGTGCGCGAGTTCGGCATGAGCGCCATCATGAACGGCGTGTCCCTGCACGGCGGCCTGGTGCCTTACGGCGCGACCTTCCTGATGTTCATGGAATATGCGCGCAACGCCGTGCGCATGGCCGCACTGATGAAGAAGCGCGTGATCCACGTGTACACCCACGACTCCATCGGCCTGGGCGAAGACGGCCCGACGCACCAGCCGGTCGAGCAGTTGACCAGCCTGCGCACCACGCCGAACCTGGACACCTGGCGTCCAGCCGACGCGGTCGAATCCGCAGTGGCCTGGAAACACGCGATCGAGCGTAAGGACGGCCCTTCGGCGCTGATCTTCTCGCGTCAGAACCTGCAGCACCAGGCGCGTACCGACGCGCAGATCGCCGACATCAGCCGTGGCGGTTATGTGCTCAAGGACTGCGTCGGCGAGCCGGAGCTGATCCTGATCTCCACCGGTTCCGAAGTCGGCCTGACCGTCCAGGCCTACGACAAGCTGACCGAGCAAGGCCGCAACGTGCGCGTTGTGTCCATGCCGTGCACCAGCGTGTTCGAAGCCCAGGATGCCGGCTACAAGCAATCGGTATTGCCACTGCAGGTCAGCGCGCGTATCGCCATCGAAGCGGCTCACGCCGACTACTGGTACAAGTACGTGGGCCTGGAAGGCCGCGTGATCGGCATGACCACCTACGGTGAGTCGGCGCCGGCGCCAGCGTTGTTCGAAGAGTTCGGCTTCACCCTGGAAAATATCCTGGGCCAGGCTGAAGAGCTGCTGGAAGACTAAGGCTGTAGATTGAGGTGGCTGTACTGACGCCTTCGCGAGCAAGCCCGCTCCCACATTAGATCGGGTTCACATGGTTGCAATTGTGAACCCATTCCAAATGTGGGAGCGGGCTTGCTCGCGAAGGCGGTCTGGTAGACACCCCATTACCCAAGGTAATCGAGAACCCCATGCCCCAACCGCGTCCTTACAAAGTTGCACTCAACGGCTACGGCCGCATTGGTCGTTGCGTCTTGCGTGCTCTGTTCGAGCGAGGGGCGGCGGCCGGGTTTGAGATTGTTGCTATCAACGATTTGGCCGACATGGCCAGCATCGAATACCTGACACGCTTTGACTCCACTCACGGCCGCTTCCCCGGCGAAGTGCGTGTGGAAGGCGATTGTCTGCATATCAATGGCGACTGCGTAAAAGTATTACGCAGTGCCACCCCCGAGGGCATCGACTGGGCGGCGCTGGGCGTCGACCTGGTGTTGGAATGCTCCGGTGCCTACCACACCCGTGCCGATGGCCAGCGTTTCCTCGACGCCGGCGCACCGCGTGTGCTGTTTTCCCAGCCGATGGCCAGCGAGGCGGATGTCGACGCCACCATCGTCTACGGCATCAACCAGGATTGCCTGACCGGCAACGAACTGCTGGTCTCCAACGCGTCCTGCACCACCAATTGCAGCGTGCCGCTGTTGCGTCTGCTGGATCAGGCGATTGGCCTGGATTACGTGTCGATCACCACGATTCACTCGGCGATGAACGACCAGCCGGTGATCGATGCCTATCACCACGAAGACTTGCGTCGCACGCGCTCGGCGTTCCAGTCAGTGATTCCGGTGTCCACCGGCCTGGCTCGCGGTATCGAGCGACTGTTGCCGGAACTTGCCGGGCGAATTCAGGCCAAAGCCGTACGGGTGCCGACGGTGAACGTGTCCTGCCTGGACATCACCATGCAAACCGTCAGCGATACCGACGCGACGGAGGTCAACCGGATTCTGCGCGACGCCGCCACCAGCGGCCCGCTCAAAGGCCTGCTGGCCTACACCGAGTTGCCCCACGCCAGTTGTGATTTCAACCATGACCCGCATTCGGCCATTGTCGATGCCAGCCAGACCCGCGTTTCCGGCCCGAGGCTGGTGAACATCCTGGCCTGGTTCGACAACGAATGGGGCTTTGCCAACCGAATGCTGGATGTTGCGGAACATTATCTGCACATCGCCTCTAAACAACCTCAACAGTAATTCAGGAACTGCGACCCATGACCGTGTTGAAGATGACCGACCTCGATCTGCAAGGTAAGCGCGTACTGATTCGCGAAGACCTCAACGTCCCAGTCAAGGACGGTGTTGTCACCAGCGATGCGCGAATCCTGGCCTCGCTGCCGACCATCAAGCTGGCCCTGGAAAAAGGCGCGGCCGTGATGGTCTGCTCGCACCTGGGTCGTCCGACCGAAGGTGAGTTCTCCGCCGAGAACAGCCTCAAGCCGGTAGCCGACTACCTGAGCAAGGCCCTGGGTCGCGACGTGCCACTGGTCGCTGATTACCTGGGTGGCGTCGACGTGAAGGCCGGCGACATCGTGCTGTTCGAAAACGTGCGCTTCAACAAAGGCGAGAAAAAGAACAGCGACGAACTGGCCCAGCAATACGCTGCGCTGTGCGACGTGTTCGTGATGGACGCCTTCGGCACCGCCCACCGCGCCGAAGGTTCGACCCACGGCGTGGCCAAGTTCGCCAAGGTCGCCGCGGCTGGCCCACTGCTGGCCGCCGAACTGGATGCATTGGGCAAGGCCCTGGGCGCGCCAGCACAGCCAATGGCCGCCATCGTGGCCGGCTCCAAGGTCTCGACCAAGCTGGACGTGCTCAACAGCCTCAGCCAGATCTGCAACCAGTTGATCGTCGGCGGCGGCATTGCCAACACCTTCCTGGCCGCCGCCGGCCATCCGGTAGGCAAGTCGCTCTACGAGCCGGACCTGCTCGACACCGCCCGCGCCATCGCCGCCAAAGTCAGCGTGCCATTGCCGGTCGACGTGGTCGTGGCCAAGGAATTCGCTGAAAGCGCCGAAGCTACCGTCAAGCTGATTGCTGATGTGGCTGCCGACGACATGATCCTGGATATCGGCCCACAAACCGCGGCCAACTTCGCTGAACTGCTGAAAGCCTCGCAGACCATCCTGTGGAATGGCCCGGTTGGTGTGTTCGAGTTCGACCAGTTCGGCAACGGCACCAAAGTGCTGGCCAAGGCCATTGCTGAAAGCTCGGCGTTCTCCATTGCCGGTGGTGGCGACACCCTGGCCGCCATCGATAAATATGGCGTTGCTGACCAGATCTCCTACATTTCTACCGGTGGCGGCGCGTTCCTCGAGTTCGTCGAAGGCAAAGTCCTGCCGGCCGTTGAAGTGCTGGAAACCCGAGCCAAAGGCTGAGGCTCGTGATCCGGAAAAGGAGTATTCCCATGATCAAGCCGTTGGCATTGATGATCGCGGCGGGCCTGTTGGCCGGCTGCGGCAGCACGCCAAGCAGTGTGCCGGAGGCGGATAAGCCTGCCCCGGCGCAGAAAAAGAGCTGTTATCAGGCGGACTGGCAAGCCGAGACCATGCCGGTGATCAACAAGCGCATCGGCAACGAGCGGCTGGAGAAATACGACGCCGCGCCCAACGGTCAGGAACAGGGTTGCCCTTGACGGGTCAGATCAACTAACCGACAGCAATGACGGCTCTTTGGGCCGTCGTTCGAGGATTGGCAATGAAAGGCGTTTTCGCCCTGGCAGCCCTGGCCCTTCTGGCCGGTTGCAGCAGCATGAACATGTTCAACAAGGCAGAGCCTGCCGATAAATGGACCACTTGGATTTGCGACAGCAAGGCCGAAGTGAACTGGCGCTTTGCCAACCAGGCCCGCAACGAGGTGGATGTTCGCCTCGGGGGTTCGGACCAGGTTTATCGCCTTAAACAGGACGTTGCCGCCTCGGGCGTGCTTTATAGCAACGACCAGTTGGCGTTCCACACAAAAGGTGAGGAAGGCCTGGTTTACTGGGTCGCCACTGATGATTTGATCGGGCGCGGCTGCAAAGCCCAATAGTGAGATCACTGAAGATCAAATGTGGGAGCGGGCTTGCCCGCGAAAGCGGTGGTCAGTTGGCGAATTCGGTGACGGGTACACCGCCTTCGCAGGCAAGCCAGTTCCCACATGCGTTCGGTTTCCGATTGGAATTTGAGTCCAGCTCATCAGCAATAACGATTCAGCCGGTCAGATGCACTCACCCTGACCTGCAATAACTTGAATAGCAGCCGCCGCTACGGCAGGCTTGCACGATTAACGACCCTCGACCGGGAGAGACAACACAATGGCACTTATCAGCATGCGTCAAATGCTGGACCACGCAGCCGAGTTCGGCTACGGCGTCCCAGCCTTTAACGTCAACAACCTTGAGCAGATGCGCGCCATCATGGAAGCCGCTGACAAGACAGACTCCCCGGTGATCGTCCAGGCTTCGGCCGGTGCGCGCAAATACGCCGGTGCCCCGTTCCTGCGTCACCTGATCCTCGCCGCGATCGAAGAATTCCCGCATATCCCGGTGTGCATGCACCAGGACCACGGCACCAGCCCGGACGTGTGCCAACGTTCCATCCAGCTGGGCTTCAGCTCGGTGATGATGGACGGCTCCCTCGGTGAAGACGGCAAGACCCCGACCGACTACGAATACAACGTCCGCGTCACCCAACAAACCGTGGCCATGGCTCACGCCTGCGGCGTTTCGGTTGAAGGCGAGCTGGGCTGCCTGGGTTCCCTGGAAACCGGCATGGCCGGTGAAGAAGACGGGATCGGCGCCGAAGGCGTGCTGGATCACAGCCAGATGCTGACTGATCCGGAAGAAGCCGCCGACTTCGTCAAGAAGACCCAGGTTGATGCCCTGGCCATCGCCATCGGCACCAGCCACGGCGCCTACAAGTTCACCAAGCCGCCGACCGGCGACGTGCTGGCCATCGACCGCATCAAGGAAATCCACAAGCGCATCCCTAACACCCACCTGGTGATGCACGGCTCTTCCTCGGTCCCGCAAGAGTGGCTGGCGATCATCAACCAGTACGGCGGCGACATCAAAGAAACCTACGGCGTGCCGGTTGAAGAAATCGTCGAAGGCATCAAGTACGGCGTGCGCAAGGTCAACATCGACACCGACCTGCGCCTGGCCTCCACCGGTGCGATGCGTCGCCTGATGGCCACCAACCCGAGCGAATTTGACCCACGCAAATTCTTCGGCGCTACCGTGACGGCCATGCGTGACGTATGTATCGCTCGCTACGAAGCATTCGGCACCGCCGGTAACGCTTCGAAGATCAAGCCGATCTCGTTGGAAGCGATGTACCAGCGTTACCTGAAAGGTGAGTTGAACGCCAAGGTGAACTAAGCCTCAAGCGTTAATAAAAAACCCGCAGAAATGCGGGTTTTTTTATGCGCGACGCTAAACGTGCAGGCGCCGCTCAGTCGTGATCAATGTCCAACTTCGCAAACGTCACCCGCGCGCCTTCCTTGCTGTTGCCACTGTTGTCCTGCACATACGCGCCGGCCTTGAAGTACAGCGGCTTGGCACCCCACGCCGCGCCGATGCGCTCGTTCCACTCACCGTCGGCGGCATACACACTCAGCAGCCCGGCCTTGTTCAGGTTGATGACGTAGGTGAAGGTTTTCTCCAGCGGCACATTCGAGGCGACGATGATCACCCGGCCTTCGTCCTCGTCCGGGCGCATGCGCACTTTGGCGACGATGTTGCCGGTCTGGGTTTGTTCCTTGAATTGGTATTCCAGCTTGATCAGCGGTTTCTGGCTGTCATAGGCGTGAATCTGGCCAATGACGATCTTGCCGCTGGAGGGCACCTGGTTGACGGCCAGGGTGGCGCGCAGGAAATTGTCGGCGTCGGGGTAGGTCCAGTTGCGCAAGCGGCCGTCGGCGTAGGTTTCGCGCAGTTCGCTACGCGGGTAGACGGCGTTTTCGGTGCGGGTACCGGTGACGGGGGTCCAGAATTGCACATTGCTGCCTTCGGCCTGGAAATATTGGTCCTTGAAGCCGCTAAGCAGTTTCGGGGTGTCGATGGTCGCGGGGGGCGAGCCAACGGGAATGCTCAGGTTCCAGGTAGAGAGGTCGATCATGGCGTGGGCCTTTTTACAGAGGGGTGTAGGCTATGGCCCTTAGGCCAGACAGGTTCTTTATAGGCCGTAGTCCTCCGCTTGTTAATTAATCGCTGGCAAATTATTGGCGCCAGAGGAATGCCAAAAAGCCATGTTTCCCATGAACCGTGGGCTGCAGGCACTGACCGTTAGTCGGCTTCCTGAGCTTTGGCGCAATGATGGCACTGAGGTTACTTCTGATTTTTCGGAACCGGGGCTAGAGTGAGGCCTCAGTGTTTGTCCGGGTTTTCTCCCAGAAGTGACCGGAGTGGGCTCCCAAGGAAGAGATGTAGCATGGAATGCGCTCCACACCACGGCGATAGCAGTTCGGTTCTTTTGGTGGTCGATGACTACCCGGAAAACCTGATCAGCATGCGCGCACTTTTGCAGCGGGAAGACTGGCAGGTAGTCACCGCCGGTTCCGGCCTGGAAGCCCTCGAGTTGCTGCTGGTACATGAGGTCGACCTGGTGTTGCTCGACGTGATGATGCCCGGCATGGACGGCTTTGAAGTCGCGCGCCTGATGCGCGGCAGCCAGCGCACCCGCATGACGCCGATCATCTTCCTGAGTGCCAATGCCCAATCCCCGGCTGCTGTGCTGGAAGGCTACGCCAGTGGCGCCATCGACTACCTGTTCAAACCCTTCGACCCGCATATCCTCAAGCCCAAGGTCCAGGCGTTGCTGGAGCACCAGCGTAACCGCCGGGCCTTGCAGCGCCTGAGTCATGACCTGGAATCGGCGCGCGCCTTCAACGCCTCGGTACTGGATAACGCCGCCGAAGGCATCCTGGTGGTGAGCGAAGGCGGCGTGATCGAATACGCCAACCCGGCGATCTCGCGCCTGCTCAATGCCACGATCCATGAGCTGCAAGGCCAGGAATTCCTCGGCTTCCTGCAAAAACCGCATGTCCCTACGTGGCTGGAGTCGCAGATGTATGCCGGGTTTCGCAAGGGCGAAACCTGGCGCCTGCACGACGCCATCCTGCGCACCGGCCGTGGCCAGCAAGTGCCGGTGGCGTTGTCGTGTGCGCCGTTGCCGACCGAACAGAAGGCCATGGTGGTGACCGTGCTGGACATGTCCGAGGTACGTCACCTGCATCAGCAGTTGGAGTTCCAGGCGGTCACCGACCCGCTGACCGGCCTGCTGAACCGGCGCGGCTTCTACCAGACCGTCGAAAACACCTTGCTGCGCAGCGAGCGCGCGGAACATTGCCTGGTGCTGCTCTATCTGGACCTCGATGGCTTCAAACGGGTCAACGACTCCCTGGGTCATGACGTCGGCGACCGGGTGCTGCGCTGGGTCTCGGAGCAATTACAGGGTTGCCTGCGCTCCGGAGACATTCTGGGCCGCATGGGTGGGGATGAATTTACCGCGTTGTTGGAGCTGGAATTCCCGGAGCAGGCGGCGAAGATTGCGGAAAAACTGATCGACCGGGTTTCGATTTGCCAGCAGGTGGATGGCCTGGATGTGATGCTGGGTGTGAGCATTGGTATCGCGATCTTTCCGGACTGCGGTTCGGACCTCAATGGCCTGCTGCGCGCTGCCGACATCGCCATGTACGAAGCCAAGCGTGCGGGGCGTCAGCAATATCGCTATTACGATCAGGAAATGAACGGCCGCGCGCGTTCGCGCCTGATGCTCGAAGACAGCGTGCGCACCGCCATACAAAACAAGGACTTCACCCTGGTGTACCAACCTCAGGTGTCGCTGGCGGACGGACGTCTGCGCGGCGTCGAGGCGCTGTTGCGCTGGCAGCACCCGAGTGTCGGCGATGTGCCGCCGGGGTTGTTCCTGCCATTGTTGGAAGAGGCGCGGCTGATCAGCCAATTGAGTGCCTGGATCTACCAGCAGGTCGCTGCCCAGCGCCAGGCGTGGCAAGCCACGTTCGACGATGAGCTGGTGTTGAGCGTGAGCCTGAGCAGCAGCCAGTTCAATATGCCCAACCTGGCCAACCAACTGCAGCAGGTACTCGAGCGACATGGGCTGCAGTCGCGGCAGCTGGAGGTGGAAATCGGCGAGGACTGCTTGATGAGCAACCTGGAAGAGTCCGCCAAACAGCTCAAGTTGCTGCGTCGGATCGGCGTGCGCATTGCCCTCGATGACTTTGGCGCCGGCCAGTGCTCCCTGGCCCACCTGCGCGACCTGGCGTTCGACACGCTCAAACTCGATCCGCAATTGGTCGCCCGCCTGCCGGGCTCGGCACGCGACGCGGCGATGGCGCGCAGCATCATCGAACTGTGCGGGCATTTTGATGTGCTGGTGGTGGCCGAAGGCGTGGAAACCGCCGAGCAAGCCCACTGGCTCAAGACCAATGGTTGCGCGTTTATCCAGGGTTCCTGGGCGGCGCAGCCGTTGATGGCCGAGGAAGTGGTCGACTGGTCACGCACTCGCTTGCGCTGAATTCGTTACACTGGCGACCTTCCGAATTCTGTTGCCATACCCCATGACCGCGCTGAAATACCTCCAGGCCTACCCCGCTGCCCTTCAAGAGCAAGTGCGCCAATTGATCGCCAAGGACCAATTGGGCGCCTACCTGGAGCAGCGCTACCCCGAACGCCATGCCGTGCAGAGCGACAAGGCCCTGTACGCGTATGCCCTGGCCTTGAAACAGGAACACCTGCGCAACGCGCCGGCCATCGACAAGGTGCTGTTCGATAACCGCCTGGACCTGACCCATCGCGCCCTCGGCCTGCACACCACGATTTCGCGGGTGCAGGGCGGCAACCTCAAGTCCAAGAAAGAGATTCGCATCGCGGCGCTGTTTAAAGAGGCCGCGCCGGAATTCCTGCGCATGATCGTGGTGCACGAGCTGGCACACTTCAAGGAATCGGACCACAACAAGGCGTTCTATAAACTCTGCGAATACATGATGCCCGGCTACCATCAGGTGGAATTCGACCTGCGGGTGTACCTCACGTATCGCGACCTGCAGGGCAAACCCTGACCGCACAAGGCGACCGACCATGGATGTGAGCAAGACCAAGAGCAGCTTCTACCGCCGCCTGTACGTGGCCTACCTGATCGACAGCGGCCAGGCCAGCAGCGTACCGGCCCTGACCGACGCCACCGGCATGCCCCGGCGCACCGCGCAGGACACGATTGCGGCGTTGGCGGACCTGGATATCGTGTGTGAGTTCGAGCAGGAAGACGGCGCCCGCAACCATGCCGGGCATTACCGGATTCGCGACTGGGGTGCGATTGATCGGCGGTGGATCGAGGCGAATCTGGCGTCGGTGAAGCAGGTGTTGGGGTATCCCTGAAGGTCGGTGGTGAGTGTGCTGGCGCCATCGCAGGCAAGCCAACTCCCACAGGGATCGCGAGGGGCCAACCCCTATCGCCCATGCCGCCGCTTCGCTGAAGCTCGACTGGTTGCTCCCGCCTTTTGATGTGTGCACACGGTTAAAGGTGGGAGCTGCCTGCGATGAGGCCCTCAGTCGCGGCGCATGCCGATGTGTGGAATGTCATCTTCCAGATACTCTTCACCCGCCACCACAAAGCCATACTGCCCGTAATAGCCCTGCAGGTGCGCCTGGGCCGAGAGAAAAATCGGCGTCTCGGGCCAGATATCAGCGATTTGCTTGAGCGCTTCGGTCATCATCCGATGCCCCAGCCCGGTGCCGCGCGCCACCGGTGCGACGATCACGCGGCCGATCACCACATCTCCACCCTGGAACTCCGGGTCCAGCAGGCGCAGGTAGGCCACCAGTTCATTGTCCTGCCAGGCCATGAGGTGATGGGTGTCGCCCGACAAGTCCTGCCCATCGAGGTCCTGGTAGATGCATTTCTGCTCGACGACAAACACTTCGTTGCGCAGGCGCATGATGGCGTACAACTGCTCTTTGCCCAGCTCGTCGTGATGTTTGCAGACCCAATCAACTGTCATGGTGTGTTCTCGCATAAGTGTCAGGTCTGGATAGTAAGCGCGGCGGGTGAGTCTGTCTAAATCAGCTATTTTTGTGAGTGAAATCAATTTGCCATCATTGAGTGCATTCGCTGCCCGTTTCTTTGTGTAATCTGAGCTACTGTTAGAACCTCAGGCACCGCCTGGAACAAGTGCCCGCCAAGGACTTTGAGCATGCTGCGATTCACTCGTGTCGTTGCTTTGATTGGAGTGGTGTTGCTGGCGACGCCTGCGTTCGCTCAGCGTCTGCGCCTGGTGGCGGATGCCTGGCCACCTTTTACCGATGCCACCTTGATCAACGGCGGGCTGGCCACCGACATTGTCAGCACGGCCCTGGCTCGCGCGGGCTACGCCAGCGATTTCGAACAGGTGCCCTGGGCCCGTGCGCTGATGGGCGTCGGCGATGGCCGCTATGACGTGCTGGTCAATGCCTGGTACGACGATGCCCGTACGAAACTGGGCCAGTTCTCCGGCGAATACCTGCTTAACCGTGTGCGCTTCATCAAGCGCCACGACGACCCCATCGACTTCCAGACCCTTGAGCAACTGCACGACTACCCCGTCGCGGTGGTGCGCGGCTATGCCTATTCGGCGGCGTTCGATGCGGATGCACAGTTGCAGAAAGTCCCTGTGCATAACTTCGCCATGGCCGTGCGCATGCTCGCGGCGCAGCGGGTGCGGCTGACAGTGGAAGATGAATACGTGGCGCGTTATTACCTGGCGCGCGAATCGGCACGGGTGCGCAATGCGGTGGAGTTTCTACCCAAGCCGCTGAGTGAAAACAGCCTGCATATTTTGGTCAGCCTGAAGAACCCGCAGCATGAGCAGATCGTTGCCAGCTTTGATCGGGAGATTGCCAAGATGAAGGCTGATGGCAGTTATGCGCGATTGATGCGGCAGCATGGGATGTAGCGTCCTTGGGGGCCCTATCGCCGGCAAGCCGGCGCCTAAGGGGGTAGCGACCTAAGCCGCGCGGGTGTCTTTGATCAAATGCGCCGCCAAGGTGCGCAACGGCCCCAGCTGCCGGCAGATCAGCGCCAACTGCGTCTGCACCAACCGCTGGCCTTCATCGATTTCATCCGGCATCTGCTCCAGGTCCGCCGCCAGCGCTTCCTCGGCATCGCTCTGGATCGCGATCGGCTGCTTGTTCGCCAGCCCGGTGGCGATTTCATCAATGCTCGCTGCCAGGCTGTTACCGGCACCGTCGATCAAATGCTCGCGTACTTCGGCTGGCAGCTGGGTTTCGCGGTGCGCGCCCAGGCCCGACAAGTAGCTGAGCAAGGTGTGCGACAACACCAGGAAGCGGAAGCCCACATCGGCCTCCTTACGGAAGTGCCCGGGCTCCATCAGCATATTCGCCAGGGTGGTGGACAGGGCTGCGTCGGCGTTGTGCGCATTGCGCCGGGCCAGGCGGTAAGCGAGGTCGTCGCTCTTGCCGGCGGCGTACTGCTGCATGATCTGGCGCAGGTAGATGCTGTTGCAGGTCAGGGTGTTGGCCAGCACTTTGTTCAGGCGTCGGCCCTGCCAGTCCGGCAGGAACAGGAACACCGCCAGGCCGGCGATCAGGCTGCCGAGCAAGGTATCGAACAGGCGCGGCAGGAACAGCCCGTAGCCATCGCCCACCTGGTTGAAGCAGAACAGCACCATCAGGGTGATTGCCGCCGTGGCCAGGGTGTAGCGCGTGGTGCGGTTGATAAAGAACACCAGGCCGGCGGCGATGGCAAACATCGATTGCACCAGCGGGCTGGGGAACAGATCAAACAGTGCCCAGGCCACGGTGAGGCCGATGGCGGTGCCGATGATCCGCTGGCCGAGTTTGCGCCGGGTCGCGCCGTAGTTGGGCTGGCACACGAACAGGGTGGTGAGGATGATCCAGTAGCCTTGGGAGGCGTGGATCGCGTGGAGCATGCCGTAGCCGACGGTCAAGGCGAGGGCCAGGCGCAAGGCGTGGCGAAACAGCAGCGACGTCGGCGTGAGCTGGGTGCGCAGGCGCGTCCACATTTCCTTGAGGTTGCGCGGTGCACGGTCCAGCAGGTTGCTGTCGGTGGCGTCGGCCAGGGCGTCGGGGTTGCTGGCGTCGCCGAGCAGGCGGTCGAGGGTCGACAGGTTGGCCGCCAGGGCGCGCAACGAGCGCAGCAGGCCGCGCCAGGCCGGGTTGCTCTGGATGCGCAGGTGTTCCAGCGATGCGTTCAGGTCGCCCAGGGCCTCGGCGAAGCTGTCGTCATAGATGAACGGCTGGCGCAGCTGGATCGACTCGGCCAGGGCCTGGCACGCCTTGCCTTGCTGGCGCAGCAGGCGCTGGCAGCGGAACAGCACATCGCTGTGGAAGAACGCCTCGGCCAGGGCGTTGTAGGGATAATGCGATGAGCTGGCGCGCTCGTGGATGTCCTGGGCCAGGAAGTACAGCTTCAGGTAGCGACTGACCTTCGAGCCTGGGCGACCATTGCCCACACGGTGCAGGATGATTTCCTTCGCCGCATTCAGCGCCGCGACCACCCGGCCGTTCTGCTGGGCCAATTCCAGGCGGCGCGCTTCCACGTCCAGTTGGCGGATCGGTTCGAACAGGGATGACTTGAGCTTGAGGTAGCGCCCCAGTTCGCGGAACAACCGCGCCAGGCTCTGCTGCACCGGCTGGTTGGAAAACAGCGCCTGCCACAGCACCGAAAGCACGCCATACCAGGCAGCTCCCGCCACCAGCAGCAGCGGTTCGTGCCAGAAATCGGAAACCGCGCCACCGCGCTGGTCCACGCCGATCATGGTGTAGACCGACAGGATCAGCGTCGCCGACGCAATCGCCCCGTAGCGCTCGCCGAGGGCGCCGAGCATGGTCAGGCAGAAACTGGCCAGCGCCAGGGCAATCGCGAAGATCCAGGGGTAGGGAAACAGCAACTCCACCGACAGCGCGGCAATGCTGAAACACACCAGCGTCACCGCCAGGGCATTCAGGCGGCCTTGCCAACTGTCGTCGGTCTCGGCCAGGGCGCTGGCGATAATCCCCAGGAACAGCGGGATCAGCAGCGTCATTTCATCCTGGTACCAGCACAGCGCCATGCTGCCGGTGAGGGCGATGAATACCCGAACGCTGTAACTGAATTTATCCAGCGCCCACAGGCGCCGCATGGACTGCTTGAACGAGGTCGATGACATGAAGGCTGGAGTCTTCCGGGACGATGCCGCTAAATTGAGCCATCAGTGACGTCACGGCAAGCGTAGCGATCACATCTCATTGCATATTTTTGCGTGCCACCCCAAAACGAATGTGGAGCTGGGGTTGGCGGGGGGGGGGGGGGGGGTTTTACCCCCCC
>NZ_JANLOH010000039.1:0-139327 GCF_025466155.1 Pseudomonas sp. 13B_2.1_Bac1 | reverse complement strand
TGCGAAAGCGGTGTGTCAGGCAGCGAATGCATCAACTGATACACCGCCTTCGCGAGCAAGCCCGCTCCCACAGGGGATTGGGGTGGGGCCTGAGACCCCGGGTGTATGGAGATCAAAGGTGGGAGCTGGCTTGCCTGCGAAAGCGGTGGTCAGCCACCAAATGCATCAACTGACAGGCCGCCTTCGCGGGCAAGCCCGCTCCCACAGGGGGCTCAAGGTATGGCTCAGGCACCCGGGTGTATGGAGATCAAATGTGGGAGCTGGCTTGCCTGCGAAAGCGGTGTGTCAGGCAGCGAATGCATCAACTGACAGACCGGCTTCGCGGGCAAGCCCGCTCCCACAGGGGGCTCAAGGTATGGCTCAGGCACCCGGGTGTATGAAGATCAAATGTGGGAGCTGGCTTGCCTGCGAAAGCAGTGGATCAGCCACCAAATACATCAACTGACAGGCCGCCTTCGCGGGCAAGCCCGCTCCCACAGGGGATTGGGGTGGGGCTCAGGCACTCGGGCATATGGAGATCAAATGTGGGAGCTGGCTTGCCTGCGAAAGCGGTGGGTCAGGCAGCGAATGCATCAACTGATACACCGCCTTCGCGGGCAAGCCCGCTCCCACAGGGGATTGGGGTGGGGCCTGAGAACCCGGGTGTATGAAGATCAAAGGTGGGAGCAGTTATTGGCTCATCTGCTCCAACGTGTAGCGCAATGAAGCCGCCAACATCGGCCCGTGCCCCAGGCCCGGGAATGCCTGGTAGCGCACGGTCAGTCCCTCGACACTTTGCAGCGAGGCCAACAGGCGCTTGACCGCGCCATCATCCTGCGGCTTGGCGGCCCTGGTCGGGCTGGCCGGTTCTGCATCACCGCGCATCAGCAGCAAGGTCGGCCGCTTTGCGTGCAGGCGCTGCGCGAGTCCGTCGGTATGAATCACGCCATTGTTCCACCACAGCGACGGGCTCGCCGCGGCGTAGTCGTCAAACGCTTGCGGACGCGTCGTCAAGGCATGCAGCACCAACAACCCACCATAGGAATGCCCCCACAGCAATTGCCGCCTGGGTTGTATCTCCAGGCGCTGGTTGACCAGCGGCCGGATCTGCTCCGTCAGCAAATCCAGGAACTGATCGGCGCCTCCGCTGGGCACATTCGTCAAGGGATCACGTTGCGCGCCCTCGCCCACTCTCGGGGTGTAGTCGAACGTCCGCGCATTGCGCTCGATGCGCAGCGGCGTCGCATACCCCACCGCCACCAGTACCGGCGGCGCCGGGCGATGGGACAGGTGGTTGAGCAGTTTGGTATCCAGCGCCGCCATCGCCGCATTGCCATCGAGCAGATAGGCCACGGGGTTGGCCGCGCTGACCTTGAGCGGGCGCCCCAGCCACACTCGGTAGTGCCGCGCGCCGTCAGCCGAGTCCAGCTCCAGCGTGCTGAACTGGTAGTCGCTGGCCTCGCGCAATACCGGTGCATCCATCAGTTGGTCGGGTGCCGGCTGGGCACAGGCACATTGCACAATAAACAACGCCAACCAGCATGCGCGCCCCATCAGAACGACGCCGTCAGGCTGGTGTACAAGGTGCGCCCGGACTGGTTGTAGGTCGCGGCGCCGGCGCCTTCGATGTTGTTCACGCCCTGGGCATTGCCCTCGCGCCACAGGCGTTTGTCGAACACGTTGTCCACGCCGGCCGTGAGGCTGAGGTTTTTTGTCAGGGCGTAGGTACCGCTCACCCCGGCAATCGCATACGGCGAGAGTTGGTTGTTGCTGGTGCCGGTCACGCGGTTGCCGTGATAGTCGTATTTCTTCGGCGTCTGCTTGCCGTACCAGGCCACGCTCGCCTGCAGGGACAGGTCCTGGGTGGCCTGCCAATCGAGCATCGAATTGAGGGTGTACTTGGGCGTGACCGACAGCACATCACCGGTCTGTTTGTTTTTCGATTGGAGCATGTAGGTGAAGTTGTTGGTCCAGTTGACCTGCTCGCCCAGCGGCAGCGCAACGGTACCTTCCAGGCCTTCGACCAGCGCCTTGGGCACGTTCTCCCACTTGAAGATGCTCGCGCGGGCGGTGCTGCCGGTGCCGCCGGACGCGGTGCCGACCGGGGTCAGGCCGGACTCGATCTTGTTTTTATAGTCGTTGCGAAAATACGTCAGGCCGGCGACCACGCCGTCATTGCGGTACTCCAGGCCCAGTTCCTTGTTGACGCTGGTTTCCGCGTCGAGGTCGGCATTGCCTTGCAGGTAGCAACTGGTGGTCTGGCCGTAGCAACCCTGGCCGTTGCTGTACAGCAGGTAGTTGGGGTTGAGCTGGTAGAGGTTCGGCGCCTTGTATGAACGGGCGATGCCGGCCTTCAAGGTCAACGTGTCGGTGAGCACCTGGGACAGGTTGAGCGACGGGCTCCAGTTGTCGCCGACGACGTTGTGGTGGTCCAGGCGCAGGCCCGGGGTCAGGCGGGTGCCGGGGCGCAGCTCGATGTTGTCTTCGGCGAACAGCGAAAAAATGCGCGACGCCGACGAGTCACTGCGAGAGGTGCTCGACAAGCCAGGCACGCTGCCGCCGGCCGTGGTGGTTTGCAGGTTGGCATTCGGGTCGCCGAGCTTCTGTTCGACCCACTCGCTGCCGAGCGTCAGCACCTGGTCGACACCTGCGTGCAGCGGCAGGTTGACTTCACCGTGGGCGGTCAGGTCGCGCAGTTCGTTGGTGCTGAAACTGTTGGCGGAGAAGATCCCCTCCAGGCCACCGGCCAGGCCTTCATTGAGACGGCGGTTGCGAGTCTTTTCATACTGCACGTAGGCCAGGGTGCTGCCAAAATCCCATTCGCCGCGATGGGTCACGGCGTAGGTTTCACGGTAGAGAATATTGGTTTCATGCCCCAGCATGTTTTTCACGGTGGCGTTGCTGTTGGTGTTCTGGGTATCGCCGGTATAGATATTGCCCTGGCGGCTGAAACCGGCCTCCAGGTCGAGGGTTTGCTCGGGAGTGAAGTTCCAGCTGAGCAGGCCGTTGACGTCTTTGTTGCGCACCCCCTCGCGCCCCGCCGGCAGCGTGCCGACCTGGTTGCCGGTGCGCAGGGATTCATGCCCGCTGTTGATGTCGGCATCGTCGGCGTTGGTCTTGGCCACGTTGCCGTACACGCGGTAGCTGAGAGTGTCGGTGAGCGGGCCATTGAGGCCGAAGTTCATGCGCTCGGTCTCACCTTCGGCCGAGTGCTGGGCGAAGTTGTGGTAGATCGTTGCCGAGCCGTGCGTTTGCGTGCCCGGCTGCTTGGTGATGATATTCACCACGCCACCCGCCGCACCGTTGCCATAACGCGCTGCCGCGGGGCCGCGAATGACTTCGATGCGCTCGACCTGATCGGCTGGCACCCAGTTGCTGTCGCCGCGGCTGTCACGCTCGCCACGCCAGCCATAGCGCACCGAATTGCGGCTGCCGACCGGCTTGCCGTCCACCAGGATCAGGGTGTTTTCCGGGCCCATGCCGCGAATGTCGATCTGGCGGTTGTTGCCGCGCTGGCCGCTGCTGGAGTTGCCGGTGAGGTTGACGCCGGGCATGGTGCGGATGATGTCCGACAAGTCGTTGGCCGGTGGGCGTTTCTTGATGTCTTCAGCGGTGATGATCGACACACCGGGCATCTGCTTGATCTCTTCCTGAGCGGTGCCCAATACGGTCTGGGTCGGCAGCTCCATCTGCGCAGGGGTTTCGGCCTCGGCGGCGAAACTGCTGACGGGCAACAGGCTGCAAATACTCACGGCAAGCAGGGACAAGCGGAACATGCGGGGATCTCCAAGCGCAGCCCGACCGATAGCGGTGGGCCATCAAAGATCGCAGATGATAATCAGATGCAATTGCGAGTAAAGAACATTAACTTTCTAAACATTTGCTGTGGGCAGGCGCAGATTCATGCGCAATCCCGAAGCGCCCTGGGTCGCCCACAGCTCGCCACCCTGCAGTTCGATGGCACGCCGCGCGATGCTCAACCCCAGGCCAAAACCGGTGCCCACCGTGCCGTCCAGCCGCAGGTAGGCTTCAAAGATGCGCTGCAGATCACCCTCGGCAACGCCTGGCCCCTGGTCTTCGATCACCAGCCACCAGCGGTCGCCATCCCGCTGGCCGCTCAGGCGAATCACGCCGTTGGGCGGTGAATGGCGGATGGCGTTGCGCAGGATATTTTCCACGGCCTGGGCGAAGCTGTTGAGGTGCACGTGCACCTGGCACGTACTGTCCAGCTCGCACACCAGCGCTTCGAGCGGCCAGCCGGTTTCGAAATGCGCGTCCTGCACCAGCGCTTCCCAGACGGAGGCCACCACCACCGCTTCGGCTTCCAGGCGAGGTTTTTCGGTGTCGAGCCAGGCCAGGTTGAGGGAGTCGTCCACCAGCCGGCGCATCTCCTCGACTTCCCGCGACAGGCGTTGCTGCAACTGCTCGGGCGGCAGGCCGCTGTCACTGGCGATTTTCAAACGTGCCAGTGGCGTGCGGATTTCATGCGACAAGGTGCGCAGCAATTGCCGCTGCTGATTGAGGCTCTGGCGCAGGCGCTCGGCCATGTGTTCATAGGCGCGGGCCAGTTCGCCGAGTTCATCCGGACGGCGCGTCACGCTGCTGCTGGCCAGCGGTGCGAGGTCGCCGGCACTCAACGCGTTGGCGCGTTCGCGCAGTTCATTCAACGGCTGCACCAGATGGCGGTACAGCACCAGCCCCAGTGCCAGCGCCAACAACGCCGGCACCAGGCCGTGGGTGAACACATGGGTCCACGGCGTGAGACCCGGCGGCAACAGGCGTTCGGGCAATTGCATCACCAACCGCCCACGCTCGGGGTGCTCCGGGAAAGCCATGCTCACGTAAGGCAATTCGTCTTCGAGGCGCTTGCTCATTGGCCAACTGAGCTTGCGCATGAACGTCAGGTGGCTGACCTGTTCGGCGCTCAACGGCGTGGTGCCCAGGCTTTGCAGGTAGTCATCCAGCACCGCCACCCAGGTGTGTTCGCGCTGCTGCAATGCCAGGCGCCAGCGCTCTACCGCCGCGGCGTCGCCAGTGGCTGCCACGCGCTCGGCCTCGGCCGCATAGGCAGCCAGGGCGATGCGGTCGGACACCTCCAGGAAGTAGGTGTTGCGCTCCACCCGCAAGCCCCAACTCCACACCAGCCATACCAGCAGCAAACAGGCACACACTTGCAGCAGCGCCATTTTCCACAGCAAGGGATGACGACGTTGCATCAGGCGCCGTCGCACAACAGCACATAACCCTGATGGCGCACCGCGTCGATGCGAATGCCCTGTGCCTCGACGGCAGCCAGCTTGCGCCGCAGGTTGCACACGTGCACATCGAGGCCACGATCCAGGCGGGTATAGGGCCGGTGCAGCACGTGCTGGTAGAGGAAGGCCTTGGTCAGTGCCTCGCCTGTGTGCTCATGCAGCGTGCACAACAGACGGAATTCCGACGAGGTCAGGCCGGCGGCGCGGCCGTTGAAGCTGACGTCCCGCGCTTGCGCGTCGAACGCCAGGGCGGAAGGCCGCGAAGGCATCGACGGCGCCCGCGTGCCGCAATCGATCGCCACGCGCCGCAGCAACGCGTCGATGCGCACATCCAGTTCGGCCAGGCTGAAGGGCTTGGGCAGGTAGTCATCGGCGCCTTGGCTGAAGCCGGTGATGCGATCCTGCTCGGCGCCCAGTGCCGACATCAGGATCACCGGCGTACCGCGCTCCTGGCGCAGCCGCGCCAGGATATTCAAGCCACTTTCACTCGGCAGCATGATGTCCAGCAGGATCAATTCCACCGGTGCCTGCAGCGCCAGGTCCAGGCCCTGGCCACCGCAATGGGCGCTGTTCAAGGCAAAGCCGCGCCGGCTGAGATGGTTGCTCAGGTGCGTGCACAGCTCGACGTCATCCTCGATGATCAGGATGCGCGGGCTGGGGGATAAAGACGGGGCCAGATGATAAGTATTCACAATTACGTCAGTTTCGCATTCGACGAAACATTTCGCAATGTTCACTCACCCCGGCACTGTCCCTCCGCCTGCAATTGACGCCCCTGCGCTTGCGCCCGGCCCACCAGGCGCAGCAGGTTGCCGCTCCAGATGTTGCCGATATCCGCCTCGCTGTATCCGGCCTGCAGCAACGCTTCGGTGATCTTCGGCAATTGGCTGACATCCTCCAGACCCCGCACCCCGCCACCGCCGTCCCAGTCCGCGCCGATCCCTACGTGCAGCGGCCCGACCTGCTCCAGCGCGTGCAGCAGATGGCGCATGAAGTCGGCAAAAGTCGCCTGGGGGTTGGGATAACGCTGCTGCACGTCGAGGATCTGCGCCGACAGCGCCTGGAACTGCGCCGGCTGCAGCGCCGGCATCAGGCGCAAGCGCTCGAACAGCGGCTTGAGCGCCTTGTCACGCTGGGGATTGGGCGGCTGCGCGATCAGGTAGCTGCCATAGGTATTGACCTGAATCACCCCGCCACTCGCCGCCAGGCGACGCATGCGCGCGTCGTCGAGGTTGCGCGGGTGCGGGTTGATCGCGCGGCTGCTGGAATGCGAGACGATGATCGGCGCGCGCGACAAGGCGAGCATCTGGTCGAACGCCTGGTCGGACGCATGTGAGGCATCCAGCAGCACGCCCAGGCAATTGGCGCGCTGCACCAGGTCGCGCCCGACCGGGCTCAGGCCGTGCCATTGGGGAATGGCGGTGGCCGAATCCGCGACTCGATTGTTGGCGCTGTGCACCAGGCCAAGCATGCGCAGGCCGAGGCGCTGATAAGTCGCCAACAGCCGTGGGTCGGCAGCCAGGGGCTCGGCGTTTTCCATGCTGATAAACACCACGCGCTTGCCCTCGGCAGCCAGGCGTGGCGCATCCTGCGGCTGCAACGCCAGGCCGAATTGCGCCGGGTAGCGCGCCACCATGTCGCGAATACGCGTCAGGGTCGCCAGGCCTTGGTCGGCGGCCCGCGCCACGCCGGCTTCATCGTCGCTGCCCTGGGGCGTGTACACCGCCCAGAAACCGCCGTCGAGACCGCCTTCGACCATGCGCGGCAGGTCGACCTGGGACAAGTCTTCACGGCCATGCCGCTGCAAAATACTCCAGCCCGGGCGCGACAATTGCCGAGGCGTATCCAGGTGGCTGTCGAGCACCAGCAAGCGCTCATGCAGCGCACGCGCCTGGGGGCTGACCTCGGCGTACGCCGGCACAATCGCCAGGCTCAGCAGCAGTGCGAGCAACCTCATGGGCCGATCCCGAACAGGCGCTCGGCCTGCAGCGGCGCCGTCACCAGAGCCTGCAGGGTCGCCAGCAACGGGCCGTCACACAGCGCGTGCAACTTGGCGTGCAACAAACCATCGCGGCCGGCCGCATCCAGCGCGGCATCCGGCCCGTCATAGGCCAACTCGACCGACTCGCCGGTCAACGCGTGCACACTCAAGGCCGCAGGAAATCCTCCGCTGCGCGCTTGGCGCTGGTCCATCTCGGCACTCGCTTCAATATGCACACGCGCCATGAACGCCAGCACCTGCGGATCGGCAAGCGCCTCGCCCTCGAAGTCTTCCAGCGCGGCGCGCCCGCGGACAAAGGCGCTGGCCACCACATACGGCAAGCTGAAACGCGCGGCCAGGTCATTGTCGATCGCCCGGGTCGACAGCGACCGCGCACTGCCGGCGTTGACCCGCACCACCACGCTCACCACCTGCCCCGCCGGCACCTGCTGACGCAGTTCCAGCGCCAGGCGAATCGCCGTCTGGCAACCAAAACAGGCGGGATACGGTTTGATCGCAAAGCTGTCGAGGTGCTTCTCCAGCGGATCGGCGGATAAAAACCCATCCTGTGCGGTATCAAATCCAAAGCTGGCCAGCCAGCCGTGCTCGCCGGTCAGGAACGCCGCCGGCCCGGTGGCGCCCGCCTGGGCGAGCAACACCGACTGCACTGCGTGCTGGGCGGAAAACCCCACGGCCAGGTCCTTGTCCTGGCTGTAACTGCCCACCGTCGGCGACAGCGCCGACAGCAACCCGGCACTCAGGGCGCTGGCGGCAATGGCGGTGCCGTGACAGGCGCGGTCAAGGTCGTCATCGAGCAACGCCGAACCACCCAGCGCCGCGGCCACCGGTGCGATCAGCGAGGTGGTACGAAACCCCGCCTGCGCCGTGCGGTGGCCACGTCCCAGGGCCTCGGCCAGGGAAATATTGGCCGCGAAGGCGATCCACAGCGCCCGCAGCAAGCGCTCGCCGACCACGCCATGCTGTTCGGCCAGCGCCAGAATCGCCGGGATGATCACCACGGCGGCGTGCCCGTTGTTGCGCGGGTTGATCAACACCTCCTGGAAGTCCAGCGCCTCGGCGGCGGTGCCATTGAGCAGCGCGGCGCGCGCGGGGTCGGTGCGCAGCGTCGCGCCCCACACCGAGCACCCGGCGGCGACCGGCTGCGCCAGGGCACTGTCGATGCGGGTGCCGCCCACTTGATGGCGCCTTGCGTACGCGGCGATCGCCACGGTGTCGGCGAGCAGCCGCCCGAGCGCACGCGAGACCGCGTCGGGGATGGGAGCCTCAAGCAATAGCAGATGTCGTGCGACCCACTGCCGGTCTATCGTCGTTGCCACGGTTATTGAACCCCTTGCGCCATGATGCCGCCATCGATCACGAAGTCCGTGCCGTTGGCGTACTGAAAAGCCGGCCCGGTAAGGGCCACGATGGCCTGCGCCATTTCCCGGGGTTCGGCGAGCCGGCCCAGGGGAATGCTGGCCAGAAGATGTTGCTCATCCAGGCGCCCGGCCTCGATGGCGCTTGCGACCATGCGCGTGCGGGTGTAGCCGGGGCTGACGGAGATCGCGCGCACCGAGGCCGCGGCGAAATCCAGTGCCAGCACCTCGGTCATTGCCACCACGCCGGCCTTGGCGGCGGCGTAGCTGGCCCGGCCGGGGCCGGAACGGTGAGCGATGAATGAAGCGATGTTGACGATCAACCCGGCGCCCGACGCCGCCAATGCTGGAAACGCCGCCTGGCAGCTGTAAAACGCGCCGCTGAGATTGGTCTGCAGCACCGCCTGCCAATCTTCGGCGCGCATATCGATGGCCGACGCGCGGCGCGCGATACCGGCGCAGGTCACCAACACGTCCAGGCGCTGCAAGCCTTCGGCGGCGCGCTGGAGGGCGGCCGGGTCACGCACATCCACGGCGGTGATGGGAAACCCGGCCTGCGGATTCGGCGCCAGGTCCCAGCCGATCACTTCGGCGCCCTGCTCCTGGAATACCTGGGCCACGGCCAGGCCGATGCCACTGCCGGCACCGGTGATCAACACACGTCTTGAAGGGCTCATAGCAAGGCGCCTTGTTCGAGTAACACACGTTTCACCGCATCAAACCCGGTGCGCTGCGCCAGCCGGCTGGACAGCGCGGCCGACACGCCCGCCGCATGCCCGGTGGCAAAACTGGTGCCCATCACCCGCACGGAGCCGAAGGCGATGTCGTCGGCACCAATCGAGCTGCCGGCCAGCCACAGGTTGTCGCTGCCTTCGGGAATCAGTGCACCAAACGGCACATGAAACCAGCCGTGGTGCGGGATGGCGCGGTACTCGGTGACGCCGGACCGCGGGTGCAATTCACAAGGCCAGCCGGAACGGGCGATGCCATTCGAGCGTTGCCGTGCACTCAGCGCGTCGTCGGCCACCACGTCCTGCTGGGAGATCACGCAGCGGGTGGAGCGGATGCCCAGTTGCGGCCCGCTGGTTTCCAGGATCGCCTGGGCAAACCCGGGCACGGTGCGGCGCAACGATTCGAGGTAGTCATGGGCGATGGTGCGGGCTTCGATTTCAGCGCGGGTCAGGTAGTGCGCGTCGGTGTTGACCAGGTCGACATCGATCATCATCGCCCAGTAGCTGCCCGACCACGGCAACGGCACGAAGTAACCGCCATTGCTGCGCGCCAGGTGACGCCGTGTGCGCCGTTGGTAGTCGATGACGGCCGCTTGCAGGGCCTCGCGGTCCGGCGCATGCCCGGGCTCGACATTGCCGATGCGCACGGTCAGGGTCGCGGCCTGCAGGCGCGGGCGCAGGCTATGCGGGGCGATCATCGCCGCCACATTCGCGTTGCCGGTGGCATCCACCACACTGCCGACCTCGAGGCGCAGGCTGCCTTCGGGATGGCTGCACAGCAAGGCATCGATATGGCCGTTCTTGCCTTCGGTAGCGATGACGCGGCAATGCAGCAGCGGCGTGATGCCGGCGCGCAGCACCAGGCGATCGAGCACGGTCTTCAGGCGTTCGGGGTCGAGCAGGATGATCCAGTTACCCGAGCTTTGCAGCACCGGTTCCACCGAATGCCCGAACGCCTGCAGGGCATCCAGCACCCGCTGCCCCATGCCAGCCACCACCCGCTCCGGCGTCGGGCCGCTGGTGAGGAAGCCACAGTAGGACTGCACCCCGGAGATGGTCGCAGTGCCGCCGAAGAAACCATAGTCCTCGATCAACACCACGCGCCGGCCACACTCGGCCGCTGCCAGCGCTGCGGCAATCCCGGCCGCGCCACCGCCGACGACGGCCACGTCATAAAAAGCGCTCATAGCACGGTGTCGAGAAAGTCACGGGTACGCGGGTCCCGTGGCGTGTCAAAAAATGCCTCGGCCGTGGCGTGCTCCACCACCTCGCCCTGATCGATGAAATACACGTAGTCGGCGACCTCGCGGGCAAAGCGCATCTCATGGGTGACCAGTACACAGGTCATGCCCTGGGCGGCGATCGAACGGATAACCCCCAGCACTTCTTTCACGGTGTGCGGGTCGAGGGCGGCGGTCACCTCATCAAACAGCATCACCTGGGGCTGCATGCACAGGCCCCTGGCGATTGCCACCCGCTGCTGCTGGCCGCCGGACAACTCGCCGGGATACGCCTGTTCCTTGCCTTCCAGGCGCACCTGTTGCAACAGCGCGCGGGCTTCTTGCTCGACGGCGTGGCGGTCGCGCCCGAGGACCTGGACCGGCGCCATGCTGACGTTCTGCAACACCGTGCGATGGGGGAACAGGTTGTAGCTCTGGAACACGATGCCCACCCGCTGGCGCAACTGCTGCAGGGGCAATTGCGGGCTGCCGATCAGTGCGCCGTCGAGGGTGATTTCGCCCTGGTCGATCTCGGCCAGGGCGTTGATGCAGCGCAACACCGTGGACTTGCCCGACCCCGACGGGCCGATGATGCACACCACTTCGCCACGCCCCACGGCCAGGTCGATGCCCTTGAGCACCGGCGTGTCACCGTAGGCCTTGCTCACCGCGTGCAAGGCGATAAAGGGGTTTTCCAGGATACGTTTCATGGGTTACCTGTAGGCCAGGCGCCGTTCCAGGGAACGGGCCAGCAGTGAAAGCGGAAAGATGTAGAAAAAGAACAACGCCAGCACCAGCCCGTAGACCGGCAGCAACAGATCGGTGCGCGCGGTGGCGGCGAGGATCTCGCGGCTGGCGCTGAGCAACTCCCCTACCCCGACCAGGCTGGCGAGCGCGCTGGACATGGTCACCACGCAGTACAGGCCCAACGCCGGCGGCACCATCAGCCGCAAGGCCTGGGGCAGGATCACATGACGCAGTTGGGCCACCGGGCCGTAGCCCAGGGCGGTGGCGGCTTCCCACTGGGTCCGTGGGATCGACTGCAAGGCGCCGCGCACGATTTCCGAAGCATTGCCCGCCGCCGGCAAGGCCAGGGCAAAGACCGCTTTGAGCCACGCCGGCAAGCTGATCACCGCGCCGGTCAGGTGCCATTCATAGGGCAGCAGGTGCATCACAAAAAACATCACCACCAGCCACGGCGCGTTACGCAGCAACTGCGTCAGCCCGCGTGCGCCCAGCCGCAGCACGCGCGAACGGGCGCGCTGCAGGGTCCCCAGACAGACACCGGCAAGGCACGCCAACAGCATCGCCAACACACCGATCCACAGGTTCAGCGCAAAGCCCTTGAGCATCAGCGGCAACCACGGCAGCAGGGCCACAATCACCTCGTTCATGCACCACCCCCGGGAATCTGCAGGCGCCCTTCCAGACGGTGCAGTGCCCAGGCCAGCACTGCCATTGCGCAGAAATACGTGACCAGGACCAGCAGCATCATTTCCACCACGTTATACCGCTCACTCCAGATTTCCTGGGCGCTGTACAACACCTCGGGCACTGCCACGGCGTAGGCAATGGAGCTGCCCTTGATCAGCTGCACCATGTTGTTGCCCAGCGCCGGCAAACAGGCACGCAAGGCCAAGGGCAACTGGATATGCCACAGCCGACTCGCGCGCCCATACCCCAAGGCCAGGGCCGCGTCGCGGGTGCTGGGCGGCACCGCGAGCAGCCCGGCGCGCACGATTTCCACCGCAAACGCGCCGTAATGCAGGGTGATGCACAACGCCGCCAGCCCGAACGGGTTGGCGTACCAAGGGGCCGCGCCACCCTCCAGGCCGCCGCGCAACAACGCGCCGACGCCGAAGTAAATGAAGTACAACTGCGCCAGGCTGGGCGTATTGCGCAGCAGCTCGACATAACCGCGCACCAGCCAGCGCAACGGCCGCGAAGCCCCCATCGCCAGGGCACCGAACAGGCCGATCAAGCACGAACCGAAAATGCCAATGGCCGAGAGTTGCAAGGTGGTGACGATGCCGGAGGCAAATTGGCGGGCGGTCCAGCCGTCGTAGAACACCGGAAAATTCCAGCCGGTGCGGGTATTGAGACGTTCAAATCCGTCGGTGAGGCGTTGCAGGAAATACGGCAGGCTCTGTTTATCCTGCGCCGCACTCTCGACTTCGCTCGGGTCCAGCGGATGTTTGTGCGGCAAGCCATAGCGGCTTTCCAGTTCATACAGGAAACCGCTCTGGCGCCAGTGCAACGCCAGTTGCTCCAGAAGCTCGCGCCACTGCGCGTCGCCCTTGGCCACGGCCATGCTCCAGGGAGCTTCGAGAATCACCGGCAACTGGATGCGATAGCCCTGCCATTGCTGGCTGTCCTGCAGGCGCAGGCGCGCCACCGCCTCGTCCATCACCTGGCCGATGCAGCGTCGGTCACGCAGGGCCTGGGCGCTTTCGGTGAGCCCGGCGAACGCGAGGATATTGACCCCATAACGCTCGGACACCGCCTGGTTGTAGGTCGAGCCCTGGCTGCTGCACAACGTCGCACCGCGCAGGCTCTCCCAACTTGCCACCGGCTGGTCGTCGCGGGTCAGCAACACCGCGCCAGAGGCATAGAAGCCCGGGAAGATGAAGTCCACCAGGCGCTGGCGTTCTTCGGTCACGCTGAAGCCGGTGATGATCACGTCGCACTTACCCTGCTGCACGAACGGCACGCGATTGGCGCCGCTGGTCGCGATGGTCTGTGCGCCGATCTCGCGGCCCAGGCGCTGGCTGAGGGATTGGCGCAGGTTTTCCAGCAGGTCGGCGTTGAAACCCACCGCCTGCCCCGACGGCGTCAGGTAAGCGAACGGACGGTTCTCGACATTGGTGCAAGCGTTGACCACCCCACGCGCATGGATGCGCTGCAACACCGACCCGTCCTCGGCCATCGCGCCCAGCGCAGCCGTCAGCACGCTGACCGCCAGCCAGGCCTTGAGCAACCGCATCACCACGAATACGTCGCCTTGAGGTAGTAGAACGCGCCGTTCATGCCGAATGGCGAGTAGGAGATGTAGTTGACGTTCTGATGGCCGGGGTTGTTCAGGCTGTTGCGTTTGTCCGGGTAAGCGTCGGTGACGTTGTCGCCGCCCACGGTGAATAGCCAGTCGGTGTAGCGGTAGCTGGTGGACAGGTCCAGCACCCATTTGGCATCGAAACGCTGGTCGTAGGCCGCGCCGGTGTTACTCACCGCCAGGAAGCTGCCGTAGCGCACGAGGTTGGCGTGCAGGCCCCAGTTGTCTTTGCTGTAGTCGGTGGAAAACGACAGCTTGCTGCGCGGTGTGCTGTCGGTGAGTACACCGTAACGGTCGCGGCGGTCGATGCGGTCCAGGTTCAGGCCGCTCTGCGCCAGCGCGGTGGGGTTGTCCTTGATGTCGGTGACGCGCGTCTTGCTGTAGCTGTAGCCCACCGTGCTGTTGAGGCGACCGCCATTGTCGAAGCGGTAGCGATGCTGGCCGGTGAGGTCGACGCCACGGGTCTGGGTGTCCACCGCGTTGGTGAAGTAGCGCACCGACTGGTAGAGATCGGTGGCAATCCCGTTGGCCGCCAGGTAAGCCTGGCCGGCGGCGGTTTGCACGTTGAGGTTGCTCGACAGGGTCACCCGGTCATTGATGTTGATCTGGTACACATCGAGCGTGGCGCTGAAATCATCAGTCGGTTGCAGCACCAAACCCAGGCTGATGTTGCGCGACTTCTCGGCCTTCAAATCCTCTGCACCGAGCAAGCGTGCAATCGGCGAATCCACCGAGGCGGTGAGCTGGTCCTGGTAGGCGTTGATCGACGTGTTGAGGGCGCTGGTGGTCGCCGAGTAATGCTGTTGCGCCAGGGACGGCGCGCGGTAGCCGGTGGACACACTGCCGCGCACGGCGACCACCGGGTTGAAGTCATATCGGCTGGAGAACGAGCCGGTGGTGGCACCGCCGAAGTCGTTGTAGTCGTCATGGCGCAGGGCAACCGAGGCGCGCCATTTATCGGTCAGGTTGGTTTCCAGGTCGATGTACTGCGCCACCACATCGCGGCGGTAGCTGCCGCTGTCGCCGGGCTTGAGGCCGGAGAAACCTTCGGCGCCGGTGCCGTAGTAGGAGTTGGCTTCGCCGCTGCTTTCCTGGTAGGTCTGGTGCTGGTATTCCAGGCCGAACGCCACCGACAACGGGTTGCTCAACAGCGGCACCGCCAACTCGTTGCTGAAGTCCAGCTGGTACACCGCCAGGCTGCTGGTGAGGCTGCCGTCATCGAAGTTCTGCTGGGCATTGCCGGTGTCGCGGTACAGGTACCGGTTGAGGGTGTCGCGGCTGCTCAGGTCGATTTCATTGCGACCGTAGTCGACGCTGGCGTCCCATTTCCAATCGGCCAACAGCCCACGCAGGCCCAGTACCAGCGATTGGTCCTGGGTCTCGGCGTGCAGGCGCGGCAGGTAGCCTTCAGGGTGCGCAGCGCGGTCGAAGGTGGAAGCGCGACCGTTGCGAAAGGCATCCCAGGTATCGCCAGTGGACTTGTTGTAGCCGGCAAACCCGTAGGCGGTCAGGTCGTCGCTCAAGGCGTAATCGGCGTTGAGCATGACCTTGCCGTTGGTGATGTCCGGGTCGCCAAGGCGATACGTGGTGCTGCCATAACCCGGCGCGCCAGGATTGCGATTGTCCGGACCGGCGCGGTTGGTGAAGTCATTGTTGTTGCCGTCGAAACTCAAGTGCGCACTGCCGCGCTCGCCGAGTTTGAAACCGGTGTCGGCGTCGACATGACGCTGGATGCCGTCGCCCTTGGAATACTGGCCGTAGCTGGTGGTGACCTGCCCGCCCTCGTCATCTTTCTTGAGGATGACGTTGATCACCCCGGCAATCGCATCCGAGCCGTAACGCGCCGATGCGCCGTCGCCCAGCACTTCGATATGGTCGATCGCCGACAGCGGAATCGCCCCCAGATCCACCGGCGCCGAGCCACGGCCCTGGGTCACGTTGGTGTTGAGGAAGGCACTGGTGTGCCGACGCTTGCCATTGACCAGCACCAGCACTTGGTCCGGCGACAGGCCGCGCATCTGCACCGGGCGGATGATCCCGGTGAACCCGGAGCTGGCCGGACGCGGGAAATTCAAGGACGGGATCAACCGCGACAGGGCTTCGGACAACTCGTTGCTGCCGGTGCTTTGCAGGGTTTTGCTGGACACCACCTGGATCGGTTGCATTGACTCCAGCACAGTCCGGTTTTCCGAGCGCGTGCCGGTCACCACCACCGCATTCAACTGCGGGGTGGTGTCGCTGTCTTCTGCCGCTTGTGCCTGCATGCCTGCCACGACTGCCACCACCGCGAGCGACAGCCTGCACTGTTTGAACCTGCCCTTGATCATTCCTTATTCCCCAGCCAACAGCCGTCACCGCGCCCTGACATAAACGCAGGGGCAGTGGCTGTCGAACATTTGTCTATTCAAAAGTTGATAAAAGAGTGGCCAGGGGGCAATTCGGTGGTGTGTTGATTGCTTGCCTGGTATGTCACACGGGGCCCAATTTACCTGCCCTGCGCGGCCATACCTATGGAAAAAACAGCGGACAACACTAACTTTTACTCATGTGGCACTGCGGTTATATGGTTAAAAGAACACGGTCTATTTGAAGACGGTTTATTGATTGAGCGCGATAAAAGATCAGGCTATAAGTGCTCGGTTTTATTAACAGGCAATACCCGAGTGTTCTAACTTATGAATCTTCGCCAGATGGAAGTCTTCCGTTCCATCATGCTCACCGGCAGCATCGCGGGCGCCGCCGAGTTGTTGCATATCTCCCAGTCCGCCGTGAGCAAAATGCTCAGCCACACCCAGCAACGTGGTGGTCCCAAGTTGTTCGAACTGGTCAAGGGCCGCCTGGTCCCGACCAGCGAAGCGCGCGAGCTGTACGAAGAGGTCGAGCGGCTGTGGCGCAACGTGGAACGGGTGCGTGAGTTGTCCAGCGAACTGGCCAACCCGTCCAAGGGCAACCTGTACATCGCGGCCTCCCCCAGCCTGGGCATGTCGGTGGTGCCGCAGAGCCTGGCGCAGACGGTCAAGGAGCGGCCGGACCTGAGCGTGAAAGTGATCCTGCCGCTGCCCGGCGCCCTGACCGATGTGGTCGCGGAGAAAATCGTCGACATCGGCATCACCACCTTTGAAGTCGACCACCCGAGCATCACCGTGCATGCCCGCTATAGCTGCCCGTTGGTGTGCATCATGGCGCCGACACACCCGCTGGCCTCACGCGAGTCGATCAGCCCCGCCGACCTGATCGGGCACCGCCTGATCTCGGTGCCGTTGCAGGAGCTGTATGGCATCAACGAGGAAAAGGTCTACGGCGACGTGCTCGCGCAGCTGAACATTGGCCTGCAAGTGCGCTCAGGGTTGATCGCCAGCCTGTTCAGCCTGGCCAGCGGCGAGATCGCCGTGGTCGACGCCCTCGCGGTTTCCGGCAACCTGCTGCCGCTGGTGATCAGGCCTTTCGACAGCCCGGCGGCGGTGAACATCTCGGTGATCCACAACAGCTTCAAGCCACTGTCACCCCAGGCGCTGCTGTTTCGCGACATGGTCATGCAGCACCTGCAAGGGGTATCTGCCAGTTATCAGTGATGTCGGGGGGCTTATCCGTTGTTTGGGTAACGGCTGATATGGGTTCTGCCCTTACGGCGGGTCACTTTTGGAAGGACCGGAAGGCCGGCCCAGCCAAAAGTGACCAAAAGGCTCTTGCCCCACCACTCGGTGCCTAAGATCAAGATCACAAGCCAAATCAAGAGCCAGAGCCAGGGCAGACCACTGTCTATCTGACAAATGGAGATCCAAATGTGGGAGCGGGCTTGCTCGCGAATGCAGTGTGTCAGTCAACAAATTCATTGGCTGATCCACCGCATTCGCGAGCAAGCCCGCTCCCACATTTTTTGACCGTGTCCGGCTTCCTTCCCTAGGCGAGGTGCCGAATGTCGGGGCGAGAGCCCTTTTAGTCAGGCCGGCATTCTGGGCTCTTTTCCAAAAGTGACCTGTCGTAAGGCCGGAACCATCAGCAGCCGTTACCCAAAAAACGGATATGCCCCCAAAAGCCTCACGCAGTTATATCCATAGCAATAAACGATATTGGTATATACCAGATTGCTCCCTTATAAATCGCCCCCATCACAGGACGTTGGGCTGGAGTAACACGCGATGGTGTCGGTAAAGGTAATGCTGGAGTACTTTCATCCCTGGCCGAATTCGGCGGGGTTGTACCTGGCACGGGAACGCGGCTGGTATGAAGAACTGGGCCTGGATGTAGAGCTGGTGGTACACGACCCCTACCGTGGCGACACCCTGCAGCACCTGCTCACCGGTGCCGCGGATTTTGGCGTGTTCCCCAGCAACCGCCTGCTGGTGCGCCGTGGCCTCGGCCAGGCGCTGCAAGGCATCGCGGCGATCAACCATGCGGGGCTGGAGTCGATCCAGACCCTCACCGACTCCGGCATCCGTCGCCCCCGCGACCTGGTGGGCAAGCGCCTGGCCCTCAACCCGACGCCGCGCGGCCTGGCCATGGTGCGTCACCTGGTCAGCCGCGATGGCGGCGATCCCGATGGCGTGATCCTGGTGGACAGCGGCGTGCGCGAGTTGCGGCCCGAGCAACTCGCCGAGGGTATTGCCGATGCCAGTTTCGGTGGCTACTGGGCCTGGGAAGCGCTGATGCACAGCCCTATCGAAGACGCGCGTCGGGTGGTGCTGCCGGTCGACGAGATCGGCGCGCCGGCGTATCACAGCTACCTGCTCGGCGCCCACGAGCGCACCCTGGCAGACCGGCCCGAGGTGGTGCGCGATTTCCTCGCAGCCACTGCCCGCGGTTATCTGGCGGTGGCACAGGAGCCGTCGATTGCCCTCGCCGCCTACGAGCACACCACGCCGTATTTTCCGGCGGAATTGCTCAGCGCCTCGCTGCATAAAATCGCCCCGACCTGGCTGCATCAAGGCCGCTGGGGCGAACAACGCCAGGCGCTGCTCGCCCCCTACGCCGAATGGCTGCACGCGCATGCGGTGCTCGACAATCCGCAGGTGTGGGAAGGGGCAACCAGCAACGCCTACCTGCCCGAGGTGCACGCATGAATCCGCAACGCACCGCCCACGGCCTGGGGCTGGAGCCCGTCGCGGCCGACTGGCCGGCCCTGCACGAAACCGATATCGAACAGCTGCTGCACGACTACCCGCAACTGGGCCCGCTGCAGAGCCTGCACTGGCACAGCCCGCGACCGTTTTCCGCCGCCGGCCTGATCACCACTGGCGAGGCGACGGTGTTCGTCAAACGTCATCACCAGCACGTGCGCCAAGCCGCGTGGCTGGAGGAAGAACACCGCCTGATCGCCCACCTGCATCGCCAGGGCGCGCCAGTGGCGGCAGTGGTGCCAAACCGGCATGGCGCCACGGCGACGGGGCAAGGTGAGTGGACGTATGAAGTGCACCACGTCGCCGAGGGCCTGGACCTGTACCGCGACGCGCTGTCGTGGTCGCCGTTTCAAAACACCCGGCACGCCCTCGCCGCAGGCCAGGCATTGGCCCGTCTGCACCTCGCCGCCGAAGCCTACGACGCCCCTCAACGCCAGACCCAGGTGCTGCTGGCCAACGCACGGTTGATAGAACAATCAAACCCGCTGGAAGGCATCAGCAGCCCCTACCTCGCCGACAAGGAGTGGCGCACTCATCTCGGCGAGTTGCTGTTGCCGTGGCACGCAGAACTGCATCCGCTGTTGCGTGAGCAACCGCCACTGTGGACCCACAACGACTGGCACGCCTCTAACCTGCTGTGGAACGCCGACGGCAGCGTTTCCAGCGTGCTGGATTTCGGCCTGGCCGACCGCACTTTCGCCCTCTTCGACCTCGCCACTGCCATCGAACGCAACGCCGTGCCCTGGCTGGACCTTGATACGGGTGGCGTAGCGCGCGCCGCTCTCGACAGCGTGGATGCCCTGCTCGCCGGGTATCACCAAGTACGCCCATTGAGCACCCGCGACCTGCTCACCCTCAGCGCCCTGTTGCCGCTGGTGCACGTGGATTTCGCCCTGTCCGAGGTGGCGTATTACCAGGACGTGGTGGGCTCCACCGCCAGCGCCGATATCGCCTATTACGCCTACCTGCTCGGTCATCTACGCTGGTTCGCCGGTGCCGAGGGGCAACGGTTGCTTGGCCATATCCGGCGTAAAAGCGTATGAGCATGCTGGTCGATACTCAGTGGCTGCACGCGCATCGGGCTGATCCCACGCTGGTGATACTGGATGCCACGGTGGTATTGCCGTCGCCGGCGTTCGATGGCGATTACCGCGTCCAAAGCGGCGAAGACGGCTGGTTGCAGGCGCGTATTCCAGGCGCTCGACACGCGGATCTAGTGACTGACTTGGCCGATACCCACGCCAGTTTCAGCTTCGCCCTGCCAACGCCTGAAGCGCTGGTAAACAGTTTGGCCAAGCTCGGCGCCGGCCAAGGGAAAACCCTGGTTATCTACGACCGTGCCGATGGTTTCTGGGCCGCTCGCCTGTGGTGGATGCTGCGCGGCGCAGGCATCGACGCCCAGGTACTCGATGGCGGGTTCAACGCCTGGCGTGCCGCCGGTTTGCCGGAACACAACGGCCCAGCCGAGCCGGTCATGCCGGTGCAACCCTGGGCAATCAACCCACGTGCCGGGCTGTGGATTGACCGCCGCGGCGTCGAAGCCATCGTCGCCGGGCAAGCACCCGGCGTGTTGATCTGTGCCCTTGGCGCGGCGCTGTTCGAAGGCACCGCGCCCACCCGCTACGCCCGACGCGGGCACATCCCCGGCAGTCGCAATCTGCCGGCGCGCAACCTGTTCGACGCCCACGGCCGCTACCTGCCCAAGGATGCCCTGGCCCTGGCGATCGGCCCCACGCTGCTGCACAGCGAAGGCCCATTGGTGCTGTATTGCGGCGGCGGCATCTCGGCCGCCGCCAACGCCCTGGCCCTGACCCTGCTGGGTCGCCAGGACATCGCCCTCTACGACGGTTCCCTGCAGGAATGGGCCGCCGACGCACGCTTACCAATGACTACCGGAGCAGCTCCGGCCTGACGCCACTTTCGGCGAACTCGGCTTTTTCATTTCGTACTGGCAACCCGTTCGTTGCGCAGCGCTGGGCAGCCTTTTGCCCGATAAAAGCGTACGGCAGCGGCGGCCCGGCCCTTGGAGCGCTCCTTACATGGCTACACCTTATCGCCACACCCTGCTCGCCTTGAGCATCACCCTCGCCGCAACCGCGGCGCATGCCCAGGAGGCGACCCTGGACACCGTCACCGTGGTCGGCCAGGAGGCCAGCGATTACCAGGCAAAAAAAGCCGCCGTGGCCGGCTTTGACAACGCGCCGTTGCTGGACACCCCGGCCTCGGTCGCGGTGATCACCGAAGCCCGCCTGAAAGACCAGCAGGCGCGCCTGCTCAGCGAGGTGTTGAAGAATGACGCGTCGGTGGGCGACAGCTACGCCCCGGTCGGCTACTACGAGAATTTCGTGGTGCGCGGCTTCGCCCTGAACCCGGCCAGCAGCTACAAGATCAACGGCCGCACCATCACCGGCGAGCAGAACGTGGCGCTGGAAAACAAGCAGCAAGTGGAAGTGCTCAAGGGCCTGGCCGGCCTGCAGAGCGGTGTGTCCGAACCCGGCGGGCTGGTCAACTACGTGAGCAAGCGCCCGGAGAATGTGCGCTCGGTGACGGTGTCCACCAACGAGCAGGGCGAGCGCTACCTGGCCACCGATATCGGCGGCTGGCTCGGCACCGAGCAACAGGTGGGCGTGCGCATCAACCTGGCCCACGAAGACATCCGCTCCTATGTCGAGCACGCCGACGGCAAGCGCGATTTCGCCTCCCTGGCGCTGGACTGGAACATCAGCCCCAACGCCTTGCTGCAACTCAACGCCGAGTACCAGAACCGCGAGCAGCGCTCGGTGCCGGGCTATCAATTGCTCGGCGGCACCGAGGTGCCGCACCACGTGTCGCCCAAGGACCTGCTGGCGTACCAGAGCTGGTCGAACCCGGTGGGCATCCAGTCGATGAACCTCGACGGGCTGTTTGAATACCGCTTCAACGAAGCCTGGAAAGCCAGCTTCAGCGCGTCGCGCAGCCGCGTGGTGATCGACGACTACAGCACCTTCGCCTGGGGCTGCTACGGCGCCGCCAGTTGCGCGAACACCGCTGTGCCGAACCACTTCAGCGCCGAGGGCGACTACGACATCTCCGACTACCGCAGCCCCGACGACACCCGCAGCAACGAGGAAGCCCAGGCGGCCCTCAACGGCCAGTTCGACACCGGCTTTCTCAAGCACGACCTGACCTTCGGCACCACCGCCTTCCGCCGCCTGGTGGACCGACGCAAGTCGGTCAACGAGTACATCGGCGAGGGCAATATCTACCAGCCGTCACCGGTACTGGAACCCTACGACGGCCCGTTGGGGCACACCTACCGACGCCTCGACAGCCGCCAGTACGGCCTGTTCGCCAGCGACCGCATCAGCTTCAACGAACAATGGCAAACCCTCCTCGGCGGGCGCCAGGTCCGCCTCGACGAAGAGACCTACAACCAGGCCGGCGCCACCACGCGTCATACCCAGCGCAGCGTGTTCCTGCCCCAGGTCGCGCTGATCTACAAACCGCGCCCGGACACCTCGCTGTACGCCAGCTACAGCAAAGGCCTGTCGCTGGGTGGCGAGGCCGCGTGGTTCAGCAGCAATGCCGACGAGGTACTGCCGCCGACCACCTCGCGCCAGCTGGAGGTCGGGATCAAGCGTGACTTCCAGCGCCTGAGCCTGACCGCCGCGCTGTTCCAGATCACCCAGGACCTGCAATACAACCGCCCCAACGACGACGGCAGCATCACCTTCGTGCAGCAAGGCAAGCAGAAGAACGTGGGGATCGAACTGTCAGCCAACGGCCGCGTGACTTCCGACCTGCAAGTGTCGGCCAGCATCGCGGCGATCCGCGCCGAAGTCGACGGCAGCGGCACCGATGACTACGACGGCCACCAGGCGATCAACGTGCCCAAGCTGCGTGCCAGCCTGCACGGTGACTACAACATCCAGGCGGTACCGGGCCTGGCCCTGCTCGGCGGGGTGCAATACAGCGCGAGCAAATACGCCAACCGTGAGGCCACGGTGAAAGTCGACGACTATGCGGTGTTCGATGTGGGCGGTCGCTACACCACCAAAGTCGGCGATTACGCTACTGTGCTGCGCCTGACCGTCGACAACCTGTTCGACAAACGCTACTGGCGGGACGTGGGTGAATCCGCAGGCGACGGCTACTTGTTCCTGGGGGCGCCGCGTACCGCACGGCTGTCCGCCACCGTCAATTTCTGAGGCTGAGTGTTTATGCGTAATCTGATGTTTGCCAGTGTCTGCCTGCTCTCCACCGTCCTGGTCGGCTGCCAGCAGCAACCGCCCGCCAACGACCAACTGGACGCGGTGCTGTGGACCCAGACCTCCATCGAACACGAGCTGATTTATCGCCAGGTATTCGCCAGCGCCACGCGCCAGCTCGACGCCGCGCTGGCCGATCCGACCTGGGACGCCCTGCCCTTGCCGCCGCGCAACCTCGCCGGGCTGCCGCCGGCAGTGGTAGTGGATATCGATGAAACCGTGCTCGACAACGTGCCGCTCAACGCGCGGGACATCATCAACAACCAGGTGTATTCCTATGACCGCTGGAACACCTGGGTCGACCAGGCCAAGGCCCAGGCGCTGCCCGGCGCCGTAGCGTTCCTGCAAGCGGCCGATAAAAAAGGCATCACCGTCTACTACATCACCAACCGTGAACACAGCCAGGTCCAGGCCACGGTCGACAACCTGCGCCTGCGCGGTTTCCCGGTGCAGCGCAACGAACAGGTACTGGCCGCCAGCACCCCGACCGGCCACTGCGAACAGGCCGGCTATGGCAAGAACTGCCGCCGCCAGTGGGTGGCCGCGCATGCCCGTGTGCTGATGCTCGCCGGCGACTCGCTGGGCGACTTCGTGCAGGCCGAGCACAACACCCTGGCCGACCAGCGCAAGGCAGCCGAACCGTACCTGGCCTGGCTCGGCCAACGCTGGTTCCTGTTGCCTAATCCTACGTATGGCAACTGGTACAGCGCGCCCTATGGCGACCAGGAAAAACTGCCCTTTGAACGCAAGCGCCAGCTCAAGCAACAGGCGCTGCCTCTAGAAAACTAGTCGTGTGAGAACCCTATGTCGCCACTGGAAATCGTCGCCGTGTTCTTCAACATCGCCGGGGTCTGGCTCACCGCACAGCGAGTGCGCTGGTGCTGGCCGGTCAGCGTGGTCGCGGTGTTGCTGTATGCCTGGATCTTCTTCGACGTGAAGCTGTATTCGGACATGCTCCTGCAGTTGGTCTTCGCCGTGCTGCAAGGTTATGGCTGGTGGCGCTGGAGCACCGGGCGCATCGAGGCGGGCAAGGTCCGCGTGGAACGCCTGCCACTTCGCGAGGCGTGGCGCCACCTGCTCGCGGGGCTGATCGGCGCCGTGGCCCTGGGCGCCGTGATGCACCACTTCACCGATGCCGCGCTGCCCTGGCTGGATTCGCTGCTCACCGCCTTCAGCCTGGTAGCGAGCCTGTGGGCGGCGCGCAAATACGTGGTCAGCTGGTGGCTGTGGATCCTGCTGGACGCGGCCTATGTGGGGTTGTTCCTGTACAAGGACCTGCAACTCACCGCCGCGCTCTACGCCGGCTTTGTAGGGCTGGCGGCCTATGGTCTGCGGGCATGGCAGCGTGACCTGCACCAACAGGAACATATAACCAAAGCTTCGGTTTAAAGCGTTTAATATCATTAAACACGAGTGCATCTATCGCGTTTAAATATAAAAAACCTCGCTTGGATGCTTTTATGAACTTACGCACTGCCGCCGCGCTCAGCGTCACTCTCCTCCTGGCCAGCCCGGCGGTCTTCGCCGGGCAGACCCTGGACCGCATCACCCAATCCAAGCAATTGGTCGGCGTGCTGATGGAGAATTACCCGCCCTTCTCATTCCTCAACGAACAAAACCAGCTGGATGGTTTTGACGTCGACGTGACCAAGGCCGTCGCCGACAAACTCGGGGTGAAACTGAAACTCGAAACGCCGTCCTGGGAAGTCATCGCCGCCGGCCGCTGGAATGGCCGCTACGACGTGTGCATCTGCTCCATGACCCCCAGCGCCGCGCGCGGCCAGGTCTTCAACTTCCCGTTCGAGTACTACGCCTCGCCGGCCGTGGTCGTGGTCAACAGCAACGACGACACGATCAAGTCGGCAGCCGATCTCAGCGGTAAAAAAGTCGGCGTGGGCAGTGCGTCGACCTACGAGGCGTACCTGGCCAAGGACCTGGTCATCGAAGGTGCCAGCACACCGATCGACTACCCGTTCAAGGCCGTGCAGGCAGTGCCCTACGACAACGAGACCATCGCTTTCCAGGACCTCGCGCTGGGCACCGGCAAGCGCCTGGATGCCATGGTCACCAACCTGGTCACCGCCAAGGAACGCATCGACCACGACCCACGCTTCAAGATCACCGGCGCGGTGCTGTACGCCGAGCCGAATGTGGTCGCCACCGAGAAGGGTGATCCACAATGGGATGCCAGACTGACGCAGATTCTCGCCGAGCTGAAAAGCGACGGCACGCTGGCGAAGATCTCGCAGAAATGGATCGGCTCAGACATCACCCAATGAGTGTTTTCCCTACCCCTCCAACCACGATCAAGCCGCCCGTGGCCAAGCGCACACGGCTGTCGTTCCGTGTGCGGCTATGGCTGACCTGGGGCGTGATGCTGGGCCTGTTCACAGCGATGTTCATGAGCTTTGACCTGCAGTTCGCCATCGTCGCCGCGAAGTGGCAGAACCTGGTGGGGCTGCACCTCTCGCCCCAGGGCTTTCTGCAAGGCGCGGCGCTGACGCTGTTCTTGTGTTTCTGCTCGATCTGGCTGTCGGTGGCCCTGGGTTTCGCCACCGCTTTGGCGCGCCTGTCGAGCAGCGCCGTGGCGTTCGGGATCGCCAGTTTCTATGCCTCGTTCTTTCGCGGCACGCCGCTGCTGATCCAGATTCTGCTGATCTACCTCGGCCTGCCTCAACTGGGCGTAGTGCCCGGCGCGATCAGTGCCGGGATCATTGCGCTGTCGTTGAACTACGGGGCGTACCTGAGCGAGATCTTCCGCGCCGGCATTCTTGGCGTGTCCCAGGGCCAACGCAATGCCGCCGCTGCACTGGGCATGGGCCGGGCCGTGACGTTCTGGCAGATCGTGCTGCCCCAGGCCATGCGCACCATTATTCCGCCGACCACCAGCCAGTTCATCTCGATGCTCAAGGACTCGTCCCTGGTCTCGGTGATGGGCGTGTGGGAGGTGATGTTCCTCGCGCAATCCTATGGCCGTTCGTCTTACCGCTATATCGAAATGCTCACCACGGCCGCCGTCATCTACTGGCTGTTGTCGATCGGCCTGGAGCTGATCCAGGCCCGGCTGGAACGGCACTACGGCAAGGCTTATCTCCACGGGCGATAGTCTGTCGCCGCACTTTTTTTGCACGCAGGAAGCACCATGTCCGATCCTACCCCGCTGTTATTCGGTCTCTATGAACAAGCCAGTGTCGGCTGCGGCGGCGCGCCCAGCCTGTGGACCCACCCCAGCGATGAAAGGCTGGGCATCAACACCCTCAAATACTGGTCGAACCTGGCCCGCACGGCGGATGAAGCCAACCTCGACCTGATGTTTTTCGGCGACGTGCTGGGCTTTTACGATGTGTTCGGTGGCTCCGAAGCCATGGCGTTGAAATGGGCAGTGGAAGCCCCGGCCAACGATCCTTTAAGCATTATTCCGGCGTTGGTGGCCCTGACCGAAAAGCTCGCCTTCGGCGTCACCGTGACCACCACCTACGAGCACCCGTTCACCCATGCGCGGCGCTTCAGCACCCTCGATCACCTGTCTGAAGGGCGGATCGGCTGGAACATCGTCACCTCGTACTTGTCCAGCGCAGCGCGCAATTTCGGCCTGGAGCAGATGATCAAGCACGACGACCGCTATGAGCGCGCCGAGGAGTTTCTCGACGTGGTGTACAAGCTCTGGGAAGGCAGCTGGGCCGATGACGCGGTGCGCGCCGACAAACAGGCGCACACCTACGCCGATGGCGCCCGCGTGCGGCCGATCGCGCATGTCGGCGAGCATTACCGCGTGGCCGGGCCGCATCTGACTTCGCCGTCGCCGCAACGCACGCCGCTGCTGATCCAGGCCGGCTGGTCGGCGCGCGGTCGGCAGTTTGCGGCCAAGCACGCGGAGCTGGTGTTTATCGCCAAGTCCAATCCGCTGGAAATCCGCCAGGGCCTCGAAGACATCTGGCGCCAGGCCGAAGCCCGTGGCCGCCGCGCTGCCGACGTGAAGTCACTGACCGTGCTGCGCATCGTCACTGCGCCCACCGCTATCGAGGCGCAGAAAAAATACGACACCTTGCAAAGCAACTATCACCTGCAAGCGCAGTTGGTGAGCTATGCCGGCGACACCGGCATCGACATCAGCCGCTACGCCGACAATGAAGCGCTGTCGACCCACACCGAAGGCATGACCTCCTACGTGATGAAACCCGATGGCAGTGGCAAGCCACTGACTGCCGGCGAGGTGCGCCAGCGTTTTGCGAATGTCACCCGTGGCAGCGACCTGATCCTGGTCGGTACCCCGGAGCAGATCGCGCAAAAGATCGAGGAGCACGCCCGCATCTCGGGCACCAGCGGCTATATGCTCAACCCGCTGATCAGCCCCGGCTCGCTGAATGATTTTGTCGAACTGGTGATCCCGGCCCTGCAAAAGCGCGGCCTGTACCGCACCACCGCGCAAACCGGCACGCTGCGCTCGCGGCTCAGCGTCGACGGCAGTGATCGCCTGCCCGCCTCGGCGCATGGCGCCTCGTTCCGCTTTGCATAAAGCCTGCGTGGGAGCAGGTGACCTGCGCCGACAGGAACGGTAGAGTCTGCCCCACGTCATGCCTGCACACGGAACCCCAGGATGCCTTTCGACCCCATCTCGCCGCACTACCAGCGCATCCGCGAACAGATCGCCCACGACATCGCCGCCGGTGTACCCCAGGCCGACGAGAAATTTCCCTCCGAGCGGGAAATGATCGAACGCTTCGGCTGCACCCGCGTCACCTTGCGCCAGGCCTTGCAGCAACTCGAGGCCGAGGGCCTGGTGTACCGCGAAAACCGCCGGGGCTGGTTCGTCAGCCCGCAGCGCATCCGCTACGACCCGACGCGTATCAGCGGCTTCATGGATTACGTCAGCGCCCAGGGCCGCACACCCCGCACCGAATGCCTGCACGCCGAACTGCGCCCGGCCGGCGCCTGGCTGGCCAAGCGCATGGGCCTGGCCTCGACCCAGGAGCCGGTGTTTTTCCTGCAGCGCCGCCGCTGGATCGACCGCCGCCCGGTGCTGCTGGAATTCAACGCACTGCTCGCCAGCTGGTGCCCCGGCCTGCTGGAAGCCGACCTCAATACCTCGCTGACCCAACTGCTGCGCGACCGTTTTGCGCGGGTGCAATCACGCTGTGAACTGCAGATGCACATCGGCACGGTGAATGAAGAACAGGCCGAGCTGCTGCAATTGTCGCCGGGCTCCACCAGTGTGTACCTGGAGCGCTTGAACTTCGGCGAGGACAACCAGGCGGTGGAATTCGACCAGGAATACTGGCGCCCGGATGCACTGTCGATCGTGATGGAGACGCGGTATCCGGGTACGCGCTGAGGCATCAGGCTTTGATGTTCTGCCGGATATTCCAGCCAAACTTCACTGGCCCACCGTCCTTGGCGCCGTCAGCTTTTTGCGGCTGGTAGCTGACGTCGACGGTGGCAAAATTCAGGGCGATGCTGTCGTACAGCACATCATCCTGGCTTTGAGCACCGGTGCCGTAGGACACCACCATGACCTCCTTCAAAGTCATCACCAGGTACTCCACCGGGCTGGCCCCGCCGGCCTTGCGCACCACCAGCCTGGCTTCGGGGTAATGCTTGCCGCTGGCGCAGGCCATCATCAGATTGGGGCTGGATTTATCCAGTGGCTTTTTCAGGTTCAGGTTGGCAATCGTGACTTTGCCCGCACCGCCACCGGTACCGGAATGCATCGAGCCTGTCTGCGACAACCCCCACCACCACTCGGTTATATCGATCTCGTCGCGATGGGCCTGGTCCCGTGACTCACCCTTGATATCACCGAGTTTCAAAAACATATCGACTGCCATGTTGGCTCCCTGTCGTGGTGTGCGTCGGTAATGACGTGGGGCACACTTTTCCTCAGCCGCACACGGGTTCACAAGACGTAAAAGTGGGTTCAGGACATGCCTGACTCTAAATGGCGAAGCTTCCGACATTCATCCCAGCCCCGGCATCTTTACTCTCTCGACTCCCCCGAAACAGGAGTCAAGGAATGACGGTGTCCCCGCTCAAGGATGGTTTCCCCTCAGCCCACCGCGCCACACGGCAACGCATTGAAAGCAGCATCGACCTGCGTCAGTTGTTCTTCGTCATCGACAGCGACCCGGCGCTGATTGGTGCGGGAGTGGTGTACATCGATGAAATGTTCAACGTAGTGGTACTGCGTGAGTTTCAGGCGATTTGCAGGGTGCAACCCATCAAGGTGGTGTTGCGAGAGGCGCCGAGGTATGTGGGGCCGGTGGAGTTCAAGCGGATGCTGGAGCATGAGCCTCGTGATCCGGAGTTGATGAAAGAGGCGCTGCCCACGGCGGTGACGTGTGCGGGGGCGCTGTTGAGTTGGCATGTTATTTACAGCGGGGTCGCCTGGATGCCTTTTACGGGAGGCACAAGCGTTGTCATCTCATTCATTGGCACAGCCGCAGTGGCAGCGGGTCTCTTCCAGTGCGCAGTTGGAGCCTACCGAACAGTCAACGAAGCGTGGGAGCCGCAGAGGAATGACGGCCTGGACAGTAATGCCTGGTACGAAGGGATGATGGCGGCCCTGGATGCCGTCTCTTTACTTGGCGTCGCAACTTCTGCAGTGACGACTATGAAAGTGATCAACCTGTCCAGGCGGGCAACAGGAAAATCACTTCGAGAGGTTCTCCAGAGGCTGAGCCGACAAGAGCGAGCAAAATTGACGGATGAGCTGCTGAAAATCCAGGACCCGCGACTGACACCCAAGCTCCTCAAGCTGAAACAAGCCGCAGGCAGTTTCCCCAAGCGCATCCCCGCGACACAGATAGAACCTATTATTGCCACCCATCGCAATGATGCGTTTGCGGCAGCGTTAGGCCTTACAAGCAGCACCCTATCCGGAAACACCAAGACGCTGGCCGTTGGCATCTACGAAGCGCTCAGCGAATGAAAAAACGCCAAGAACCCTTCTACATCGTAGATCCTCGCCCGCTTTGGAGGCATCACAGATTAGCGTTGTTTGGCGGACTGTTGGCCTTGTGCTTTTCGATTGCCACTGCCAGCACGCTCATGAACCTCACCTACTTCTCTGACGCCTCCGACGAATTCATCGATGGCGTATTTTTCCTCGGAGGGGGCATGGCATGCGTGGTTTTTGGCGTCGCACAGAGCATTGTCCTCCACGGTTACCCTCGGTGGGTTTGGCTTCAGGCGGGCGTGTTCATGATTTATTTGCTGCTTGTGCTGCCGACCGCCCTGTTCAGCCCTGATCACCGCTTATTTATCCTTGCCCTGCTGAGCCCGGTATTTGGGCTTATGTGCCTGAACAGCAAGCGCCAAAGGGAAATGCGTCAGGAAATGCTCGAAATCCGGTACGCACGAAGAGACGGTGGCGTGACTCGCGCAAAATCAGGAGTCAAGGAATGACGGTTTCCCCGCTCAAGGATGGTTTCCCTTCGGCCCACCGCACCACACGGCAACGCATTGAAAGCAGCATCGACCTGCACCGGCTGTTTTTCGTCATCGACGCCGACCCAGCGCTGGTAGGCGCGGGGGTGGTGTATATCGATAAGGATTTCAACGTCGTGGTGCTGCGTGAGTTTCAACCGATTTGCAGGATGCAGCCGATCAAGGTGGTGTTGCGAGAAGCGCCGAGGTATGTGGGGCCGGTGGAGTTCAAGCAATGAAAAAGCAGAGAGCCCTGAAAACCCTTGAGTCGTTAGGATTTGACAGCAGTAGCAGTAAACTGCCTGACGGGAAAACGATGGATGGAAAAGATCCCTGTTACTCGATTTTTTATATAGAAGATCCACGACCACTGTGCAAACGTTACATGCCAGTCATCGGCGGGTGGATACTTGCCGGGTGTTTTTCGATTGCCATGACCGGGGTGCTGATATTGGACACTTATCTATCCGGAGCCCCTGAGAATACGACGCTTCGCAATTGGTTCTTTAGCGGCTTAGCAATCAGCGTGGTGTTTTCCATCGCCCAGGTACAGGTGCTATACGGTCGCCGCCACTGGGTCTGGATCAACGTCGCAATTTACCTCCTCTGCCTACTGATTTCCCTCGCCACAATTTTCTGGCTCCCCAACACCTACATCTACTCAATGGCCCTCGCCGCCCCCCTGACCGGCCTGCTGATTCTCAACAGCAACCGCTGCCGCGAACTGCGCCACAAGATGGTCGAGATCCGCCAAAAACGCAAAACCATCATCGCCCCCCTGAAAAAGCAGCGCCGCTGGAAAGGGGTGTAACTGCCGCTGTTGCTTGCGTAACAACCTGCCGCCCGCGTGTTGCATAAGCAACGCGCCAACCGTGCGCGTTGAAAAATCCCGAATAAATTCATCAACTTAATTATGACAAAATGATGGCATATAGCTTGCTATCGATGTCAGCAGCTTACTCTTCAAAGAGCGGCCCCTGCGCGATGGGACGGCATTCCGCCTGCCCCGCGCTCAAGAATCGGATTTCTTAAGGGACCTTGCCATGCACTCGCTGCTTCGCAACCATCGCTACACCAAACCCGCCCGCCCGTTTGTCCTTGCCAGTGCGCCCTTCATGGCGTTGCTGGCCGGCGATGCGCTGGGGGCCGACAACCAGACCACGACTGCCCTGCCGCAGGTCACGGTGACCGCCCAGCGGCATGAAGAATCCGCCCAGGACGTGGGTATCGCCCTGACCGCGCTCAGCGGCCAGGACCTGCAGAACAAGGGTGTGACCAACGTCAACGAGCTGCAGAACTACGTGCCCAACCTCGACATCGCGCCGCAGTACGGCGGCGGCAACCCGCTGTTCCGCATTCGCGGCGTCGGGCTCAAGGATTACGGCAGCAACAACACCTCCACCGTCGGCGTATACCTGGATCAGGTCGCCTTGCCCTACCCGATCCAGACTCAGGGCCAGCTCTTCGACCTGGAGCGCGTCGAGGTGCTGCGTGGCCCGCAGGGCACGCTGTACGGGCGCAACAGCACGGCCGGCGCGATCAACTTCATCACCAACAAACCCACGCGTGAATTCCACGGTGGGCTGACCACCAGCTACGGCTCCTACAACGCCAGCAACGTCGAGGGGTTTCTCTCCGGGCCGCTCAGCGACACCCTGCGCGCACGCCTGGCTTTCATCACTGAACAAGGCGGCGCCTGGCAGGAGAACCGGGTGACCGGGCAAAGCCTGGGCGACAAGGACAACACCTCGGTGCGCGGCCAGTTCGATTGGGACGCCACGCCGGACATCAACTTCAACCTGACCGTGCATGCCGGCGAGGACAAGTCCGACAGCCGCGGCTCGTACCTGTACCAGGGGCTGAAACCCAACGCCAACGGCGCCGCCTACTCAAGCATCAGCCCGGAAAACGACGGCAAGAAAACCGGCTGGGGCCTCACCCCGGGCTTTGCCAAGCTCACCGGGCTGTCGGTGGGTGACAAGCCGCATCGCGATAACGACAACACCGGTTTCGCGCTCACGGGTACGTTCGACCTGAATGACCATTTGAGCGTGACCAGCATCACCGCATCCGACCGCTTCCGGCGCCGCGAATACATCGACTGGGACGCGTCGGTGATCCCGCAATCGGATGAATACTTCGACTCCAAGATCGAAGTGTTCTCCCAGGAACTGCGCCTGGCCTCCCACGACAACGAGCGCTTCAACTGGCAGACCGGCCTGTATTTCGCCCAGGACCGCCTGGACGAAAACTTCTACTCGGACTTCAGCGCCAACCTCGGCTACGGCACCTACACCTCCTACACGCAGAAATCCAACACCTACAGCGCCTTCGCCCAGGGCGACTACCAGCTGACCGATGACTGGAAATTGATCGTCGGTGTGCGCCAGGAAAAAGAACACCGCGAACTCGAGGATTTCTCCACCCAGCGCATCCTCGTCAACAACGGCGTGTACCGTCTCGGGCAGTTGAGTTTCCCGGCCGCCGACAGCGACCTGGACAGCAACTCCACCTCCTGGAAGCTCGGCCTCGAGTACCAGCTCACACCGTCGACCCTGCTGTATTCGACGGTCAGCCGCGGGATCAAGTCCGGTGGTTTTACCGCCTACAACTCCAGCTATGCCGAGCAGATCGCACCGGTCAAACCGGAAAAACTGCTGGCCTATGAAGTGGGCTTCAAGAGTGACTTGAGCGACACGCTGCGCTTCAACGGCTCGGCGTTCTACTACGACTATCGCGACCAGCAATACCAGTCGCAGGTGTGGATCAGCCAGGCAGTGGGCAACGTCGGCCGGCTGGTGAATATTCCCAAGTCGAAGATCTACGGCTATGAGCTGGAGCTGCAATGGGAGCCGGTGTCGGGCCTGACCCTCGGCCAGTACTTCGGCACCAAGAAAGGCAAGTACGTCGACTACCAGGGTCTGAACAGCACCGCGACCCGCGCGGTGGGGTTTGCCTACCCGGTGTACACCGACTTCTCCGGTTCCAGCCTGACCAACTTCCCGAAAATCAGCTACGGCGGCCAGCTGCAATATGTGTGGGACGTCGGCGGTTTTACCTTCAGCGCCGAGAGCGACTACTCGTTCCACGACCGCATCACCGGCAGCAACGGCACCACCACCCAGGCCTACTGGCTGGCGAATGCGCGCCTGGGTGTGACGCCCAAGGGCAGCAACTGGTCGGGCGCGCTGTGGGCCCGCAACGTGTTCGACAAGAAATACGACCTGTACCACGGCTCGTTCCTGTCCAACGCCCAAATCGCCACGCCGGGCGACCCACGCACCGTGGGTGTCCAGGCCAGCTACAAATTCTAGGGACCTGTCATGACTTTTGATCTGAACCGCCGCCAGGCCCTGCGCCTGCTGGCCGGGGCGGCGGCTGCGCCCCTGGTGTTGCGTTACGGCAGCGCGCTGGCGAATGTCGCCACGCCGTTCACGCTGGGGGTCGCCAGTGGCGATCCCTGGCCCGATGGCTTTGTGATCTGGACTCGACTGAGCACGCTGCCGCTGTTTCCCGGCAATGAATACGCGCTGCCGGCGAGCATCCCGGTGGATTGGGAAGTCGGCCTGGATGAACACTTCCAGCGCATTGCCCAGCGCGGACGCACCCAGGCCCTGGCGATCAACGGCCACGCCGTGCATGTGCAATTGCACGGGCTGCAACCGGGGCGCGAATACTGGTATCGCTTCATCGCCCTGGGCGAGCGCGGGCCGACCGGCCGCGCCCTGACCCTGCCGGCACTGAACGCCAAAGTCGATCACCTGCGCCTGGGCGTCGCTTCCTGCGCCCATTACGAGCGTGGGCTGTTCAGTGCGTATCGGCACATGGCCAACGAGCGTCCCGACCTGGTGCTGTTTCTCGGCGACTACATCTACGAATACACCAACGCCCCCGGCACACAGGGCCTGGCCCGCTCATACGGCGCCCCCGAAGCCACCGACCTGGCCGGCTACCGGTACCGCTACGCATTGCACAAGACCGACCCGGACCTGCAACAGCTGCACGCCGCTGCACCGTGGATCGCGACCTGGGACGACCATGAGGTGCAGGACGACTACTCCGGTGTGTCCTCCAAGGATCCGGGCGTGACCCTCGCGGCCTTCCAGCAACGCCGGGCGGCGGCGTACCAGGCCTTCCTGGAGAACATGCCGTTGCGGCGCCCGCCGCTGGGCAGCAATGGCAGCCCGCAGATTTACCGGCGTTTCACCTATGGCGATCTCGCCGCGATCCCGGTGCTCGATGGCCGCCAGTACCGCTCGCGCCAGCCGTGCTACCAGGCGCCGAATTTCGGCAAAGGCCACATGGAACTGAGCAGCTGCGTGGACCTCTCCGATCCCAAGCGCACGCTGCTGGGGTTTGAGCAGGAACGCTGGCTGTACGACGGTTTGCGCCGCAGCGACAGCCGCTGGAACCTGCTCGCCCAGGACCTGCTGGTGGCGCCGTTGCGGGCGGAACGGCCGGGCACCGATGGCGCGCGGTACTGGACCGACAGCTGGGACGGTTTCCAGGCGGCGCGCGGGCGGCTGATCGACAACCTGCGTGAAAGCCGGGTGGCGAACCCGGTGGTATTGAGCGGGGACTATCACTCGTTCTGGGCCAACCATTTGTATGAGCGGCCGGAGGATCCGGATTCGAAGTTGGTGGCGGCGGAGTTTGTCGGCACCTCGATCACCTCCAATGGGCCGAGCTACGAGGCAGTGCAGTCCATATTGCCGGCCAATCCGCAGATCCGCTTTTACGACAGTCGGCCCCGTGGATATTTGTCGCTGGACCTGACGCCGGAGCGCCTGGCGGTGAAGATGCAGGCGATCTCCGATCGCCTGGACCCCAACGCCACGGTGTCGACGCTCAAGCACTTTGTCGTGGAGAGTGGCAGCCCGCAGCTTATCGAGGCCTAAAGCTGCACCACCCTCCTTGCAGGAGCCGGCTTGCCGGCGATGGCGGTCGCCGAATTGACGCTTAAAGAAGGCGCCTCATCGCCGGCCAGCCGGCGCCTGCAGGGGGTGTGCTGGCCGGGAATATCGGCCAGCAGGCTACGGGTGTAGTCATGGGCAGCCGCGGTGAAGATCTGTTCACAGGCGCCCTGCTCCACCACCCTGCCCGCCTGCATCACCACCACATGATCGGAAATCTGCCGCACCACCGCCAGATCATGGGAGATAAACAGGTAGCTCAAGCCCAGCCGTTCTTGCAGGTCCGCGAGCAACGTCAGAATCTGTCCCTGAATCGACGCATCCAGCGCCGACAACGCCTCATCCAGCACCAGCAACTGCGGCTCCAATGCCAGCGCCCGTGCAATCGCCACCCGCTGCCGCTGCCCGCCCGACAACTCCACCGGCCGACTCCCCAGCAACCGCGCCGGCAACTCGACCTGTTCCAGCAAGGTCGCCGCGCGCTGGCGGCGCCAGGCGCTGTCGCCCAACGCAAAGGCCTGCAACGGCTCGCTGATGATCTGCTCCAGGCTCAACCGTGGGTTCAGCGAGGCATAGGGATTCTGGTAAACCACCTGGATCTGCCGCCGCAACGCCAGCCACTCGCGGCGCGACACGTGGCTGATGTCCTGCCCATCGAATACCACGCTGCCGCTGTCCAACCGCTCCAACCCGAGAATCAGGCGCGCAGTGGTCGACTTGCCCGAGCCCGACTCCCCCACCAGGCTGGTGGTGCCGTGACGCGGCAGATGGAACGACACCCCGTCCACCGCCAGCGGAGTCGGGTGGCGCCAGGTCGAGAAATCCTTGCGCAGCCCCTGCACCGTCAACAGCGGCGTGGCCTCCACACGCTGCGCACTCACCTGCCGGCGTTGCTGCACCAACAAGCTTGGTGCCGCCTGCAGCAACTGCCGGGTGTAGGCATGCTGCGGCGCCTCGAAGACGCGACGCGCATCGCCGGTTTCGACGATGCGCCCCTGGTGCATCACCAGCAGCCGGTCGGCGCGGTCAAGGGCCACGCCCAGATCATGGGTGATCAGCAACACTGCCGTGCCACGTTCACGGGCCAGGGTTTGCAGGCGATCGAGAATCTGCCGCTGCACGCCCACATCCAGCGCGCTGGTCGGCTCATCGGCGATCACCAGCGGCGGGTCATTGGCCAGGGCGATGGCGATCAGCACGCGCTGGCGCATGCCGCCGGAGAGTTGATGCGGATAACCGCGAGCAACACGCTCGGCGTCCGCCAGCCCGACTTCGCGCAACAGTGCCAGGCTGCGCTGGCGCGCCAGCGGCTTGGGCATGCCGTGCAGGGTCAGGGCCTCGAGCAGTTGGTGGCCGATGCGCTTGACCGGGTCGAGGGACAAGCCCGGATCCTGCGGCACAAAGCCCACGCTGCGCCCGCGAATGCTTTGCCACTGGCGTTCGCTGGCAGTGGTCAATTCCTCGCCTGCCAGGCGAATGCTGCCGGATTCGATCTGCGCGTTGCCCGCCAGCAAGCCGACCAAGGCTGCCGCCGTGGTCGATTTACCCGAGCCGGACTCGCCGACAATCGCCAGGATCTCGCCGGCCTTGAGCTGGAAATCAATGCCCGCCACGCCTTCGGTGCGCCCGTCGCGGCCGTGGTAGGCGATACGCAGGTCGCGTACGTCGAGCAAAAGGTGGTCTGTCATCGTGTGCCTCCTTGATCCTGTTGCAACGCCCGCGCCAGTTGGTTGGCCGACACCACGACCGCAGCCACGACCAGGCCCGGCAGGCTGGTGTACCACCAGGCGGCAATCATGAAGTTACGCCCTTCGGCCACCAGCAGACCCCATTCGGGTTGCGGCGGTGGCGCGCCGAAGCCGAGAAAACTCAAGGCCGAGACCGACAGCACCGCACTGCCGAATTCCAGCGCGGCTAACGCGAGCACCGGCGCGCTGGCGTGGGGCAGGATGTGCCGCGCGATAATGGTCCACGGCCCGACACCACAGGCCGATGCGGCCTCGACAAACGTACTCGCACGCCAACGCAACACTTCGCCGCGCACCAGGCGCGCGAAGGTCGCGACCGACGACAGGCCCACCGCCAGGGCGATGTTCAGCGTGCCAAAGCCCAGCACTGTGATCACCGCCATGGCCAACAGCAATGCCGGGATCGCCATCAAGACTTCCACCAGGCGCATCAGCACCGCGTCTACCCAGCCGCCGAAGAACCCCGCCAACACCCCGAGGAGGATGCCGCTGACCAACGCAATCAGCACCGCCAGCAAGGTCGCGCGCAACGACAGCCCGGCGCCGTACACCGTACGGCTATAGAGGTCGCGGCCGAGGTGGTCGGTGCCAAACCAGTGCGCCAGGGACGGGCTCTGCAAGGCATTGGCCGGCACCCCGAGCAGCGGGTCGAAATGCGTGAACAACTGCGGCCACAACGCCCAGCCCAACACCAGCAGCAGGACGATCACGCCCAGCGGCAGCAACGGGCGGCGGCGCAACGCGCGCAAGTGGCGCGGACGCGGCAAAACAGCGGTCAAGGCAAGGCTCATCGTGCAGCTCCGCGAATACGTGGGTCGAGCAACGGATACAACAGGTCGACCAGCAGGTTGACCGCGATAAAGATCAATGCCGCCAACACCACCACGCCCTGTACCACCGGAATATCCTGGGTGCTGACCGCCCCCTGGGCCAGGCGGCCGACGCCCTCACGGGAGAACACGGTCTCGGTGACCACCGAGCCGGCCAGCAGCGAGCCGACAATCACCCCGCTCAAGCTGAGGATCGGGATCACCGCGTTGTGCAGCACATGGGTCAACAGCACCCGCAGCGGGCTCAGGCCCTTGGCGCGCAGTGCATCCACGAATGGCAGGCGCGCGGTGGCGGCCAACGAGCGCGCCAGCACCTGGGCGATCACCGCGCTGGTCGGAATCGCGAGTGTCAGGGTCGGCAGGACCAGTGAGGCAAACCCCTGGTTGCCCATCGCCGGAAACCAGTGCCAGCCGAAGGAAAACCACTGCAACAACAGCAGCCCCACCCAGAAGGTCGGCAACGACACGGCCACCGCCGGCAAGCCGAGCAACAGGTCGCGCAGCCAGCGCCGGCGGGTCAGGCTGGCGACCAGCGCGAGGCTCACGCCCAGCACCAGCGCCACCGCCAGCGACACCAGCGCCAGGGCCGCCGTCTTCGGCAACGCCTCGGCCAATGACGCCGATACCGGCTGGCCACTCTGGATCGAGTTGCCGAAATCCAGCTGCACGGCATGCCACAGGGCAATGCCGTACTGCACCGCCAGCGGCTCGTCGAGGTGGTACTGCGCGCGTAGCGCCGCGACTTGCTGCTGGTTGACGGTGCTCTGCTCGCCGCTCTGGTTGAGCATGATGCTCACCGGGTCGCTGGGCAGCGCGTACAGAATCACGAATGACAGGCTGAACGCCGCCCACAGCACCAGCAACGCCTGGCCACCACGGCCCAACAGGTACAGCGCGGTGCCCCTCATGGCTGCAACCAGGTGTCGAAGAACTGCAGCCGCGAGGACGCTTCGTAATGCAGGCCCTGGACCTTCTTGCCGTGGGCCAGCACCGTCGCCAGCTCCACCAGGGCAATCGCATGACCGTCACGCAGCAGCAACTCGCTGGCCTGGTCGATCAGCCCCTGGCGCTTGGCGCTGTCGAGTGTCTTGGACGACTCGCTCAACAGCCGGTCCACCTCGCCCGGTTCGCGCTTGTTGATGTTGTAGCCCCGGGCGTCATACACGGTGCGCAGCACGTCCGGGTCGGCGCGGGTCAGGTTGAGAAAGCGCACGCTGAAATCCCCACCGGCCTGGATCGCCGTGACCTGGCTGATGGTGGATTTATTCAGTTGGAAGTCGATGCCCACGCCCTTCAATTGCTGCTGCACCAGTTCCAGGATGGGCGTCTGCTGCCAGTAGTCCAGGCGAAACGCCAGGCGCTTGCCGTCCTTGACCCGCACGCCATCCGCGCCCACTTGCCAGCCGGCCTCGTCCAACAGCCGGCGCGCCCCTTCCGGGTCATAGGCCAACAGGCTGGAAAAGTCGCGGTACAGCGGCGTGCTGGTGGCAAGCAAGGCGGTGGCGGGTTTCTGGTAGCGGGAAATGATGCGCTGCAACTCAGCCCGGTCGATCGCCTTGTTCAGCGCCTGGCGCACCTTGATATCGGCGAACAGCGGCGTCGATTCATTCAGCGCCAGGTTGAACACCACGCCGGGATTGGCCCGGGTCAACAGCACCAGGCCCTGGCCTTCGATGCCCGGTTCATCCTGTGGCGCGACGCTGGTGTTCACCTCGATCTGCGCGGACGCCAGGCTGCCCAGGCGCACGCCGGATTCGGGAATGATCAGGAACTCGATGCCGTCGAGCCAGGCCTTGCCCGTGTGGGCCGCCAAGGAAGAACCCCAGGCGTAGTCCTCGCGCCGGCTCAGCGACACTTTCTGGTTATGCACGAACGACTTCAGTACAAACGGCCCCGAGCCGACCAACTGGCCCTGGCAGCGCTCACCTGACGACAAGGCCAGGTTGGCGGGCGACAACAGTCCCAGGGTCATGGTCGAGGTGGCTTGCAGGAATTGCGCGTTGGACTGCTCGAACTCGACCACCACCGTGTGGCTGTCCGGGGTGTCGATGCGCTTGAGCCCGGCCAGGTAGGTCGAGCCGAGGATCGAGCGCGCGCCCAGGGCCAGGATACCTTCCAGGTTGGCCTTGACCGCCGCAGCGTCCACCGCCGCGCCGTCGCTGAAGGTCGCGCCCTGGCGCAGCACAAAGGTGAAGCGCCGCGAATCCGCATCCACCTCCCAGCGCTCGGCCAGCCACGGCACAATGGCGCCGGTGACCGGGTCCTGGTCGGTGAGGGAGTCCACCAATTGCCTCCCGACGTTCAGCGCGGTGTTATTGCCCGCCTGCTGCGGGTCGACGCATTGCGGATCGCCGTCCAGGGCGACGCGCAGTGTGCCGCCGCTGTGGGGCTTGGACGGGTCGGCCTGGCTGACCTCGCCGGACGGGCCGCCACACCCGGCCAGCAGCAGCGCCAACAATGCGACTGAAAACGGCTTCATGGACGCGCTCCCTGACGACGGTTGGCGATATACGGCAAGCCGAGGTTTTCGCGCAGGGTCTGGCCCTGGTATTCCTGGCGGAACAAACCGCGGCGCTGCAACTGCGGCACCACGCCATCGGCAAAATCGGCGATGCCCTGGTGCAGCCCGGAGAACATCACGTTGAAGCCATCGGCAGCGCCACTTTCGAACCATTCCTGGAAGTCATCCGCCACACTTTCGGGCGTGCCGATCAGGATCCGATGCCCACCGGCGGTCAGCTTGTTGAACAGCTCACGCACGGTCGGGCGCTCGCGGCGGATCAAGTCAAACACCAGCTTCTGCCGGCTCTTGTGGGTGTTGGTGTCGAACTGCTCGGGCGGCAGCGGCACCAATGAATCGAACGGCAGCTCCGACAGGTCGAAACCCAAGCTGGTAAAGCGCGAGATCGAACTGAGGAACGCCTTCGGGTCCTGCAGCTCCTGCAGTTGATCGTATTTGGCCTGGGCTTCGGCCTGGGTACGCCCGATCACGGTGGAGACGCCCGGCAGTACTTTCAGGTGCTCGGGGTTACGCCCCAACCCGGCAGCGGTGTGTTTGATTTCACGGTAGAACGCCTGGCCCTGCTCCACGGTGTGCTGGGCGGTAAAGATCAACTCCCCGGCGCGCGCCGCCAAGCGCCGGCCGGCATCGGAGGAGCCGGCCTGGGCAATCACCGGGTAGCCCTGCACCGGGCGAGCAGCGTTGAGCGGGCCCTGCACCTGGAAGTATTTGCCGTGGTGGTTGAGCACGTGCAGCTTGTCGGTATCCAGCCATTGCCCGGAAGCCTTGTCCTGGATAAATGCATCGTCGGCCCAGCTGTCCCACAGGCCGGTGACCACGTCGTAGAACTCTTCGGCGCGCTCATAGCGGTCGGCGTGCTTGATGTGGTCGTCGCGGTTGAAATTCTCGCCGCCGCCCAGTGAGGTCACCAGGTTCCAGCCGACCCGGCCACCGCTGAGGTGATCGATGTTGGCGAACTTGCGCGCAATGTTGTACGGCTCGTTGTAGGTGGTGCTGGCGGTGGCGATCAGGCCGATATGCCGTGTCGCCAGGGCCAGCGCTGGCAACAGCACCAGCGGGTCCCAGCGCACGCTGTTGGGGCCGCGCGCCAGGGCCAGGGGGTCGAGGTCGACGTTCACCGTGTCGTTGAAAAACAACGCATGAAAACGCGCCGCCTCAAGCTTTTCGGCGATCCAGCGAAAGTGCTCGAAATCGCGGAACGAGTCGGCGGCGGCACTCGGGTGGCGCCAGGCCGACCCCATGATCCCGGCACTCGGAATGAAGGCGCCGAGCAGTATCTGTCGTTCTTGTTGGCTCATGTCGCAGTCCTCATCAGAAGGTGTAGGTCGCGCGGGTGTACCAGAACGCACCGTAGGGATCGAACGGCGAGATGCTGCCGAACTTGGGGAACCCGTTGATATCGCCTTGGGGGAACGCGTTGTTGTCGGCCTTGACGTTGAGCAGGTTGTTGGCGCCCACCGCCAGGTTCAGGTCCTTGGTGAGGTTGTAGGCCAGCTCCAGGTCGGTGAGCCACTTGGCGCCGTAGGTCACGTCATAAGCCGGGTTGGTGTCACGGGCGATGACCTTGTCGTAGCGGGTCAGGCCGGCGTTGATGTCAAACTTGTCGACCTTCCAGTTGGCGCTGAGGATCAGCTTGGTCTTGGGGTTGGCCACGGTCAGGTATCCCTGGGCCACGCGGTCGAACAGCGCCAGGTTGCTGCCCACGGCGGTGAGTGCGGCGGGCGTCGACTTGATGCTGTCGATCGTGGTCTTGTTGTAGTTGGCCGCCACGCCATATTTGACGGTGCCGAGGGCGCCGTAATCGACGCGGTAGTCGGTGACCAGGTCGATGCCGCGCGTGGTGGTGTCGGCAGCGTTGGTGAAGTACTTGACCCGGTAGCCAGGACGGAAGCCGTTGGCCTGCAGGATCTGGTCGACGCCGCTGCCGTAGAGGAAACCCGTCTGGGCGATGCGGTCGCTGATCTCGATCTGATAGGCGTCCACAGTGATATTCGCTTCGGGCACCGGCTTATAGGCGAAGCCGAGGCTGATATTGCGCGACTTCTCCGGCTTCAGATCCTCTGCGCCAAGCGCCTGGGCCAGCGGCGAATCGACCCGCACCGACTTGGCCTCGACGAACTGCGCCACGCCATTGACGGTGGTGTATTGGTTGGCGGTCTGCGCATACACCGATTGCGACAGCGACGGCGCGCGAAAGCCGTTGCTGAGGGTGCCGCGCAAGGCGAATTCAGGGGTGAAGTCATAGCGCAACGAGAGCTTGCCGCTGCTGGTGTTGCCTGAGCTGTCGTCGTAATGCTCGAAGCGCCCGGCCACGCCCACATAGAGTTTCTCGGTGGGGTTGAGGCCCACATCCAGGTAGCTGGCGTAGCTGTTGCGACTGGCCTGGCCTTCGTCATCCGGGGTCAGGGTGATCGCGCCCTGGGCGCCCACCGCGCCGGGTTGCCCGGCCAGCGGACCGCTGGGGTAGACATAGCCGCCGTTGATGTACGACAGCGGGTTGCCCGACTCGGTCTTGTAGCGCTCATGCCGATGCTCGAGGCCGGCCGAGACTTGCAGCGGCTTGCTCAGGCCGATGTCGAAGGCGCGGGTCAGGTCGAGGTTGTTGGTCCACTGGTCAAAATAGTTGGTGTAGGTGGTGAAGTGCGTGGGGCTCGACGGGCCGAGCGAGGCGTTGAGGGTGTCGTCGGCGCCGGCCACGCCCTTGTCGCGGCCAAAGGTCGAACTCAAGTCCCAGTTCCACTCGGCGACCTTGCCCTTGCCGCCGGCCGCGACCTGGTAGTCGGTTTCGCGCAGGGTGTAGAACGGCGCCGTACCGTCGGGGTAAATCGAGGGGATGATGTTGGTGGAGTTGGGCCGCCGGTAGTTCTGCCCGCCCCGCGCGTCGCGCTGGCTGAGGGTCGAGAACGAGTACAGGGTCACGTCGTCCAGGGGCAGTTCGGCGTTGTAGGCGACGTTGATCGCCTTGATTTTCGGCAGGCCGTTTTTCTGCACGTCCTTGTCGTTGGCCTCGCGCGGGTCCGGTGAGCCGTTGGCCTGCGGGTAGTAGAACGCGCCCGTCGCATCGCGGGCACGCACGGCGGTCTGCTGGGACTTGGCGTCCAGAGACAGGTTGAAAAAGCCGTCGTTGGGCAGCGCGAAACCGTTGTTCAGGGTCTGGCGAATCGTGCCGCCGTCGCCCTTGGTGTACTCGCCATAGGAGGTGCTGACCGAGCCACCGTTGTCGTTCTGCTTGAGGATGATGTTGATCACCCCGGCAATCGCGTCCGAGCCGTACTGCGCCGAGGCGCCGTCGCGCAGCACCTCAATATGGTCGATGGCGCTGACCGGGATCATGTCCAGGTCCACCGGGTTGGTGCCGTAGGCCGCCGTGGAGTCGAGGTTGATCACCGCGCTGTTGTGGCGGCGCTTGCCGTTGACCAGCACCAGCACGTTGGAGCCGTTGAGGCCGCGCAGGCTGTAGGGCCGCGCGATGCTGTCGTTGGACGTGCCCGAAGGCCGCTGGGAAAACGACGGCAGGGTTTTCTGCAAGGCGGTCCGCAGGCTGCTGGAACCGGTTTTCTCCAGTTGCTGGGCGCTGATCACATCGATTGGCGACGGACTGCTGGTGACGGTGCGCGCCTCGCTGCCGCGCGAGCCGGTGACGATCACCGTGTCGAGCGTGTCATCGCTGGTGGCGGCGTAGGCTGGCAGCATGGAAAAGCCGGCGAATATCAAGGGAGCGAGTTGCAGGGTGGAACGGTAGGCAATGGGTTTCATGGCAGGTCAACTGTTCAGAATAGGGTTGAAGTCGTCACGCCACAGCGCTCGTGCATCGACGCTCTGGCTGATCAAATGGTTGGCATAAAACAGGTCCGCCACCTGCTGCTGGGAGGTCATGGCGTCGGCATCGATGCCTTGCAGGCGGCCCGGCCGGCTGCGCTGCTGGAACTGGCGCAGGTACAGGGCACGATCGATGCCGGTCAGCACTTCACTGCGCTCGGCCCAGCGTTCCGGATGGGCGTTGACCCAGGCCCAGGTGGCTTGCTCACGCCGCAAGAAATCGCCTACCTGGCTGCGGCGCTGAGGGTTGGCCAATACCTGTTGCGTGGTCGCAATCACGTAGTTGCCGGAGTAGTAGCGGCTGACGTCCGCCAGCAGTTCGCCGTCCATCTGGCTGGTGGCTTGCAGCGCGCTGATGCCGCCGGTGGCGATGGCATCCACATGGCCGTTGCGAAACGCGGTGAGCGCGTCCTGCATCGGCAGCGGTACCGCCGTCACATCGGCCAGGGACAGGCCGTTCTGCGCGAGCATGTTCAGCACAAAGTAGTGAGTATTGGTGGCCCGTACGTAGCTGATGGTCTTGCCCTTGAGGTCCTGGACCGTGCGGATGCCAGCGCCTTTTTTCACCACCAGACTCGTGTCGTTGCGGTCGCCTGCGTACTGGGCCACCAGTGCAATCGGCACCTTGGCGATCGAGGCGAAGATCGGCGGGATCTCGCTCATGAACGCGTAGTCCAGGTGGCCGCTGCTCAGGGCTTCGAGTACCAGGTTGCCGCCGCTGACATCCACCCATTCCACCGGGTAGGGCGTGTCGGCCTGGCCGGCGTCAGCCAGAAACGACGCGGCGGTGCCCTTGTAGCGCCACACGCGCAAGGGTTCGGCGGCCTGGGCGCCCAGCAGCGCGCCAGCCGCGAGGGTGCCGCCAGCCAACAGTAATTGCCGACGAGTCAGGGTGTGCATGGCAGGTGCCTCAGTCGAGCAGGTCGGGTTCTTCGGTGCGGATCTGGTCCCACAGCGGCAGGAAGTTGAGCCAGGCGAAGAACTCGTGGCGGGCCTTGTCGAAGCCGCCCTCCAAGGCGTCCGCCGGCGGCACCAGCGGCTGCCCGGCCGACCGCGCGGCGAGGTGCACGCGGGCGGTGTCTTCGGCGAGGATGAACCGCCAGGCGGCGCTTTCTACCGTCGCGCCGGTGACCCACAGGCCATGGTTCTGCCACACCAGCAGGTTGTTCTGGGCGAAGGTCTCGACGAACGCCTGGCTGACGATGTTGCGGTCCTGTTCCAGCGCGCCACTGGCGGTGCGCAGGGCGTGGCGCGGGAAGATCACCTGGTCATTGAGGAAGGCGCCGGACTCGGCGGTGATCGGCTCGAACAGCTGGCCCAACGACGACCAGACGCGGCCATGAAAACCATGAAAGTGCGCAATGCCGACCACATCCGGGCGTGCCTGTTGCAGGTCGTGGTGCAGTTCCAGGGCGCTGGTATTCAGCAGGCCCTCGCCTTCCACCACCTGGCCATTGCCATCGACGCGCAACAAGTGCGACACGGTGATCTGCGAGAACAGCACGCCCAGCGGGTTGATCCAGTACTGCTCGGGATGGACCGGGTCGCGGGCGGTGAAATGTCCCGCCACGCCTACCTCGAAACCCAGGCGGCCGAACAGGCGGTAGGCGGCGGCCAGGCGTTGCTTGCGGTGCAGGCGCTCTTGCAGCGGGTCGTCATGGGTGGGTACGGCGCCCAGCGCCAGGCGATTATTGTCGTAGGGCAAGGTGTAGATGGTTTGCGGGAACAGTGTGGAATGACTCATACAAGCAACCCCTGATCAGGCAGTTTTTATAGGCGAGCGAATTCGTGGCTCGGCAGGGCCGGCAGTGGAAACGCAAGGACGGTGTGGCGGCGGGAAGTGTGGTCAGGTCGTCATGATCAGGGGGCCCTCGCAGGTGGGTATCGTCGGTGCTCACCTCCACCATGCGAGGGGTCGGGTCGAGTGTGTTGTCGCTGGGTTGAAAGGTATTCGTCTAAGAAACGTCTGTAAAAGGCTTTGTAGTCATATGCTAATAATCAGCTTTTTTTAATATGCTGGTAGGTGATGATCAGTTAATTGCATTTTTTTTGGGGTTTTTGGGGATGGGGGGCATATCCGTTATTTGGGTGATGGTCGACTATGGTTCCGCTCTTACAGCGGGTCACTTTTGAACAGCGCAAAAGTAACCAAAACGCTCTTGCCCCAACACTCGGCACCTCGCCTAGGCTCGGTGTGCCCGTAATCCGACATTGATTTGGGGGGCCGCCGCCACGCGCCATCCATGGCGCGGGGCGGCTAAACCGGCATCCCTGCCGGTTTACCCCCCAAATCAATATCGAATTCCGGCCAGCGTGTTTGATGGGGCGCCTAGATCAAGATCAAGATCAAAAGCAAAAGCAAAAGCAAAAGCACGGCGGCCTGGCAGCCGGCCTGAGTGGTTAGATCAAGAGCGGATACGTGTAGGAGCTTGCTTGCCTGCTCCCACAGGAATTGAGGTATGGCTTAGGCACCCGGGCATACGGAGATCAAATGTGGGAGCTGGCTTGAACTGGTCAAGTAATCTTGGACACCGATTAAGGTTTCACGCCACCAGCTTCTCCCTGGCGACTGGTGACCGATAGTCGTTGTAGCTATGCGGCCTGGTGATGTTGTAGCGCGATACATAGCGCTGCACATCCGCTCGGGCCTCATGTTCCGACCCGTAGCCTGCTTCTGGCACCCACTCTGATTTCAAACTTCCAAAGAAACGCTCCATCGGAGCGTTATCCCAGCATTCGCCTTTACGGCTCATGCTTTGTCGGAGTCCATGTTCCAGCAGGCGCGCCCACGTGGATGTTGAAACCATCCACCGCGCCCTCGACAAACCAGCGCTCGATCTCGTCCGCCACAGTCTTCGGCGAGCCGACGAAACTCGAAAACGGCTTGGCAAAACGCAGCGCCGCCTGACGCAGGGTCAACTTCTGGTCACGGGCCACTTGCTTGATGTTCTCGGCATGCCCGCGATAACCGTTGCTGCCCAGGTCGCCCAGTTCCGGAAAAGGTTCGTCGAGCGGGTACTGGCTGAAGTCGTGGTAGTTGAACGGCCGCCCCAGTTGTACCAGCGCCTTGTCCAGGTCCAGCTCGCCATTGCGCGCGCGGTCGATGGCCTGGGCCTCTTCGTCGGTGTCGGCAATAATCGGCGAAATGCCCGGCAGGATGGTCACGTGGTCAGGGTTGCGCCCCGCCGCTGCGGTGCGTCGCTTGATGTCGCTGTAGTAGGCCTGGGCGTCCTCGAAGTTACCCACGCCGGCAAAAATCCCCTCGGCATAATTGGCCGCCAGGCTGCGCCCGGACTCGGAGATGCCCGCCTGGAAAATCACCGGCTGCCCCTGCGCCGAACGCTGGATATTCAACGGCCCGGTCACCGAGAAAAACTCGCCATGGTGGTCGAGACGATGCTGGCGCTGCGGATCGAGAAAGACCTTGCTGGCTTTGTCGCGCACGAAGGCGTCGTCCTCGTAGGAATCCCACAGGCCTTGCACCACCTCCAGGTGTTCGGCCGCGCGGCGGTAGCGCTCGGTATGGTCGATATGCTGTTCACGGCCAAAGTTGCCAGCCGCGCCTTCAAGGCCCGTGGTGACCACGTTCCAGCCGGCACGCCCGCCGCTGATCAGGTCCAGCGAGGCGAACTGCCGCGCGACGTTGAAAGGTTCGGTATAGGAGGTGGTCAGTGTCGCCACCAGGCCGATCTTCGAGGTCGCCCCGGCGATGGCCGAGAGCAGGGTCAGCGGCTCCAGGCGGTTGAGAAAATGCGGCGCCGAATCCGCAGTGATGTAGGGGCTGTCGACGATGAAAACCAGGTCGAACTTGGCCGCTTCCGCCTGCCGCGCCTGGGCACGGTACCAGTCGATATCGACACTGGCATCGCCTGGGATCTGCGGGTGCAGCCATTCGTTCTGCGCGGTGCCGACACCGGTGAGGATGGCGCCGAATTTGAGTTGCCGCGGTGCTGTGGACATGGGAGGTCTCCTGGTTGGCATCAAGCAGTGCGGGCGGCGATGGCTTCGACTTCCACCAGTGCACCGGGCAGTGGCAACGCCACCACTTGCAACGCCGTGCGCGCGGGTTTGTGCGGCTGCTCGGGCGTGCCGAAGAATTGCGTATAGCCACGCTGCAAGCCGGCAAAATCGAGCTTGCCGGCCGTCTCTTCGGCGCCGACCAGGAACACGCGCAATTGCACGATATCGCCCAGGTCGAGGTCGTGTTGCTGAAGGATCCTGCGGATCTTGTTGAACACCGACACGGTCTGCACTTCGGTATCGCCATAGGCCGCCGGCGTGCCCGCCTGGGCATTGGCGTCGTGCAGGTCCGGCAAGGTGCCGCTGACGAAGATCAGGCTGGCGGAAGCCGGCACGGTGACGGTCTGCGAGATCGGGAAATCGCCGACGCTGGTACGTTGAATGCTGTCGCTCATGGTGTTGATCCTCAGGAGGCGGCCAGGGCCGCAAGGTGGGTTTGTTGGGTCACGCGCTCAGCCAATTGCGCGACCACATGCCGTGCCGAGTTGGCCGCCGATTCCTGCCAGATGCCCACGCCGCTTTGCACCAGGCCATCGCCGGCGAAGTACACGCGCCCATGCGCCTGTTCGAGCAAGGCACTGGCGTCGGCGGGGAAGTGTTCGCGTTGCAGCCACGGGCCTTCGCTGTAGGGAATCTGTTCCCAGGACACGGCCAGCGGGTTGCGCAGGTGTTTCGAGTAGCCCGGGTGCAACAGCTCCACGGCTTCCTTGGAGGTGGCGTACTGCTTGTCGAACGGCTGGGCGCCAAAGGCCGCGGCGCCCTCCCCGGTCACGTAGCCCGCCACCAGCAGGCCTTCGCGGGTGTTGAGGTCGTTGCTGGGGTACCACAGCAGGCGCGCCGGATGCTCGATCCAGGACAGGCCGCCGTAGGTGCGATAGTCGGTCTCCCAGAAGCGCGGCGATTGCCAGGCGACTTTGGTGGCCTGGTCGCTGCGGGTGCTGAGCAAGGCGGCCTTGATCGGGTCGCTGAAGTCCGTATCGAGCCTGGCCAGCAGCGGCAACGGCAGGGTCGAGACCAGGTAATCGGCGCGAACCACCTGTTCACGGCCACTCGGGGTGTCGTGGTAGGTGACAGCCACGCCGTCTTCCAGCTGGCGGATCTGGCGCACCTGCGCGCCCAGTTGCACCTGTCCACGGACCCGCTCGTAGAACGCATCGGTGATGCGGTCCATGCCGCCGACCGGCTGGAACATGGTCGCCGAGAATTCCGGAAACTCGGTATGCAACAAGGCGCCCCAGAGTTCCGGGTGCAGCAGTTGATCCAGCGCCAGCGGACCACGGCTGGCCGGCAAGGCACCAGGATGCGCGGGCGATTCCAGGTGCCCGGAACGAATCGTGCCCTCGAAGGCCAGCTCCTGGGACAGGTCGCCATACACCTGCAGGAACGCCAGCAACCGCGTGCGTTCTTCACTGCTCAACACATCATCGAGGGCATCGCGCTGCACCGCCCTGGCCAGCAACCCGGACAGGTGCCCGCGCGCATCGTTGATCGCCTGGCCGACGGTGAACGCCGGCTTGCTCACATCCGGCCGCACCTGGGCGCCATGGCTGCTGTTGACCAGCACTTCGAGGGGCACGCCCAGCTCGCTGCAGTAGTCGAGAATCGTGCGGTGCTGGCTGGGGATGCGCGCAGGGCCGGCGTTGAAATACAGGCCCTGATCGAATGCCACGGTCTGCGTGCGACCGTCCGTGTAGTCGACGCGGTCGCCGTTGCGCAGGGTCCAGGTGCGTCCGCCGACCCGCTCACGCGCCTCCAGCACTTGCACACTGAAGCCGGCGCGGGTCAGCTCCAGCGCGGTGACCAGCCCGGCGATCCCGGCGCCGAGCACCAGCACGCGGGTGCCCTGCCCCAGGCCTTCCTTGAGTTTCAGCGGTTGCGGGCGGCGGTGGGATGAAGGCCCCAGGCCCAATACCGCGAGCGCATCCTTGACGGCTTTTTCGCCGCCGACCGCAGCAATGCTGGACAGCGCTTCACGTCGTGTCAGTCCCATGTCAAATCCTCCTTAATCCGGCAGGCCCGGTGGGTTGATCAGCGACTTGTCGACCCGCTCCACGTCCAGGCCCCAGCGTTGCAGCACCTGCTCGTATTGGCCGCCGGCAATCGCGCCTTCCAGCGCGGTGTGGATCGGCTTGACCAGGCCATTGTCCTTGCGCGTGGTCACGGCGATATCCGCCTGCAACGGCCAGCCACCGTTGACGGTGCCGACGCGCTTGATGCCTCCGGTGATCGCGGCGGAATAGGCGTACACCGAGTTCGGCCCGAACAGCGCATCACTGCGCCCGGACTGCACCGCCAGTTGCGCAGCGGCCTGGTCGTCGAAGTACTGCAACAGCGCAGGCTTGCGGCCGGCCTTTTCATTGGCGTCGTTCCAGGCCAGCAGGACTTTTTCCTGGTTGGTGCCGGAGCCGACGATGATCTTCAGCCCGGCAATGTCCTCGGCCTGTTTGATCTCGGTGATCTTGCTGGTGCTCTTCACGTAGAAGCCCAGCACGTCCTGGCGATAGGTGGCGAAGTCAAAGCGCTTCTTGCGCGCCTCGGTCACCGTGACGTTGCTGATCACCGCGTCGTATTTCCCCGAACTGACACCCAGGGGCCAGTCTTCCCAACTGGTCTGCACCACGTTGAGTTGCAGGCCGAGGCTGTCGGCCACCAGTTGCGCGGTATCGGCTTCGCTGCCGATGGTGGTCTTGTCGTCACTGGCGAGCAGCGCCAGGGGTGGCCCGGCGACACCGGACACGGCGACGGTGAACTTGCCCGGCTGGGCGAACTTGAAGCCTGGCGGGATCTGCGCGATCGCCGCTTCATTGCGCGGCACATGGATGCGCACGCGGTCAGGGCTGAGGTCAACCTGTTGCACGGCGAAGGCGCTTTGCGCGGTGCTGACGGCCAGCGCCAGCAGGGCCACGCGGGCTGTGGTGATAAACATGGGCAGTCACTCCTTGAACTAAAGCACCTTGCCGAGAAAGGCCACGGTGCGGGGATGTCGGGGTTGGCGGAAAATTTGTTCGGGCGGGCCTTCTTCAATCAGTTGCCCGTCACAGAGGAACACCACGTGGTCGGCCACTTCGCGGGCAAAGCCGATTTCGTGGGTGACGATCACCAGGGTCACGCCCAATTGGGTCAGGCCCTTGATCACGTCGAGCACCTCGCCCACCAGTTCCGGGTCGAGGGCCGAGGTCGGTTCATCGAACAGCAGCACCTTGGGGTCCAGCGCCAGGGCGCGGGCGATGGCAACGCGCTGTTGCTGGCCGCCCGAGAGCTGGCGCGGGTAGGCGTCGACCTTGTCGGCCAGGCCCACCTTGGCCAGCAGTTCACTGGCCTTGGCCTGCGCCTCGGCCTTGCTCCAGCGCTTGTGGGCCAGCGTCGCCTCGGCGATGTTTTCCCAGGCAGTGAGGTGCGGGAACAGGTTGAAGTTCTGGAACACGAAACCGACGTCGATACGCCGCTTGAGAATCTCGCGCTCCTTGAGTTCATAGAGCAGGTCGCCCTTGCGCCGGTAGCCGACGTATTCACCGTCGATGGTGATGTGCCCGCTGTCGATCTTCTCCAGGTGGTTGATGGTGCGCAGCAAGGTGGATTTGCCCGAGCCCGAAGGCCCGAGAATCACCGTGACCTTGCCCGGATCGATGGTCAGGTCGATGTCCTTGAGCACCTGCTGGTTGCCAAAGCGCTTGCCCACGCCCTGGATCTGGATACGCCCTGCGCGTGCTTCAGCCATGGGTTTTCTCCTTCAGCCAGCCGCGTATGCGTTGCAGCGGCGTAGGCGGCAACACGCGCGCGGTGCCCCGTGCAAAGTGGCGCTCGACGTAGTACTGCGCGCTGGTGAGCACGGTGGTGATGATCAGGTACCAGACGGTCGCGACGATCAGCAGCGGGATCACCGCCTGGGTGCGGTTGTAGATAACCTGCACGGTGTAGAACAGCTCCGGCAGGGCCAGCACGTAGACAATCGAGGTGCCCTTGACCAGGCCGATGATTTCGTTGAAACCCGACGGCAGGATCGAGCGCAGCGCCTGGGGCAGGATGATCCGGAAGATCCGCCGCGAAGCCGGCAGCCCCAGGGCCGCCGCGGCCTCATGCTGGCCGGCGTCGACGCCGATCAGGCCGCCGCGAATGATCTCGGCCGCATAGGCCGCCTGCATCAGGCTCAGGCCGAGCACCGCCACGGTGAATTGGCTGAGCACGTCCACCGTCGACCACTCGGCGAAGACCACGCTGGTGAATGGCACGCCGAGCACGATGTGGTCGTACAGGTAGGCGAAGTTGTAGAGGATGATCAGCACCAGCAGCGCCGGCATCGAGCGGAAAAACCAGATATAGCCCCAGGCCAGGGCCGCCAGCAACGGCGACCCCGACAGCCGCGCCAGCGCCAGCGCGGTGCCGAGGACGATGCTGAACACGGTGCTCAGCAGGGTCAGCAACAGCGTCTGGCCGAGGCCGCGCAGCACCGACGGCGAGAAGAACCACTGCCCAAACACGCCCCACTCCCAGCGTGGGTTGGTGGCCAGGGAGTGCACGATGGCGAGCAGCACCAGCGCGGCAAAGATCGACCCTGCCCAGCGCCAGGGGTGCCGCGCCGGCACCACCTGCAAGGCCTTGATCGGCGTGGAGACACGGCTCTGGCGAACCGGCTGGTCGGTGACCTCATCAATCAGGTCATAGGATTTGGCGACGATGGGCATGGTTTATTCCTCGGCCTTAGAAGGCATAGGTCAAGCGGGTGTAGTAGTAGCCACCGGTAAAACCGAAGGGCGAATAGGTGCCGTAGCTGCTGACCATGGTGCTGCTGGGTACGCCTTGTTTCTTGGGGTAGACGTCGAACAGGTTCTTGGCCCCGATGGCCACGTTGAGGTCTTTGGTGAGGTTGTAGCCAAGGTCGAGGTCGGTGATCCATTTGGCGCTGTAGATCCGGTCGAGACTGCGGTCATCGGAGACGTTGACCTCCTTGTAGGAGCCGTAGCGGGTCAGGGCCAGGTTGAGGTTGAAGCGGTCGATGCTCCAGTCGCCGCCCAGGATCAGCTTGGTGCTGGGCTGCACACCGGTGATCAGGTTGCGCGCCTGGCGGTCCATCAGGTCATAGGCGGTGCCCAGGATCGTGGTCGACTCCTTGTAGTTGAGGATCTTGGTCTGGTTCCAGTTGAACGCCGCCGTCCACTTCAGCGCGCCGTACTGGCCCAGGTCCTGGCTGTAGTTGCCGACCAGGTCCAGGCCTTTGGTGCGGGTGTCGGCACCGTTGATGAAGTACTGCCCGCCGGAGGTGGAGGTGATGCCGTTGCCTTGCAGTACCTGGGTGATTTCAGGGCCCAGCAAGGTGCCGGTGAGGGTGATGCGGTCACGCAGGTTGATCACGTAGGCGTCGGCGGTGAAGTTCAGGCGATCGGTGGGCGTCAGGGTGAAACCGAGGCTGAAGTTGGTCGAGCGCTCGGGCTTGAGTTCCTCGGCACCGAGGGCCTTGGCCGCTGCCGAACCGACCGGCAGCACGCCGTAGTTGATCGACTGGTACACCCCGTTCACCACGCCATACGTGGTCGAGCGCGCACTGAACAGGCTGTTGGCCAGGGACGGTGCACGGAAGCCATTGCTCACGGTGGCGCGTACGGCGAACTGCGGGGTGAAGTCATAGCGGGTGGTCAGCTTGCCGCTGCGGGTCGCACCCACGCCCTGGTTGTAGTGTTCGTAGCGAAAGGCGGTGCCCACGTACCAGTCCGGCACAGGGTTGAAGCCGACGTCGACATAGCTGGCCAGGCTGTTGCGCGAGGCGCTGCTTTCTTCATCCGGCGAAATGCCGTTGGTGACCTGCGCCCCGGACGATGCACAGTTGCCCGGCGCCACGCAGTAGCCGCCGTTGGCATAGGACGCGTAATCACCGGCCTGGACCTCATAGGTGTCACGTCGATGCTCGAAGCCGTAACTCAGGTCCAGGGGCTTTTGCAGGCCGATGTCGAAGCCGCGCTTGAAGTCGAGGTTGGTGGTGAGTTCGGTGGAAATCCAGGTGCCGGAGGTGAAGTGGTTCGGCGTGGCCTCGCCCAGCGACGGGTTCTGGTTATGCGTGGTGCCCTGCTCTGCGTCGTTGCGCCCGTAGGTGGTGGACAAGTCCCAGTCCCACTCGCCGACCGTGCCTTTGCCACCCAACGCCGCCTGAAAATCGTCCTCGTCGATAAACCAGGTCGGCGTGTAGCCGCCAGGGTAACCGTTGGGTCCGGTGGTAATGGTGTTGGTGATGGTCGGCAGGCGGAAGTTCTGGCCCTGCTCGGCCTTGCGTCGCGAATACGTGGTGAAGGAGTAGAGGCTGAAGCTGTCGTCGATCGGCAACTCGGCGTTGTAGCCCAGGGTCAGCAGGTTGGTCTTGGGGGTGCCGTAGCCGCCGTAGGTCGAGCGCCCGGCCTGCTCATAGGCCTGGGCGTAGGTGTAGCCGTTGGCGCTGGCCTTGTTGTCATCGTTCTGGCTGCGCGCATCCAGCGCCAGTTGCACGATGCCGCCGTTGCCGATTTCAAAGCCCTTGTTGAGGCTTTGCTGCACGGTCTGCTTCTTGCCGTCATAACCCTGGCCGACATTGGTCACCGAGGTGCCGCTGGTGTCGGCCTTGAGGATCACGTTGATCACCCCGGCGATGGCATCCGAACCGTACTGGGCAGCGGCACCGTCGCGCAGCACTTCCACATGGTCGATGGCGCTGATGGGGATCAGGTCGAGGTCGGCCGGCGCCGCGCCGGTGTTGATGCCGTTGATATTCAAGGTCGCGGCCGTGTGGCGGCGCTTGCCATTGACCAGCACCAGCACTTCGGCGGCGCTCATGCCACGCAGGTTGGGTGCGCGGGCAATGCCGCTGGCGTCCCAGCCGGTCTTTTCCGGCAGGGTCAGCGACGGGATCACCGCGCTCAGGGCTTCCATCAGACCGGGCTTGCCGGTGCTCTGCAATTGCTTGGCGCTGACCACATCGATCGGCACCGGGCTGCTGGTGACCGTGCGCTGTTCGGCGCCACGGTTACCGGTGACCACCACGGTAGACAGGGTGCTGTCGTCCTGGGCCTGGGCCGCAGCGGCCAGGATTGCCAGGGCCACTACGGCGGTCGGTTGTAAAACGTGCTTCATAGCCACTCCAGACTTTCCAAATCGCGAGGTCGGGCAATCACGCGGTCGTGCGCGGTGCTCGATGTTTTTTCGAGGGGTGTTGCGGCGATTGGAACTAGGTGTGGGGCAGGTGTGGGGATTGAATTGGCAACATACGTTGAACTCCCTTCCAACGATTCTGCCGCGGGGCGCGTGACCCGGTTGTGGCGGGCAGAATCTGAATTACGCTGGGTACCATCCGAGGTCAGGGGTAGGCTGTTGGATTCAACATAAAGGAATGGATATCAAAAATATAATGCTATTTGGGCATAAGCTAATATTCTCTAAATTCATTATTTTTGATTTGTTTTATTCTTGTTAGTAATGTCTTTTTGAGATTATAGGGGGAGCATATCCGTTTCTTTGGTAACGGCGGCTATGGGTTCCGCCCTTACGGCGGCTCACTTTTGAAAAGCGCAAAAGTAAGCAAAACGCTCTTGCCCCACCACTCGGCACCTCGCCTAGGCTCGGTGTGCCCGTAATCCGACATTGATTTGGGGGGCCGCCGCCACGCGCCATCCATGGCGCGGGGCGGCTAAACCGGCATCCCTGCCGGTTTACCCCCCAAATCAATATCGAGTTCCGGCCAGCGTGGTTAATGGGGCGCCTGAGGATCAAGATCAAAAGCCGGATCAAAAGCCAGATCAAAAGCCAGATCAAAAGCTGATTGGCTTTTCTGTGGGAGCTGGCTTGCCTGCGATGGCATCACCTCGGTAAATCAGGCATACCCAGGTGACGCCATCGCCGGCAAGCCAGCCCCTTCATGTTGACCAAACCGGTCGGCCTCAAGGCCGCAGCAGCTGCATCTGCTGCCGATAATCATCTGTCACCTGCCGCGCCTGGCCGTTGCTGGTGATCACCTTGGGCGTGATCAACACTATCAACTCGGTGCGATCCTTGGACTTGCTGGTATTGCCGAACAACCACCGCAACCCGGGGATTTTCCCCAGGTACGGCACCGCGCTGACGCTCTCGGCGTTGTCCTGCTTGATCAACCCACCGAGCAATACCGTCTGCCCGCTCTGCACCGCGACCTGGGTCGACACCGAGCGCGTGGAGATGCGCGGGTTCACCGGCGTGTCGCTGTTGGAACCCGAGTTCTCGGCGTCGCTGACCTGCTGTTGAATATCCATATACACCAGGCCACCCGGATTGATGCGCGGCACCACATCCAGGATCACCCCGGTCTGTACATATTCGACGCTGCTCAAGGTGGTGTCCGCATCGCCGGTGTTCACCGTGGTCTGGCTGATGGGAATGTTGTCGCCGACCTGGATCTGCGCCGGCTGGTTGTTCATCACCACCAGCGACGGTGCCGACAGCACCTGGGTGCGGCCGTTGGTTTCCAGGGCATGCAGGGCCACTTGCAGGTTGGAACTGACGAAGGAGTAGAACAGCGAATCCGTCGCGCCCAGCCCTGCCCCGCCGCCACCCAGGGCGCCTTGGCTGCCCGACGCATTCGCCACCGTGGTGCTGGCGGAATTGCCCGCGAGGCGACCCAGGTACCACTGCACGCCGAGGTCCAGCTCGCCGGTGAGCTTGACCTCGAGGATGCGGGTCTCGATCTGCACTTGCAGCGGTGGGTTGTCGAGCCGCTTGATCGCGGCTTCGATCTCTTTCCACTGTGCCGGGCGGGTGCGCACCAGCAGTTGGTTACTGCTTTGTTGTGCAGTGATGCGGGTGCCGGCCTCGAGGCTTTTATCCGACGCGGCGGGTGGTGTTTCCTCGGTGGCTTCGGGCTCATCGGCAGGCGGTGGCGGAGTGTTCTGCAAGCCGCCGGTGCTGTTGAGCGACGACAGGGTGGTGGTGCGCAGACCCGGTGCGACTCTGGCCGGGGTGTCGTCCTTGATCGCGCCATTGCCGTAGATCTGCCGCAGGTATTTGGCCAGGTCGGAGGCTTTCATGTTGCGCACATCGTAGACGTACATCTGCGGCTCGTTGCCGCCGCCTTCATCGATGGTGCGAATCCAGTCGCCCACTTCGCTGAGGTACTGCGGCTGTGAAGAGATCGCCACCACCGAATTGGTGCGCTCGATCGGCAAAAACCGCAACATGCCGGCCAGGGGCATGCCGCTGTCCGGGCCGAACAGGCTCTGCAGCTCGGGCATCAGCTCGGCCACCGAGGCACGTTGCAGGCCGAATACGCCCACCGACATGCCCTTGAGCCAGTCCACGTCGAAGGTGTCGATGGTGTCCTGGTAATTGGCCAGTTCATCCGGGGTACCCGCCAGGCTCAGCACGTTGCGCGCCGGGTCCACCAGCAAGAATGCGTTCTCCCGGGCGAACGGCTTGAGCAGTTTCTGCATCTCGGTCGCCGAGATATACCGCAACGCAAACAGCCGCGCCGACAAGCCGCTGGACGGCTTGGCCACCGGCATTTGCGGCACCAGCTTGCCCGCCACGGCCTGGTTGGCCGGCAGGATCACGTAGCGCTGGCCCTGGCGGATCATGGCGTTGTCGGTCCACGACAGCAGGGTTTCGAGGATCGACAGCGCCTGCTGTTTGTCCACCGGCTTGGAGGTGGAAAAGCTGACATTGCCCTTCACGCCCTGGGCGATGCTGTAATTTTCATGCAACAGGTCGCCCATCACGCTGTTGATCACCGCTTCGATGGGCTGGTCCTGGAAGTTGAACACGATATCGCCGCTGCCCTCCTCCTTCCCCGGCGCCGTGGCGGCGGGCTGGCGCACGAACTGCTGGTTGCCGCGAATCAGCTGGCGCTGCGGCGGCGCAGGGATGGCCGCCTGCGGTTTTTCGGCCACGGGCGGTGCGCTGGGCGGACGTTGCGAACCGGTGCCTTGCATGGCTTCGTGGAGCAGATCGTCGTCCGGCTCGAGACGCTCGGGAAAGGCGCCACAGCCACCCAGGGCAATGGCGGTGGCCAGGCAAAACGTTGAGGTGCGCATATCGATCAAGGGAGGGGCTCGCGGGGAAGAGAAGTCGGTGGGCGGGAGGACGGCGGCGGCAAGCGCCTGGCGTAGAGGCTCAAGGTTTGCGTGCGGCCGTCCAGCACAAAACGGGCGTATTGCGGGGTCAGGTGTTCCAGGCGCCAGCCGTTGGGCAGGGTCTGCCCCAGGCGCACGGTCAACCCGCGGCCATCGGCCTGCTTGAGCATCGCCATTTGCAGGTTGCCGGTGATCATGATCCCGCTGAGGGTCAGGTTGGCCAGGCTCGACACCTGGGCCTTGCCGACCACGCGATCGGGGCTGCGATCGGGGCTGAACAGCGGCGCCTGCCAGGTGGCGGCGAGGCTTTCCAACGGCACGCTGGGCGCCACTTGCACCCTGGCCGAAGGATGGGCACGCGCGGCGGGCTCGGGCAACCACTGCGGTTCATCGCCGATGCTGCTGAGGATCACCGCCATCAACACGGCCAAGGCGGCAGCCAGGACCAGCAAGCCCCATTCAAGGGGGCGCAAGGCACTGATCATCGCGCCCCCTGCGGTTGCAGATAGCCGCGCACCAGCAGGTGCACCACCAGTTGGCCCGCGCCGCCACTGGCCGGGGCCTGCTGGCTACGGCGCACGCGCAGTGCATCGACGAACAGGAACGGCGGCTGGTATTCCAGCTCGTGCAGGATCGCCGTGAGCGGCTCGATGGCGCAGTTGAGGGTGAGGCTGACCTTGACCTGGCGATAGGGCTCGCCGTCGTCCTGCTCCGGGGTGATCGGCTGGCGCTGGGTCAGGCTGCAGCCGCCGCCGAGGTTGGCGTGGCTGTTGATCAGGTCGGCGAGGCGCTGCATCAGGTCGGCGGCGACCACGTCGGGGTCATCCCCGGGCAACAGGCTGGTGCTGCTGGCCGGGTCCTGCCTGGCCTGCTCCAGTTGCTGGCGCAGGGAGTCGCCCTGGCGCAGCACGCCGGCGTAGCGTTGCTGCTGCTCGCGCAGTTGCTCGGCCTGTTCGCCCATGGCGCGCAGGGGGCCGGCGAACCAGCTGTCGATCAGCAGCCAATAGGCCGCGCCGACCACCATGGCCAACAACAGCAAGGCCGCGCCGCGACGTTCACGGGGTGTGAGGGGTCGGCGCATCGGCGGCCTCCTGGCGTAGATGCGCGCGCAAGGCAAACTGGTCCTTGCCGGTGCGGGCATCGGGTTGAATCACCCCTTCGAACTGGGCGTTTTCGAGGCTGTGACAGCCCTTGATCCGGGTAATCAGGGCGCTGGCTTTGGCGCTTTGCCCGGCAAACGAAATCTCGCCGTCCTTCACATCCAGTTGGTCGAGCCAGGTGTCGGCGGGCAGGCAGGTGGTCAAGTCATTGAGCAGCGCAGCCAGGGGCGGTTGCGCCAGTTTGCGCCGGGTCAGGTACTGCGCCGCACCACGCGTGGTGAGCAGTTGCTGGCGCAGCGCATGCACGTGCGCGACCTCGGCCTTTTGCTGCTGGACACTGGCGTGCATGGCGTCGAGCACGCGTTGGCGGTCGTTGAGCCACAGCAGCATCGCCGCGATCAGCAAGGCGCCGCACAGCCACGGCAGGCTGCGTTGCAAGCCCTTGCCCACCGGGCGTTGACGCGGTCGCAGCGGCGCCGGAAGCAGGTCGATGCCCAGGTTGGCCACATCCACCCGATGGGGATGCAGGCCGAACGCTGCGCAGTCGATGAGGATCTGGTCCAGGCGCTCGCGCAGGATGGCGACCAATGTCACCTCAAGGTGGCTGGACGTGCGCCGTTCCTGGCGGGCGACGAAGTACAGCTGTTCGGCTTCGAACGGCGTGTAGCGGTCCAGTTCATAGCCGACCACGGCGTTGAGATTGCGCGCAGCTGCCAGCGGCAGTTGCACGGTTTGCAGCAACACCGCCTCTGGCGCGAGCATCAGCACCTGGCGCGTGCTATCCACGGCAACCGGCGCCGTCAGCGGCCACGGGTGGATCTGCTCCGGCGGTTCGCGCAGCACCAGCCAACGCGGCAGGCAACCGCGCAGTTCCGCGAGCCACAGGCGCCAGCCTTGTTGCAGCAGGCTGCCACGCCAGTGCCGGGCGATGGGTTCGAGTCGATTCATTCTTGCCAACGCAGCACCCGGTAGGGTTGTGCGCTGTCCTCCGATGGGCTCAATAAAACCGTGACTTGCAGCCGGGCCTGATAGCCGCCGGGGCGTTGGGCGCGGCTGTCGACCACCAGCACTTCGCCCGGGTCGGCGCCCTCGGCGTCCGCGTGTGGCAGGTTGAGTGCCTGGCGCATCAAGGGACTGGCGAAGGCCGGGTCGGGGCGATCGAGGTCGCTCCACAAGGTGATCTCGGGCAGCAGTTGGCTGTACAGCGCCTGGGTCATGCCGGGCAACTGGCGCACTTCTTCCAGCACCCGAAACGGCGCCAGGCCCTGGTTGCGTCGCGCCTCCAGCGCCTTGACCCACTGCCCGGCCTCGGCCGGACTGGCGCCGCAGGCCAGGGCCAGGCGCATGAGGTCCTGCGCCTCGGCGTTGATCAGGTAGAGCTTGCCGCGCTCGCTGCGCAGATTCACCTGCACCTGCGCGTCATCAAAACTCAAGGCCCTGTCGAGGCCATCGGCGATCCAGTGTCGATCAGCCATGGCCATGGCCATGGCGATGCCGGCTTCGGCGGCCAGTACGGTCTGGGTGTGCTGGCGCAGCCACAGGGCCTGGCGGCTTTCCAGTTGCACCCAGCCGGCCAGGCCGCCGAGCAACACGGCGAGCAAGGCCAGCACCCACAGCACCAGCAGCAGCGCGGCACCGCGCTGGCGCCTCATTCCTCGACGCTCCCGCTGGACAGGTTCAGGCGCAGGGCTATCACCTGGGTCACCCAGGGCACCGGTCCGTCGACATGCGCGGCGATACGCACCGCCGTCGGCAGGCGCCGGGGCCACGGCCAGGTGTCGATCCAACCAGTCGGTTGCCCCAGCGGGGATAGCCCGCGATAGCTCAATTGCAGCCTTTGCAGGTGGTCGAGCAGCACCTGCGGCTCATCACGCGCGACGGTGCTGGCCGATTCCAAGCGCGAAAACGCCACCTGCAATTGCTGCCCGGTCCTTTGCACCGTGAAGCGTTGAATGCCGCCGCCGAGCACACCGGGCAAGGTCGCCACAAACTGCAGGCGCTCGGGCGTGCCGACAAAAAAGCCCTCGGCCTGGCTGTCGTCCTCGGTCACATCCAGGGGCAGCGCTTCGCTGATCGCCGTGCGCAAAAACTGCTGGGCGGCGCGCCTTTCATCCAGGCTGACCGTGTAGCGCTGGGCCTTGGCCACCGCGCGATTGGCGCCCAGCAATGCGCCGCCGACCAGCACCAGCAACACGCTGAGCAAACTCAGGACCACAAGGATTTCCAGCAAGGTGAAGCCCTGCTCGCGGCGCGTCACAGGCGTGCCTTCAGGGTGCTGAAGTGCGCCTGGTGCTGGCCTTCGCGCACGCTCAGGTCGAGGCGAAACAGCTGCGGCTGCTGGCGGGTACGGGTCAGTTGCCAATGGATGCCATCCAGTTCGCCCTGGCTGCGCCCTTCGACCAGGCGCCCGGCCGCTTCCTGGTCCAGCACGGTGAGCGCCACGTGGGTGAGCCGATCGCTGCGGGCAACGTGTGCCAACGAGCGCGCGCTCTGGCCGAACGCGACCAGCAGCACCGTGCTGCACACCGCCATCAGCGTCAACGCCGCGAGCATTTCGAGCAGGGTGAACCCCGCCTGGCGTTTCATGGCAGCACCCGGGACTGGACGCTGCCGGTCAGCCAGCCGATATCTATGCGCCAACGCCGACTGCCGTTGGCCAACACCAGATGGCCGCCGGTGGAACTGCCATCGGGGTAAAACTCGATGGCCGATCCCGCCTGTTCAGCCGTGTGCAACCTGACCTGCAACTCAGGCGGCCAGTGTTGCAGCGCACGGCCCGGCGCCTGGAAAGTCCTGCCCGGCAAATCAAATGCCGTGCGCGCTACCTGGCCGTCGACAATCGCCCCGGCCCGCGTGGTACGCAGCGCATCGACCAGTTGCCCGACCACCCGCCGCTCCTGCGCCGCCTGCAGCCCCTGGCGCACCCCCAGCCCCAGCAGCCCGGCAGCGACGCCCAGCAGCAGGATCACCACCAGCATCTCCAGCAGGGTAAAGCCGCGCTGGGCCATCGCCGGGTTACTCCCAATTGCCCAGGTCGGCGCTGTAGCCGTCGCCGCCCGGTTGGCCGTCCTGACCGTAGAAGATCAGGTCGAAAGCGCCGTGTTCACCGGGGAAGCGATAACCGAAGGCGTGGCCGAACGGGTCCTTGAGGTCCGACGGCTTGGCGTATGGCCCGGCCCAACTGGCCGCGTTGCCGGGCTTGTCCACCAACTGCTGCAGGTTGTTGGGCGGCGAGCCGACATCCAGGGCGTAGCTGTCGATTTTCATGCTCAGGCTCGCCAGCTGCGCCTTGCCCGCGCCGTATTTGCCCTTGTCCACATTGCCGCCGACCTGGCGCACCACAATGGTTGCGACGATGCCGAGCAGCACGATCACCGCGAGCATTTCCAGCAGGGTGAAACCGCGTTGGCGGCGTGAAGATTTCATCGGTGTGGCTCCTTGAAGGTTCATATATTGCTGGTCAGGCTCATCAGCGGCAGCATGATCGCCAGCATGATCACCGCCACCAGCACGGCCATGACCACAGTCAGCGACGGCACCAGCGCGGCGAGCAGGCGGTCGATGCCGCGCTTGGCCTCGACGTCGAAAATGTCGGCCACCTTGAGCAGCATGCTGTCCAGTTCACCGGCCTGTTCGCCGACCTCAATCATTTGCAGGGCCAGCTCCGGCAGCAGCGGTTGGCTGCCGAACGCGCTGGCCAGGGTGCCGCCGCCTTTCACCGACTCCGCCGCCTGCGCCACCTGGGCCTGCAGCGCGCGATTGCTGCAGACCTGCCGCGCGATCACCAACGCTTGCAGCAGCGCCACGCCGTTGCTGAGCAAGGTGCCGAGGGTCCGTGCCAGACGCGCGGCTTCGACCCGCTGCAACAGCGGACCGATCACGCGCAGGCCGAGCAGGCGCCGGTCGTGGCGTTGCCGGCGCAGGGGATCGCGCAGGCGCGCGGCGAGTGTCCAGGCCATCACGATCAATGCCGCCAACACCGCCAGGCCATACCGACCGAGGAACTGGCCGAGCGCGAGAATCACCTCGGTGATCCATGGAATCGGCACGCCCAGGTCCTCGAAGATCGGCACGAATTGCGGCACCACATATGCCAGCAGCAGCGCCAGGGAACCGAGCACGCCGACCACCAGGAACGCGGGATAGATCAGCGCATTGATCACTTCGCCCCTTAATAACTGGCTGCGCTCCAGGTAATCGCTGAGCTGGCGCAAGGTGCTTTCCAGCGCGCCGCCAGCTTCACCGGCACGCACCATGCTCAGGTACAGCGGGGAAAAGTTGTCGCCCTCTTGCGCAAGCGCCGCGGATAACGTCTGGCCTGCCTTGACCTGCTCGCGGATGCGTTCGATCAACGCGCGCACCGCGGGCGGGCCGGGCTGTTTGAGCAACAGGCCGAGGGCACGTTCCAGGGGCTGGCCGGCGCCCAACAGCGTGGCCAGTTGCTGGGTGAAACTCACCAGCGCTGCGCCCTTCAACGGCCCGCGCGTGTTGCGCAACAGTCGGCTGCCCGCCGCTTCGATGTTCAGCAGCAACAAGCCGCGCTTGTGCAAGGCGGCGACGGCGGCAGCCTGGTCGGCGGCATCCAACGTGCCGCTCTGCGTGGCACCCTGGCTGTCCAGGGCGCGGAATTTGAACAGGCTCACGCGCCCTCTCCACGGGTGACGCGCAGTACTTCTTCCAGCGAGGTAATGCCCGCCAAGGCCTGGCGCAGGCCTTCTTCATGCAAGGTGCGCAAGCCGGCACGACGGGCGGCCTGCTCCAGGGTGTCGGCGTCGGCGTGGCGCATCAGCAGGCTGCGCAGTTCATCGTTCATCACCAACAGTTCGGTGATGGCGCTGCGGCCGTGATAACTGCCACGGTAGAGCAGGATCGGGCGCTGTTCGGTCAGGCGGTCGAGGCCATGTTCCTCGACCAGTTCCGGCGGTGCTTCGAACGCCACGCGCGTGGCCGGATCCAGCCGTCGCACCAGGCGCTGCGCCAGGATGCCGCTGACGGTCGAGGCGATCAGGTAACTCTCCACGCCCATGTCCAGCAGCCGCGTGATACTCGCGGCGGCGCTGTTGGTGTGCAGGGTGGACAGCACGAGGTGGCCGGTGAGGGAAGACTGGATAGCGATGCGGCAGGTTTCGAGGTCGCGGATCTCGCCGATCATGATCACGTCCGGGTCCTGGCGCACGATGGAGCGCAGCGCACCGGCGAAGTCCAGGCCGATGGCCGGCTTGACCTGGATCTGGTTGATGCCTTCGAGTTGGTACTCCACCGGGTCTTCGACGGTGATGATCTTGCGTTCGGTGGTGTTGAGCCGCGCCAACGCGGTGTACAGCGTGGTGGTCTTGCCCGAACCGGTGGGCCCGGTGACCAGCAGGATGCCGTGGGGCCGCTCCAGCAGATCGAGGAAGGCCGCCAGGCGCTGGCCGTCGAAGCCCAGGCTGGGGAAGTCGAACTGCACGGTTTGCCGGTCCAGCAGGCGCATCACCACCGACTCGCCGAAACTGGTCGGCACCGTGGAGACCCGCAGGTCCAGTTCCTTGCCCTGGATACGCAACATGATCCGCCCGTCCTGGGGCAGGCGCCGCTCGGCGATGTCCAGGCGCGCCATGATTTTCACCCGCGAGATCACCGCCGCCGACGAACTGGCCGGCGGCGCCTCGGCGTCATGCAGCACGCCGTCGATGCGGTAGCGCACCTTGAGCTGGTTTTCGAAGGGTTCGATATGGATATCCGACGCGCGCTGTTCCACGGCGCGCTGCAGGATCAGGTTGACCAGGCGAATCACCGGCGCTTCGGAGGCCATGTCCTTGAGGTGTTCGATATCTTCCAGCGCGCCGCCCTGCTCATCGAGGTTCTCGATCAGCGTGCCCATGGCGGAACGCCCCTGGCCGTAATAGCGCTCGATCAGCGTGTCGACTTCAGTACGCGGGCCGATCGCCAGCCACACCGGCACCTGGCAGGCGTAGGCCAGGGCCTGGAACGGATAGGCCTGCGACGGGTTGGCCGCGAGCACGCGCAGCCCGCCCTGGTTCCAGCCCATGGGCACCACTTGGTAGTGGCGCATGAAGCGCTCGGTGAGCACCGGCAAAGGGTCGAGCAGCGGCGGCGCGGCATCCGCCAGCAACAGCGGCGCACCGAGCAGGCCGGCCCAGGCACGCGCCAGTTCGATGTCCGAGACCAGCCCCAGGCGCGTGAGCAGCCCCAGCAGGTCGCCGGCATCGGTGGACAAGCGCCGGGCACGCTCCAGGTCGACGGTTTTCAGCCCGGCGTGCTGCATCAGCCACGCGCACACTTGGTCGGTGTGCGGTATCTGCAGATGGCAGGCATCGATAGGCATGGACGACATAATAGTGGGTGTCTGATTGCGAGAAAGTATGGCTATTTGGAACTACTGGGCATTAAAGGTAAAAGGCCATTAGTTCGCCACGCCGCAGTCGAAGTTAACCGGGGTTATCGACTGGAAGTTACAACGCTAGTTCCGGAAGCTCGGAAACAAACTGAAAAGAATAGCCAAGGACTGTCCCGGATTTCCGGTACAACCCTTGATTTAAAGCCTTCGTTACCTGCCGTCAGGATTTGGCTAATTGCAATTAGCCACGTGCTTAGTTATTCAGGCACTTTCGCGTTCGATCAAGCGACATTGCAAAAGATTCAAGCGCTGAACTTCCTCTTCAACCGGCAATACGCCCAAACTTTGCAGAACCCGCGTCGCTGCTAATACACCGATATCCAGGGCCGGCGGTTTGATCGTACTGAGGCTCGGCAACAACATTTCGGCAAACGGATAATCGCCAAACCCCAGCACCGCGCAGTCCTGCGGGATCTTCACGCCGGCACGCTGCCCGGCCAACAGGCCGCCGGCGGCCAGGTTGTCATTGGCGAAGAAGATCGCGTCGGGCGGTGTCGCATGGCCCATCAGGGTTTCCATCGCCTGCTTGCCCGCTTCAAAGGGCGCGCGGTCAGCGTCGGGGGCGAATACCCAGGGGGCGACGCCCAACGCCGTCAGCGTCGCGGCGAACCCGTCTCGCCGTTCCAACGCGCTGAAGTCGCCCGGGGCGCTGTTCTGCACGAAGGCGATGCGCCGATAGCCCTGGCCATGCAGGTAGCGCGCGGCCGTGACGCCCACATCGTAGTGGGAGAAGCCGATCTGCAACGGCTCGCGCTCGGGCACGTAGTCCCAGGTTTCCACCACCGGGATATCGACGTCGGCGATCATCTTTTCGGTGCCCGCGCTGTGGAAGCGACTGGTCAGCACCAGCGCCGCCGGCGACCAGCCGAGGAAGGCGCGCACCGCGCTTTCTTCCTGTTCGGCGCTGAAGTAACTGGACGCCAGCAACAGTTGGTAACCGTGGCGGCTGAGCGTGTCGCTGAAACCCTGGATGGTATTGGCGAAGATCGGCCCCGAGATGTTCGGGATCACCATCGCCACGATCCGCCCCCGCGCCGAAGCCAGCCCGCCGGCCACCAGGTTGGGCACATAGCCGAGTTCGGCGACTACCGCGGCGATGCGCTCGCGACGCTCGGGCGAGACCTGTTCCGGCTGGTTGAAATAGCGCGACACGGTAATCGCCGATACCCCAGCCTGGCGCGCCACGGTGTTCAAGGTGACGCGCCCGGCGCCACGGCGTTTGCGCGGTTTGTCTTCGCTCACGGGATGATCCTGTTAAAAACCAAAAAGAATATAGGACTAATTTTTTAGTATTTGACGCTCTAAACCAGACCTACCAATAATGCCGATGTTAGCGCTAACAAAGCGCGTTGTCTGCTACTCGCTCGAGCGAATGCCCAAGACAGTTTCACAGGCGCTGACGGTCGCAAGAACCGCAGCGGTTCAGGGCATTTCTTTCGAGCGGACACAGCATGCACAGACGCACTCACTTGTTTTTACTCGCCGGTTTGACGGCCCTCCCAGTACCCGGCGCCTTTGCCGCCGACGAGGCGGAACCGACGCTCAAGTCCGTCACGGTCACGGCCACTCGCCGCGAAGAGTCGCTGCAAAAAGTCCCGGTGGCGGTCTCCGTCCTGGACGGCGAGCAACTGGAGCGCGACAACCGCAACGGCGTGGCGAGCATCGCACAACAAGTGCCGTCACTGAACTTCCGCACCGGCGCATCGAACAAGGACACGTCGCTGTTCGTGCGCGGCGTCGGCACCATTTCCACCTCCCCTGGCGTCGAGCCGACCGTGGCCACCGTAGTCGACGGAGTGGTCTACGCGCGCCCCGGCCAGGCCACCCTCGACCTGCTCGACCTGGAGCGCATCGAAGTACTGCGCGGCCCGCAAGGCACGCTGTTCGGCAAGAACGCCTCGGCTGGCGTGCTGAACATCACCAGTAAGGCGCCGACGGCCGAAACCCATGGCTATATCGACCAGTCCTACTACAGCGGCAATGAAAGCCGTACCCGCTTCGGTATCGGCGGCAGCCTGGTGCCGGACGTGCTCAAGGGCTCGATCAGCACGTTGTTCGGCAGCTACGATGGCAACGTCGACAACCAACATAATGGCCAGGAGGTCAACGGCTACAACCACAAGGGCATTCGCGGCAAACTGGAATTCACCCCGAATGACGACGTGAAACTGACCCTGATCGCCGACTACATGCAGTCCCACGACGATGCGCCGAATGGCGTGGTGAGCAAGTCCCTGACCCCGGCCTTCGCCAATGCGTTGAACCCGGTGCGCGCCTCCAGCGACAACCGTGATATCAACACCGACACCCGCAGCCATGTGGAAGACACCAACAAGGGCTTGTCTGCGCAACTGGACTGGAACCTGGGCGACTACACCCTGACCTCGATCACCGCCTGGCGCGGCTGGGACAACACCCAGTACCAGGATGGCGACCGCCTCGGCAGCGTCACCGCCGCGTTCCCCGGCACCGCCGACAAAGGCGAGCTGGCCTTCGATCAATACTCCCAGGAACTGCGCCTGGCCTCGCCCAAAGGTGAATTCCTGGAGTACGTCGGCGGCCTGTTCTACATGCACGGCAAAGACAAAGAGACCTACCAGCGCACGCTGACGACCACCACACGCACCGACCGTGGGATCGCCGACTACAGCACCACCAGCGACAGCTACGCGGTATTCGGCGAGACCACGCTGAATTTCACCTCGCGCTTTCGCGGCATCGCCGGCCTGCGCTATACCCACGACGACCTGAAATACGATCACCGTCGCACCTCCACCTCGGCCACCCTGGTCAGCGGGATTCAACCGGCCACCTCGAGTTCCGGCTCGGTGGATGAGGATGGCTGGTCCGGCCGCCTCGGCGTGCAGTACGACATCACCGACAACATCACCAGCTACCTCACTTACTCGCGCGGCTACAAAGGCCCGGCGTACAACGTGTTCTTCAACATGCTGGCGCGTGACACCGACGCGCTCAAGCCGGAAACCTCCAACACCTGGGAAGCCGGGATCAAGGCCACGGCCTGGAACAACCGCCTGACCACCAACCTGGCGGTGTTCCACAGCGATTACGACAACTACCAGGCCAACTTTTTCGACACGGTTGCCGGGCAGGTGGTCACGCGCCTGATCAACGCCGGCAGCGTCAGCACCGAGGGCGTCGAACTGGATTACGCCTTGCAGGCCACCCAACAGCTGAAATTCTCGGGTGCCCTGGCCTACACCCGTGCACGCATCGATGAATTCGCCTGCCCGGCGGGCGCGGCGGCCACCTGTAATGTCAATGGCAAGCCGCTGCCTTACAGCCCGGACTGGAAAAGCTACGTGCGCGCCGACTACACAATCCCGCTGGATAACGGCCTGGACATCGAACTGGGCACCGATTACAGCTGGCAGAGCGAAGTGCAGTACGACATCAGCCAGAATGTCGACACCAAGCAAGGCGCCTACGGCATCTGGAACGCCAGCGTGGCCCTGGCCGACTACAGCAACGGCTGGCGCGTGGCGTTCCTGGCCAAGAACCTTGCCGACAAGTCCTACTCACCGCTGCTGGCCACCGGCGGCAACTACATCTACCGCGCCGTGCCCCGTGACGATGAACGTTACTTCGGCGTGCAACTGCGCAAGGATTTCTAAGCATGAGCCGTCAACTGAAACTCGGCGCCTTCCTGATGGCCACCGGGCACCATGTCGCCGCCTGGCGCCACCCGGACGTGCCGGCGAATGCCGGGCTGGATTTCGCCCAGTACAAACACCTGGCGCGCGTTGCCGAGGCGGCGAAGTTCGATGCGCTGTTCGTGGCAGACAGCATCGCTGCCGCCACCGGTGAGGTCGCCAGCCATATGGCGCGCTCGGACCATTTCGAACCGCTGACATTGCTGTCGGCGTTGAGTGCAGTGACGGAGCATATCGGCCTGATCGCCACGGCGACCACCAGCTATAACGAGCCTTACCATGTGGCGCGTAAATTCGCCTCGCTGGATCACTTGTCCGGCGGGCGCGCCGGCTGGAACCTGGTGACCTCGGACAACGCCGCCGAAGCGCAGAACTTCGGGCGCGAGGAACACCTGGGCCATGCTGAGCGCTACAGCCGCGCGCGCGAGTTTCACCAAGTGGTCACCGGCCTGTGGGACAGCTGGGAAGACGATGCCTTTGTACGCGACAAAGCCAGTGGCACCTATTACGACCCGAGCAAGCGGCATGTGCTGGAGCATGTCGGCGAACACTTCCGGGTCAAGGGCCCGTTGAATGTGGCGCGCTCGCCCCAGGGCCAGCCGGTGATCGTGCAGGCCGGCTCTTCCGAAGCGGGCCGCGAGCTGGCCGCGCAGACCGCCGAGGTGGTGTTTACTGCACAGACGTCGCTGGCCAATGGCCAGGCGTTCTATGCCGACCTCAAGGCGCGGTTGAGCCGGTATGGACGTGAGGCGGACGCGCTGAAAATCATGCCCGGCATGTTTGTGGTGGTCGGGCAGACCGAAGCCGAGGCGCAGGCCAAATTCGCCGCGTTCCAGGCGCTGGTTGAACCTGAAGTGGGCGTCGCGTTGCTGGGGCGCATGCTGGGCAATTTCGACCTGTCCGACTACCCGCTGGACGGGCCGTTGCCGGCGCTGCCGTTGACCGACAGCGGGCAGCGTAGCCGCCAGCAACTGTTGAGCGAGCTGGCCGAACGCGAGCATCTGACACTGGCACAACTGGGCCGGCGAATTGCCGGCGGTCGCGGGCATTACAGCCTGATCGGCACACCCACGCAGATCGCCGACGAGCTGCAGCGCTGGTTCGAACAGGGTGCAGCGGATGGTTTCAATATCCTCGTGCCGCATCTGCCGGGGGGCTGGAAGACTTTGCCCGCGAGGTGGTGCCCGAGCTGCAACGGCGCGGCCTGTTTCGCACCGAATACAGCGGCTCGACCTTGCGCGAAAACCTCGGTTTGGCGCGCCCGCAAAATCGCTTCAAGGAGGTTCAGGCATGAGGATTGCCACATTATTGCTCAGTCTGCTGGCGGTTACGCACACCGCATTGGCGGCCGCACCGGACACTTTGCGCATCGGCTACCAGAAAGGCTCGATCGCCCTGGTGCTGGCCAAGGAACATGGCTTGCTCGAACAGCGCTTCCCGCAGACGACGGTGAAGTGGATCGAATTCCCCGCCGGCCCGCAGATGCTCGAAGCGCTCAACGTCGGTGCGCTGGACGTGGGCTCGACCGGTGACATCCCGCCGCTGTTCGCCCAGGCCGCCGGTGCCGACCTGGTCTACATCGGCGCCGAGCCCCCCAAGCCCAGTGCCGAAACCATTCTGGTGCGCAACGACAGCCCGCTGCATTCAGTGGCGGACCTGAAGGGCAAGAAGGTCGCGTTCCAGAAGGGCTCCAGCTCTCACAACCTGATCCTGCGCGCCCTGAATAAAGCCGGCCTGAGCTACAAGGATATCCAGCCGGTATACCTGCCCCCCGCTGACGCGCGCGCGGCGTTCGAACAAGGCAGCGTGGAGGCATGGGCGATCTGGGAACCCTACTCGTCACTCGCCTTGAGCCAGAGCCCCAGCCATGTGCTGGCCAACGGCGAAGGCCTGGGCCTCTCGGGGCCGGTGTATACCGCGCGGCGCGAATATGCGAACGCCAACGGCGGCTTTATCCATGATCTCTTGGATGAACTCAGCAGCGCCGAAGCCCTCACCCGCAGCCAGCGCGAAGACAGCCTGCGCGTGCTGACACAGTTCATGGGCCTGCCCCGCGAAGTGATCGCACGCTACATGGATAACCGCCCGCCTTCGCCGATCTTGCCGATTGATGAGGGCATCATTAACGCGCAGCAGGCGACGGCAGATTTGTTCTATCAGAACCACCTGCTGCCCAAGGCGATTGAAGTGAAGAAGGCAGCGTGGAGTGTTGCCGCTCACTGATAACAGCACTGTGGAGATGCCCATGAAGGCGGTGGGTCAGTTGACCTTGTATCGACAGATAGCCCGCCATCGCAGGCAAGCCAGCTCCCACAGGTTGCGCGGTGCCCTGAGCCACAATACAAAACCCCATGTGGGAGCTGGCTTGCCTGCGATAGCGGTGGGTCAGCCACTGCATAAGGTGACAGACACACCGCCTTCGCGAGCAAGCCCGCTCCCACAGTTTTGATCATCGTCCGGGTTTGGATTCGAGGTGTTTCGCCAACATTCGCGCCGACGGTACGACCCGGTTCGAACTTGAAACACAACCCAAATGTGGGAGCTGGCTTGCCTGCGAAGGCGGTGGATCAGCCACTGCATGAGGTGACTGAAACACCGCCTTCGCGAGCAAGCCCGCTCCCACAGTTTTGATCATCGTCCGGGCTTGGATTCGAGGTGTTTCGCGAACATTCACGCCGACGATACGACCCGGTTCGAACTTGAAATACAACCCAAATGTGGGAGCTGGCTTGCCTGCGAAGGCGGTGGGTCAGCCACTGCATAAGGTGACTGATCCACCGCCTTCGCGAGCAAGCCCGCTCCCACAGTTTTGATCGTCGTCCGGGCTTGGGATTCGGGATATTTCGCCCACATTCGCGCCGACGGTACGACCCGGTTCGAACTTGAAACACAACCCAAATGTGGGAGCTGGCTTGCCTGCGAAGGCGGTGGGTCAGCCACTGCATGAGATGGCTGACACACCGCCTAAGCCAGCAAACCCACTCCCCCACTTTCTAACCGAGCCGGGTGCTCTTCTCGACCAGGCACATGGGCGTGCCCGCCACCGGCTCCTGCATGATCTGCACTTGCACTTCAAACACCTGGCGCATCAACTCGGCACTGATCACTTGCTCCGGCGCGCCATCGGCCACCAGCTTGCCGCCGTGCATCACCGCTAGGTGATCGGCGTAGCGGCAGGCCTGGTTGATGTCGTGGAGCACGGTGATCACCGTCTTGCCTTCGGCGGCGAGTTCACCCATCAGGTCGAGCAGTTCGACCTGGTGGCTGATGTCGAGGTAGGTGGTGGGTTCGTCGAGCAGCACCACGGGCGCGTTCTGCGCCAGCACCATGGCCAGCCAGGCACGTTGGCGCTGTCCGCCGGACAGGTCGGCCAGGGCACGGTCGGCCAGGTTATCCAGTTCCAGGCGCTGCATGGCCTGGGTCACATGGGACTGGTCGTTGCCGCTCAGGCGCCCCCACAGTGAGTTGTGCGGGCTGCGACCGTAGGCGATCAACTGGCGCACGCTGACGCCCTCCGGCACCGGCAACACCTGGGGCAGAAACGCGACCTGTCGCGCCAGTTGGCGGGCAGACAGGCTCGCATAGGCCTGGCCATCCAAGGTCAACTCACCCTGGGTCGGCTTGAGAATGCGCGCAAATGCCTTGAGCAAGGTGGACTTGCCACAGCCGTTGGGGCCGATCAACGCGGTGACCTTGCCCACCGGCGGCGCGAACGACAGGCCCTGCACGATGCGCGTCGCGCCGTAACCGATATCGAGCTGTCGTGCGTGGAGAATACTCATGTGATCAGCCCTTGAACCGTGCCAGCAACCAAAGAAAATACGGCGCGCCAATCACCGCCGTGAGCACCCCCGCAGGGATTTCGCTGGGCGCAATCAAGCTGCGCCCGAGGGTGTCGGCGAGCACCAGCAGCAGCGCGCCGATCAGCATCGCTGCCGGCAGTAAATAGTGGTGATGCCCGCCCACCAGGCGCCGCGCCATGTGCGGTGCGACCAGGCCGATAAACCCGATCGGGCCGATCACGCCCACCCCCAGGCTGGTGAGCAGCACCGCGCAAGCCATTGCCAGCCAGCGCGTGCGGCCGAGCGCGGTGCCCAGGCTGTGGGCGGCTTCATCGCCCAGGGCGATCAGGTTCAGCGGCTTGGCCAGGCGCAATCCCAGCGGGATCAGCACCAGGAACGGCAGCACCAGCGCCACATGGTGCCAGTTGCGGCTCCACAGACTGCCGGTCAGCGCGAGCAAGGCGGTGTTGATATCCAGCGGATGGGACAGGATCAGAAACTCGGTGACGCTGGACAGGGTCACCGCAATCGCCACCCCGGACAGCGCAAAGCGCACCCCGGAAAAACTCACGCCGGTGTTGTACAGCGCCAGCAGCAACGCGCCGCCGGCACCGCCCAGGCACGCCACCAGCGGCAGCCAGGCGATCGGCAGGTGCGGCCAGCCGATGATCGCCACGGTCAGCGCCAATCCCGCACCTTGGGTCACGCCGAGGATTTCCGGCGAGGCCAACGGGTTGCGAATCACCCCCTGCACAATCGCCCCGGCCAGGCCGAATGCGCAGCCTGCAAGGATCGCGATCAGGCTGCGTGGCAGGCGGTGATTCCACACTTCAAAGTCGAGCGCGTCATGGGCCAGCAGACGGTCCAGCACCGTCTCCGGCGTGAGCCACACGGTGCCCGCGCTGAGGCTGACAAAGGTCGCCAGCAGCAACAGGCCGAGCAACAGCCAGAGGCGCAATCGTGGCTGGGTCATAGGGCACGCCTGGCGAGAAAGAGGAAGAACGGTGCACCAATCAACGCGGTGACCACCCCGGCCGGGGTTTCCACCGGGAAGGCCACGGCGCGGCTGAGCAGGTCGGCGCCCAGCACGATCACCGCACCCAGCGCCGCGCTCAGCGGGATCAGCCAGCGATAATCGTTGCCGAGAAACTGGCGCAGGATATTCGGCGCGATCAGCCCGACAAAACCAATCGGCCCCACCGCGCAGACGCTAGCGCCCACCAGCAACAGGCTGGCGACAAACACCTGCAGGCGCAGGCTGGCGATGCCCACGCCCAACGAGCGCGCGGCGTCTTCGCCGAGGTTGATCAGGTTCAAGCGCGGCGCGCACCACAGCGCCCACAGGCCGCCGATCAAGGTGCACGGCCAAAGCAATTGCACCTGCGCCGCACCGACGTTGGCCAGGGAACCGGCCAGCCAGTTCAACACGCTTTGCGCCTGGGCCTCGACCAGGATCACGGTGAGGCGGGTCAAGGCTGCACACAGGGCTGCGACGGCAACGCCCGCCAATACCAGGCGCCCCTGGGCCGTGGTCGGCGACCAGGCGCCGCCGAGGCTGAACACCGTGATCCAGGCCAGCGCGCCGCCCAGGCAGGTCATCAACAAGGCGCCGCCGGCGAACGGCAACGCGACCAACCCGGTGGAAAACAACGCAAGCCCCAACGCCGCCCCCGCCGTCACGCCGAACAACGAAGGCGATGCCAGGCGGTTGCGGGTGATGCCTTGCATCAGCGCCCCGGCCAGGCCCAGGCAAGCCCCCACCAACGCCGCGCACACCGCACGCGGCACACGCAACTGAGCCACGATATAGGCCATGTTGCCGCCAACACGGCCCTGATGAACCAGGCCGTTCCAGGCATCCGCCGCCGTCAGGGTGAAAGGCGACCAGCTGTACAACGACAGCCAGAACAACCCGGCGCCGAGCAGCAGAATGCCGGCTGCCGCCACACTGCGCGCCATGCTTATTGGCTCAGTACGGCTTTACCGCCCTTGAGAATCGCCAACGCGTCTTCGGCGATCTGCTCCGATGCCAGCACCCCACGGTTACGCGCCCAGCTGTCGCCATCCACTTCGGCCACCTGCTGGTGACGTACGGCGCCAAGCACTTGCCACAGCGGCTGCTTGCTCCAGCTGTCGACGATGCTCGGGCGGCGGTAATGGCCGACCAGCAACCAACCCGGGTCGAGGGCGAGGAGTTGCTCCAGGCTGACGAACTCGGTCGGCGCCGCATTCGCGCGTACCGCTGGCACCTTCAGGCCGATCGCCTGCAGTACGCTGCCCGCGTAGGAGTCCGGGCCGTGCACCGAGAAGCTGTCTTCCCGCGCGACACCAAACAATACGTTGGTGCCGGCGGGGATCTGCGCGGCGATTTTTTTCAGGTTGTCGCGGTTCTGCGCGATACGCGCTTGCATCTGCGGGCCTTTGCCGAGGGCCTTGCCGATCAGTTCGGCGGACTTGAGGCTGCCCTGGTAATCCTCGCCGCGCGAGGGCAGCAACAGAGTCGGCGCAATGCTCGCCAAGTCGCTGTACAGCGCCTGATGACGGTTAAGGTCGGCAACGATCAGGTCCGGCTTGAGCCGGGCGATTTCCTCGATGCTCGGCTGCGAACGCAGGCCCACGGACTGCCACTGTCCGATGGCTTGGCGCACCCTGGGCAGCACGCGGTTGGCGTCGCCATCGTCAGCGGCGCCAACGGGTGTGACGTCGACGGCGGCCAGGCTGTCGAGAAAGGAGAACTCCAGCACCACCACGCGCTTGGGCGCATCCGGCAGATGCACGGCGTGCTGGCCGTCATTGAGGTCGATGGGCGCAGCGCTTAATACGCTTGAAGAAAACGCCAGGAGGCAGGCGGCAAGGGTCGGGATGGAGCGCAGCATTCGCATGACAAGTACCTCGGCGTTAAAACACCCCGGCTAGACAGGCTGGGGAAAACGGCGGGTACTATTCCATATCGGCGCGGCGTGATCAAAAAACATTCTCATTTCCACCTTGGGAACGGGCTTGCGGTGCTGAGCAAGCCTGCTGGGGTGAGCAGGCTTGTTGGAGTCAGCAAACTTATTGTGATGAGCACGCTATTGTGGCGAGCGGGCTTGCCCCGCGTTGGGCTGCGCAGCAGCCCCAAAACAGATCAGCATGGAATGCCTGGCACACCGCATTTTGCTTGAAAGGGGCTGCTGCGCAGCCCAACGCGGGGCAAGCCCGCTCGCCACAAAAGATCCTGTGCACCCCGCCCTGCAGGCGCACCTTAGAAAGCCTGAGAAAGCCCCCCCAGGCATACCCGTCACAGCGATCAGAAATCAACAGTAGCCGATAACAAATACGTACGCGGTGTCGACAGGGTCAGCCCCGGCTCGCTGTCATCCGACGCTCCCGCCGAACTCCAGTAGCGTTTATCGGCGACGTTTTCCACGTTCGCGCGCAAGGTAATGTGCTTGTCATCCACCTTGAACGCATAGCGCGCGCCGACGTCAACGCGGTTCCAGGCGTCGATCTCCTTGACGTTGGAGGTGTCCAGATACTGCGAGCTGGAGTAGATGCCACGGCTGGTCAGGGTCAAGCCTTCGAGGCCCGGCACATCCCATTCGGCGCCGAGGTTGACGTTGTACTTGGGCGTGGCCGGTGCGCGGTTGCCGTTGGTGGCACCGTTGGTGGTGTCCTGCAGCTTGCTGTCGATGTACATCACCCCGCCGAGCAGGCGCACGCCCTTGAGCGGCTCGCCGAACATGCTCAGCTCCGCCCCGGTGTTCTGGCGCTTGCCGTTGGGGCCGAACACCGTCGTGATGGCATTGGTTTCGTAGGCGGGCTGCTTGATACGGAATACTGCAGCGGTCACCGCAAAGGCGCCGGCGTCGTATTTGGCGCCGACTTCCACCTGGCGGCTGATGAACGGCGGGAAGATTTCATCGTCGTTGGCCGAGGTCGACGGCGCGACCTTGCCCTGGCTCAGGCCTTCCATGTAGTTGGCATACAGCGACAGTTTGTCGGTGGCCTTGAACAACAGGCCACCGGACGGCGAGATCTTTTCTTCGTCGTAGGCGGTGCGGCCTTTGACCCCGTTGTTCCAGTCATCCACCTTGACCCGCTGCCAGCGCGCGCCGAGGGTCAACAGCAGGCGGTCGTCGAAGAAGCCCAGGGTGTCGGACAACGCCACGCCGCTGAAGCGGTTCTCGGTGTAGACCTTCGGATCGGGGCGGGTTTGCACCGAGGGTGTCGGTATCTGCACCGGGTTGTAGAGGTTACTGCGGCCCTGCGCATACCGTGCGCCGCCATTTTCGAAATCCATATAGAAGTAGCTGGCGGCCAGGTTGACCTCATGGCTCACCGAGCCGGTCTGGAACCAGTTGCGCACGCCGGCGGTGTAGGTGCGCACATTTTCATCGCGGGTGAAATCGCGCGGCAGCACCAGGAAGTCGCCGGCGGCGTTGGTCACAGACACTGCATGGCGCAGGAAGTCGTGGTTACTTTTGCGCGCGCCCATACCGCCGTACAGCATCACGTTATCGCTGAGGTCGTACTCGGCGTTGACCGTCCCGAAGGTGTCGTTGGTGCTGGCCTTGCTCCAGGACTGCGCGTAATTGCGACGCACATCGTTGGCGCTCGGCACCGGCGCATTGGCTGCCACCTGCACCCGCTCCTGCGGGGCATCGGTGTCGCGCTCGGTGTGACCGATATCCGTGGAAAGGCGCAGGCGCTCGCCACGAAAATCCAGGCCGAGCACGGCCATTTCACGGTCGACACTCTGGTGGTCCCACTCGGTGTCGCCGGACTGCTTGACGCCGTTGAAGCGGATACCGAACTTGTTGTCCTCGCCAAAGCGCCGTCCTACATCCACGGCGCCGCCGGCCTGGCTGTCGGAGGCCCAGTCGCCGGTAAACGAGTTGATGTCCTTGTCGGTGGCGCGCTTGGGCACCACGTTGATCCCGCCGCCCACGCTGCCACGTGGCGAGATGCCGTTGATCAACTGGGTCGGGCCTTTGAAGATGTCGACGCGGTCGGCCATTTCCATGTCGATGGTGTAGGTCGGCAACACGCCGTAGAGGCCGTTGTAGGCCACATCGCTGTTGAACAGGCTGAAGCCGCGGATGGTGAACTGTTCATAGCGCCCACCGGCCGGGTTGGTGGCGCGTACCGACGGGTCGCTGGCAATCAGGTCACCGAGCGTGCGCGCCTGCTGGTTTTTCACCGCATCCTGGGTGTAGGTGGTCATGCTGAACGGGGTTTCCATGAAGTCCCGCGTGCCCAGCAGGCCCTGCGAGCCGCGCCGCGCCACCTGGCCACCGGCGTAGGTGTCGCCGTCGTAGAGGCCGGTGGTGCCGAGAATCGAGGTCGGCGCCAGCTCCAGGCTGCTGCCATCCGGTATCGGCACCAGCATGTAATCGCGGTCGCCCATCGGTTGCAATTGCAGGCCCGACCCTTGCAGCAAGCGGGCAAAGCCCTCCTCCACCCCATATTCACCGGACAAGCCACTGCTGCTGCGGCCGCTGACCAGCGCCGGGTCGACGGACAGGTTGACGCCCGACAACCCGGCAAACCGGGTCAGCGCCGCGCTCAGGCTGCCGGCCGGCACCTGGTAGCTGCGCCGGGCGGCGGTGTCTTCGGCATAGCTGACGGGGACGAACAACGGGCTGGCGCTGAGGCTCAGCATCAGGCTCAGTTTCAGCAACGGGCGCAAGCGCAAAGGTAGAACTGCGGGCATTGGAGGAAGCTCTCGATTTTGTTCACTTGCCTGGAATGACAGGCGAGGCGAAAAAAGGGGACAGGCTTCGGCCAACTTTCTTCAACATCGCAGGGAAATGGCGACGCCACCTCCCTGAAAAATGGGGAAAAGAGCCACAAGAGTTTCGGATTTTTCGAAGCGTCCGTTTATGTAGTCTTTTTTATAAAGGAACTCCCACGAAGCTTTCGGGTCGGCTGATGTACCTATTTTTCATTTCACTACACGGATGGGTCGGATGAAACAGATGTCCTTCGTCGAGACCGAGCATGCTGGCGCCGCCAAGGACGCTCTGTATGCCCGCCTCTCAGGCCCCAGGCACGCTAACGCAAGCCAGCAGGCTGTGCACGACTTTGATAGCTGTCGGAATATCGAATCAGGCGCCGTATTTATTATTGCCTCCGGCCTGTCAGCCAAGTCATTCCCGTTCGAAACGTTTGCGCACGTGCCTATGATCACGATGAATGGCGCTGTCTCGATGTTTCTAAACACAGACATTCAACCGTTTTTTTACGCCTGCACCGACAGAAGCTTCTCCAAGCAACAGCCGGATTTATTCAAATACGCCATGGCAACCAGCAAACGCGTGGCGCTGTGGGAGGACCATGCGCAATCGTCCCGTGCGCGTCCGACCGGTCAGCTCTATCGGCTGACCAAGGCGAAAAGGCCCACCTGGCTCGATGCGGCCATGGGCAGACACGCAGCCCTGGTGGCCGACCACTCCCTGCTCGCAATGCGCAAAAGGCCGGTAGGCTTCAGCAAAGACATGAGCAAGGGCTTTTTCGACGCACGAACCGTGGCCTACCTGGCCATCCAGTTGGCCTACCACGCCGGCTTCACCAAGGTCTTTCTGGTCGGCGTCGACCTGCATGAAAATTCGGGACGGTTCTACGAGACCCAAGACTCGGTCAAGTCGCCCTGCGGGCTCGATGAGCACTATGAAACCCGCATCCTTCCCTCGCTCGAGCTGATGTCCAGGAAGGTCATGGGTAATGACTTCATGGTGTACAACTTCTCCGACTGCTCGCGGATCCCAGAGAGCGTCATACCCCGCGTGACGCTGGGGGAAGTCCAGGCGATGCTCCAGTAAGCCTACGCGCAGCACTTCCAGGGCCCAGCCCTGGAGCGCGCCGATCACGCTCCCCCTCAATCGCCGCGGCCGGGCAGCATGCCTGCGAGCACGTTGTCCTTGTCAATGAAGTGATGCTTCAGCGCCACCAATGCATGCCCACCCACAAGTACCCCGCATAGCCAGGCAGTGTAGGTGTGGATGGCCTTCGCCAAGTCATAGAGACTTTGATCAGGCTCCACCAGCGGCGGCAACAGCAACAACCCGGCGAGCAGGATGGGTTTGTCTGCAACCGAACTCCAGTACCAGCCAGACATCGGCAACCCCACAAGCGCAACGCCGTACAACAGCAGATGACCGACGAACGCGCCCCGCTGCATCAGCGGGCTCATCGTCGCAGGCATCGCCGGAGCCGCATGTGTAAGACGCCAGCCAATACGCAGGACGATAAGCAAGAGCAGAACGCTGGCCATCGCCTTATGGACAAAGGTGAGCTGGTGCTGAGGGTTAAGCTCATCGCGCCAATGCACCGCCACAATCCCGACAAACCAAGCCACCACCCAGATCAGCGCCATGCCCCAGTGCAACCACTTCGCGGTGGCCGTATAGCTTTCTGCCTTCGACATTCGGATAGCCCTCCCTTTCTTAGAAGCTTGGATTATCGTCAATGGGCGTTATCGAAAAACCGTAAAATGCCGATGATGATGATCGAGTTTTCTGATTTTCCAGGGGGGGGATGGCGGGTCTTCAGATAGGCTGCAGCGTTAAGAAAGTGGGGACTTCACCGGCCTTCGTGGCCAGCCTGCGAGGCGCGATTACTTTTTTACGGGCATGAAAAAGCCCAATCGTTTCAGATTGGGCTAAGTCATTGAAAATATGGTCGGGACGGAGTGATTCGAACACTCGACCCCTAGCACCCCATGCTAGTGCGCTACCGGACTGCGCTACGCCCCGACTAGGCGTGTTACTGGGTTTGCTTCGCAACGAAGCGATCAGGAATATACCGCAAGCTTTTGAAATGTGGAAGTATTTTAAAAGCCGGATTTATTTCTTCAAAACCACCAGCACATCTTCGAGTTCGGAGATCATCTGGCGGATCAGTTGCTTGTACTGGGTGGTGTCGTCTTTGGCTTCATCACCGGACATGCGCTGGCGCGCACCACTGATGGTGAACCCCTGGTCGTACAGCAACGCACGGATCTGTCGGATCATCAGCACATCCTGGCGCTGATAATACCGACGGTTCCCGGTGCGTTTGACGGGGTTGAGTTGAGGAAACTCCTGCTCCCAATAGCGCAGCACGTGCGGCTTTACCGCGCATAGCTCGCTGACTTCACCAATGGTGAAGTAGCGTTTGCCTGGGATGACGGGTAGCTCGTCGTTATGACTTGGTTCCAGCATAAGCCTCAACTCGGGCCTTCAACTTCTGCCCTGGACGAAAGGTGACCACACGGCGAGCCGTGATCGGGATTTCTTCTCCCGTTTTTGGATTGCGGCCAGGCCGCTGGCGTTTGTCCCGCAGGTCAAAATTGCCGAAACCGGACAATTTGACCTGCTCATTGTCTTCCAGAGCGTGCCTGATCTCTTCAAAAAACAGCTCGACCAATTCCTTGGCCTCGCGTTTGTTCAGACCCAACTCTTCGTACAGACGTTCCGCCATCTCAGCTTTCGTCAAAGCCCCCATACGTCACTTCCTTAACGTGGCGTTCAACCTTTGTTCGAGCGAGGTGAGGATATTTTGTGTCGTGGTATTCACCTCATCGTCATTAAGAGTGCGCGATGGATGCTGCCAGGTCAAGCCAACTGCAAGGCTTTTTCTATGCGGATCAATGCCTTTACCCTGATAGACGTCAAATAGCCTGAGGTCTGTCAGCCATTCCCCTGCATTTTCACGGATTACATCCAGAACGGCAGTGGCGGCCACTTCACGGTCAGCGATCAGCGCCAGGTCGCGACGCACTTCAGGGAAGCGCGACAACTCGCTGAATTTAGGCATCTTGCCCGCAGCGACTTCAGCCAGGACCAGCTCGAAAACGAAGACTGGGCGGTCCAGCCCCAGGGTTTTCGACAGCTCAGGGTGAATAGCCCCCACGAAACCCACCAGGCGACCTTCGCGCTCAATGCGTGCAGTCTGGCCCGGATGCAGTGCCGGATGCTGACCCGGTACGAAAGTGAAGTCATCCAACGCACCGGCAAAGCCCAGTACCGCTTCCACGTCGGCCTTGACGTCGAAGAAGTCCACGCCATCGCGGCCCTGCGCCCAGCCTTCCGGCAGACGGCTGCCACAGACAACGCCCGCCAGCATTGGCTCTTGCTTGAGGCCGTCGAGTTGACCGACGAAACGCAGGCCGCTTTCGAACATCCGCACGCGGTCTTGCTGACGGTTCAGGTTGTGGGAAAGCGCCTTCACCAAGCCAGGCCACAGCGACGAACGCATGGCAGCCATGTCGTTGGAGATCGGATTGGCCAACAGCAGCGGCTCGACGCCCGGGTTGAACAGTTCGAACTGCTTCGGGTCGATGAAGCTGTAGGTCACCGCTTCCTGGTAGCCACGGGCAACCAGCAGACGGCGCAACTCAGGCAAGTGCGCACGCGCCTCGGCCTTGGGTTGTGGTGCCAGGCGGGCTTGCGGGTAGCGAACCGGCAGACGGTTGTAACCGTATAGACGCGCCAGCTCTTCGATCAGGTCGACTTCCAGGCTGATATCGAAGCGATGGCTTGGCACTTCAATGTGCCACTGCCCTTCCCCACCGGCGGTAATACCCAGGCCGAGAGCGGACAACAGTTGCTCGATTTCAGCCGGCGCGATCACCAGGCCGAGCATCTGCTCGACGCTTTTGGCACGCAGGGTAATCGGCGCAATGGACGGCAGGTACTGCTCACTGACGGTTTCAGTGATTGGACCCGCTTCACCACCGGTGATTTCCAGCAGCAGGCCCGTGGCGCGCTCCATGGCTTCACGGGCGAGTTTCCAGTCCACACCACGCTCGTAGCGGTGCGAGGCATCGGTGTGCAGGCCGTAGGAACGAGCCTTGCCAGCGATGGCGATCTGGTCGAAAAACGCGCTCTCCAGGAAGATATCGCGGGTAGTCGCGGATACACCGCTGTGCTCGCCACCCATCACACCGGCAATCGCCAGGGCGCGGGAATGGTCGGCGATTACCAGGGTATCGGCACGCAGGCTGACTTCCTGGCCATCGAGCAGCACCAGCTTCTCGCCTTCTTCGGCCATGCGTACACGGATGCCACCGTTGATTTCGGCGAGATCGAACGCGTGCAGCGGTTGGCCCAATTCCAACATCACGTAGTTGGTGATGTCGACAGCGGCATCGATGCTGCGCACGTCAGCGCGACGCAGACGCTCGACCATCCACAGCGGAGTAGGCTTGGACAGGTCGACGTTACGGATTACCCGGCCCAGGTAACGTGGGCAGGCGTTGGGCGCCAGTACTTCGATCGAGCGCACTTCATCGTGCACTGCCGCTACGGGAGCGACCACGGGGCGAGTCACGGGGGCGTTGTACAGCGCGCCCACTTCACGGGCCAGGCCGGCCAGAGACAGGCAGTCGCCACGGTTCGGGGTCAGGTCGACCTCGATGCTGGCGTCTTCCAGTTCCAGGTAGACACGAATGTCCTGGCCAACCGGTGCGTCGGCCGGCAGCTCCATCAAGCCGTCGTTGCCCTCGCCCACCTGCAGCTCGGCCTGGGAGCACAGCATGCCGTTGGACTCGACGCCACGCAGCTTGGCCTTCTTGATCTTGAAGTCGCCTGGCAGCTCGGCACCGATCATGGCGAACGGGATCTTCAGGCCCGGGCGCACGTTAGGCGCTCCGCACACGACCTGGAAGGTCTGCGCGCCATTACTGACCTGGCACACACGCAATTTGTCGGCGTCAGGATGTTGCTCGGTGCTCAGCACCTCGCCCACCACCACGCCACTGAAAACACCGGCGGCCGGCGTCACGCTATCGACCTCAAGGCCGGCCATCGACAGACGAGCAACCAGCTCGTCGCGACCTACCTGCGGGCTTACCCAGCCACGCAGCCATTGTTCACTGAATTTCATCCTGCTCTCCTAAAGATTCGTTACGACTAGCGAAATTGCGCGAGGAACCGCAAGTCGTTGTCGAAGAACAGACGCAAGTCATTCACGCCGTAACGCAGCATGGCCAGACGCTCGACGCCCATGCCGAAGGCAAAGCCCGAGAACTCTTCCGGGTCGATCCCGGACATGCGCAGCACGTTGGGGTGAACCATGCCGCAGCCCATCACTTCCAGCCAGCCGGTCTGCTTGCAGACGCGGCAACCTTTACCGCTGCACATCACGCATTCCATGTCGACTTCGGCGGACGGCTCGGTGAACGGGAAGAACGAAGGACGGAAGCGCACCGCCAGCTCTTTCTCGAAGAACACCCGCAGGAACTCTTCGATGGTGCCCTTGAGATCGGCGAAGTTGATGTCGCGATCAACCAGCAGGCCTTCGACCTGGTGGAACATCGGCGAGTGGGTGATATCGGAGTCGCTACGGTACACACGGCCTGGGCAGACGATGCGGATTGGCGGCTTGTTCGCTTCCATGGTGCGGACCTGTACCGGCGAGGTATGGGTGCGCAACAGCATGTTCGCGTTGAAATAGAAGGTGTCGTGCATCGACCGGGCCGGGTGATGGCCTGGGATGTTGAGCGCCTCGAAGTTGTGATAGTCGTCTTCGACCTCAGGGCCTTCGGCAATGCCGTAGCCGATGTGGGTGAAGAACTGCTCGATTCGTTCCAGAGTCCGGGTGATCGGATGCAGACCGCCCGAGGCCTGGCCACGGCCAGGCAAGGTCACGTCAATCGACTCGGCGGCGAGCTTGGCCGCTAGATCGGCCTCCTCGAGCGACGCCTTGCGCGCATTGAGCACCTCTGTGACACGCTCCTTGGCAACGTTGATCAGCGCACCGACTTGCGGACGCTCTTCAGCCGGCAAATTCCCCAGGGTCTTCATCACCTGAGTCAATTCGCCCTTTTTGCCAAGGTAGTGAACCCGGATTTGCTCCAGGGCATTGATATCTTCAGCGCTTTGCACAGCCTCAAGAGCTTGAGCGACGAGCGCGTCCAGGTTTTCCATGTACAGACTCCAGATACAAAATAGGGGAAGAGCTTGAAGGCTCTTCCCCTATTTATGACGTTTAACACCTAGGGCCACAGGAGTGACCCAGGGTGACTGTCGGGGGTACTTAAGCCAAGGTGGCTTTAGCTTTCTCGACAATCGCAGCAAACGCCGCTTTTTCGTTCACTGCCAGATCAGCCAGAACCTTACGGTCGATCTCGATGGACGCTTTTTTCAGGCCAGCGATGAAACGGCTGTAGGACAGACCGTTAACACGAGCACCAGCGTTGATACGAGCGATCCACAGAGCGCGGAACTGACGTTTTTTCTGACGACGGTCACGGTAGGCGTATTGGCCTGCCTTGATTACCGCTTGCTTGGCAACACGGAATACGCGTGAGCGTGCGCCGTAGTAGCCTTTAGCAAGTTTCAGAATTTTTTTGTGACGTTTACGGGCAATGACGCCACGCTTTACACGAGCCATGAGTTACTTCCTCTATTCTTGATCCAAAAATTAACGAAGGCGCAGCATGCGCTCGACTTTTGCCACGTCAGACGGATGCAGCAAGCTGCTACCGCGCAGTTGACGCTTACGCTTGGTCGACATTTTGGTCAGGATGTGGCTCTTGAAAGCGTGCTTGTGCTTGATACCGTTAGCAGTTTTCAGAAACCGCTTAGCAGCACCACTTTTAGTCTTCATCTTTGGCATGTTCGGATACTCCGCATTCAGTTGATAAACATAATCAGAAGGCCTGCCGTGCCCTGTTGATTACTTCTTCTTTTTCGGGGCGATGACCATGATCAGCTGGCGTCCTTCCATCTTAGGATGCTGTTCGACCGAACCGTACTCGAGCAGGTCAGCTTCAACCCGCTTGAGGAGTTCCATCCCCAGCTCCTGGTGGGCCATCTCACGGCCGCGGAATCGCAAGGATACCTTGGCCCTGTCCCCATCACTCAGGAAACGTACCAGGTTGCGCAGTTTTACCTGGTAATCCCCTTCCTCCGTCCCTGGACGAAACTTGATTTCTTTTACTTGAATCTGCTTCTGGTTTTTCTTCGCCGCAGCAATCTGCTTCTTCTTCTCGAAGATCGACTTGCCGTAGTCCATCACCCGGCAAACAGGCGGGACTGCGTCGGCGGAGATTTCCACCAGGTCCAATTTGGACTCTTCAGCGATACGAAGCGCTTCATCAATCGAGACGATGCCAATCTGCTCGCCGTCAGCGCCAATTAACCGAACCTCGCGTGCCGAGATATTCTCGTTGATCGGGGCTTTCGGTGCAGCTCGTTTATCTTGTCTCATTTCACGCTTAATAATAATTACTCCGAATCTGGGCGACCACGCCGGGAAACCGCTTGCGCGAGGAACTCAGCGAACTGGGCGACGGGCATCGAGCCCAGGTCAGCACCTTCACGAGTACGCACAGCGACAGTCTGCATCTCGACTTCCCGATCTCCGATAACCAAAAGATAGGGAACCTTGAGCAAAGTATGCTCGCGGATTTTAAAGCCGATCTTTTCATTTCTCAAGTCGGACTTGGCACGAAATCCGCTTTCGTTGAGAGTTTTTTCAACTTCAGCGGCAAAATCGGCCTGTTTATCAGTGATATTCATGATCACTGCCTGGGTCGGAGCCAGCCACGCAGGGAATGCACCCTCGTAGTGCTCGATCAGGATCCCGACGAACCGTTCGAACGAGCCGAGGATCGCCCGGTGCAGCATAACCGGGTGTTTACGGCTGTTGTCTTCGGAGACGTATTCGGCTCCCAGACGGATCGGCAGGTTAAAATCGAGCTGCAAGGTACCACATTGCCAGACACGGCCAAGGCAATCTTTCAGCGAGAACTCGATCTTCGGCCCGTAGAAGGCGCCCTCGCCCGGCTGCAGGTCGTACGCAAGGCCCGCACTGTCTAGCGCTGCGGCCAGGGCAGCTTCGGCGCGATCCCACAGCTCGTCGGAACCGACGCGTTTTTCCGGACGAGTGGACAGCTTCATTTCGACTTCGGTAAAGCCGAAATCGCGATAGACATCCATGGTCAGCTTGATGAACGCGGCGGATTCGGCCTGCATCTGCTCTTCGGTGCAGAAGATATGGGCGTCGTCCTGGGTGAAGCCGCGCACACGCATGATGCCGTGCAGCGCACCCGAGGGCTCGTTACGGTGGCAGGCACCGAACTCGGCCAGGCGCATCGGCAACTCGCGGTAGCTCTTCAGGCCCTGGTTGAACACCTGCACGTGGCACGGGCAGTTCATCGGCTTGATGGCGTAGTCGCGGTTTTCCGACTGGGTGGTGAACATGTTGTCGGCGTAGTTGGCCCAGTGCCCGGATTTCTCCCACAGGCTGCGGTCAACGACTTGTGGAGTCTTGATCTCCAGGTAGCCGTTTTCGCGCTGAACCTTGCGCATGTATTGCTCGAGCACCTGGTACAGGGTCCAGCCGTTCGGGTGCCAGAACACCATGCCCGGCGCTTCTTCCTGGAGGTGGAACAGGTTCAGGCGCTTGCCGATCTTGCGGTGATCGCGTTTTTCAGCTTCTTCGATGCGCTGGATGTAGGCCGCCAGCTGCTTCTTGTCAGCCCAGGCAGTGCCGTAGATCCGCTGCAGTTGCTCGTTCTTCGCGTCGCCGCGCCAGTAGGCACCGGAGAGCTTGGTCAGCTTGAACGACTTGAGGAAGCGTGTATTCGGCACGTGCGGGCCACGGCACATGTCGACATATTCTTCGTGGTAATACAGGCCCATGGCCTGCTCGTCCGGCATGTCTTCCACCAGACGCAGCTTGTAGTCTTCGCCACGGGCGGTGAACACGTCGATCACTTCGGCGCGCGGCGTGACCTTCTTGATCACGTCGTAATCTTTTTCGATCAGCGCGTGCATGCGCTGCTCGATAGCCGCCAGGTCGTCCGGGGTGAAAGGACGCTCGTAGGCGATATCGTAATAGAAGCCTTCTTCGATGACCGGGCCGATCACCATCTTCGCGGTCGGGTACAGCTGCTTGACCGCATGGCCAATCAAGTGCGCGCAAGAGTGGCGAATGATCTCCAGCCCCTCTTGATCCTTGGGCGTGATGATTTGCAGGCTGGCGTCACGGGTGATCAGGTCGCTGGCATCAACCAGCTTGCCGTCGACCTTGCCGGCCACGGTGGCCTTGGCCAGGCCTGCACCAATGGATGCGGCGACCTCGGCTACGGAAACCGAATGATCGAATGAACGTTGACTGCCGTCGGGAAGAGTAATAGTTGGCATGGCGCCTCCTCTCCTAGTGGTGACCCCTACCAAAGGTCACGTGGGTTGGGATGAGCCAGTACAAGATCCAACACCAGGCCGTTCAGTGATGAACGCCTGCCTTACAGCGGCAGGAGCCTTTCGGCCAACCGATAATCGAACCAGAGTGACTGGAGTGAGCTAAAAAGAAACATGGCAAGGCGGCAATTGGCACGCCCGGAATTCGCCAAGCGCAAGATGCTAGCACAGATGAACGGTCATCGCGCCGACGGCATCCTGCGTAAACGCAAATTCCGGCCTTTATAGCTGCAAAAGTGAACTTGAGCTGTACGCCATGCCTCAAACCCACTGAGAATCGCCGTTCGTCCTCGACCCAAAGGAGCATCCCATGATGCGTTTCACCTCTACCCTCGCTCTCGCCGCTACCCTGAGCCTCCTTTCCCTCGGCGCGCAGGCTGCAGCCCCATCCAACTGGCCAGCCGGCGCCCGTGACAGCTTCGTCAAAGACTGCAGCGCAGCCGCCCAACAGAACGTGGACGCCAAAACTGCCAAAGACCATTGCGAATGTGGCGCCGACAAGATCAACGCAGAATTGAGCACTGCCGAGATCAAGGAGCTGATGACCAATCAGAACGCGGATCCTGCGCTCAAGAACAAGGCAGTCGCGGCGATTACGTCGTGCAAAGTCGTGAAGAAAAAGTAACTTCGACCCGAAATCAGACGGTCGTTTTGCTGAAAAAAAGGCCTGAAAACTGCCATTTCGCACAAATTACGCAGCTTTTACGGCTTTTTTTAACAGCTGATATTTCGTGCTAAAGCCCCGTAGATCGGGGCTTTCAGCCAAGCACAGCACCAAACGCAACGCTATTGATTAGCAAACAATGCCTTGGGGGGGCTCCCAAGTCGAACATTTCGACTATGATAGCCCAGTGTGCCCAGTTGGCCTGAGCAGCACAGCACTACTGAAAATATATGTTTCTTGGAGATACACCATGTCTAATCGCCAAACCGGCACCGTTAAATGGTTCAACGATGAAAAAGGCTTCGGCTTCATCACTCCTCAAGGTGGCGGTGACGACCTGTTCGTACACTTCAAAGCTATCGAAAGCGACGGTTTCAAAAGCCTGAAAGAAGGCCAAACCGTTTCCTTCGTGGCTGAGAAAGGCCAAAAGGGTATGCAAGCTGCACAGGTTCGCGGCGAGTAATTCTCCGCTGAGCTAAAAAAAACCCCGTCCATGTGACGGGGTTTTTTATGCGCGCTGCAAAAGCCGGCAGGCTCTCAGCCGCAGTTGACCCGCGTGATCACCAGGTTATCGTCGGTGTTGAGGTTCAAGCGGTCGGAGCGGTATTCCAGGGTGATCATATCGTTGGGCTTGAGGATGCGCGCGTTCTGCGCACCGGCACGGGTACGGGCCTGCTCCAGCAACTGGGGCGAAGCTTTCTGGCCGATCGTGAATTCGGCGGCCTTCGACTCACAGCGGCTATGACCGGCATCGGCCACGGCGGCGTCTTTGGTTGGCTCAGAGGCACCCTGGGTGCTGCAACCCGCCAACGCGAGTGCTGCCAACAAAGTACCGAATGATGCGAGCTTCCAAGGCATGAAGCCTCCTATGATAAAAAATGGACAGAGATCGTGCGACAGCAGTCGCGCGGATTGGTTTCAAGACGTAAACCGCCGCCGGGCAAGTCTGCCTGACTCTGCACCGGCATTCGCCCGGTCAATCGTGACCAGATATGAAAACAATCAGTAGATATCGATGTAGTCAAACGGCGGCTTCGGCCAGTTCTGCTTCAACGCATTGAAAATCTGCGTGACCCATACCTCATCGCTTGCCGCCACATTGCCTACGTAACCAGAGCCTTTGGCCCAGGTTTCCAGGCGAAACAGCAGCCCATCGATGTCCACGCCGCCCACAGCCTTCCCGGAAGAGATGTAGGCAATGCCGCCCTTGGTCACCCGCAACTGGGTATGTTCGTCGTCGCTGGCGCTGGCGATCAGTTGACGCACGGCAGCCAGGGTCAGGTTCTCGGGGTTGTTCAAATCGATCTGCACGCGGTGTTCCCCGGCAATTGGACAGGCCGACAGTGTCGCACAGGGCTGGGCATCTGCCGAAGCGCTTGATGCCTAAGTAGCAGTGTCAAACGCCGCGCAAAATGGTTAACTGCGCCCGTGAGAACCGCGTTCCAGCGCATTGCCCAGTACTTTCAGCCCCGTGAGATTTCCATGACCACCGTAACCCTCCAAGCCGACATCAAAGCCAAGTGGCCCCAAGGACAGAGCTCCTACAGCCCCGGAAGCCCGGAGGAATTGGCGATCATCGGCATCGACCTGCTGGTCAAGGAACTCGGCACTCAGGCGGCGCAAGCCTTCATCGGCCAGATATTCGAGAAATACCCGGCCGACCACATGGGCGCACACGACCCCGAGCGCGAATAAGAACCGGTCGGCGAGCGCCGACCGGCAGCAGCGTTACTTCAGGCGCGCGAGGCGCTCGGTGAGCAGGTCGAAGAAGCCCTGGGCGTCGCCGTTTTCAACCCAGAACGCGTTCTTCGGTTGTTTCAGGCCGTCGTACCAATCGACGATGGTCTGGCCGAAGGTCGGGCCTTCACGGCTGTCCACCACCACATTGACCTCACGGCCGCTGAACAGCGAAGGCTTGAGCAGGTAGGCAACCACGGTAGCGTCATGCACCGGGCCGCCGGGGATGCCGTAGTGCTCCATGTCGCCCTTGACGTATTCATTCAGGATATCGCCGACGATCTTGCTCGCGTTGTTCTTGATATCGGCGATCTGTTTCAGGCGCGCTTCACTGGTCAGGACCTTGTGGGTCACGTCCAGCGGCAGGTAAGTCAGCTTCACCCCGCTCTTGAGCACGATCTCGGCCGCTATCGGGTCCGCGAACAGGTTGAACTCGGCCACAGGCGTGATATTGCCGCCATTGAAGTGCGCACCGCCCATCACCACCACTTCCTTGATGCCCTGGGTGATTTCCGGCGCCTGGGTCAGCGCCAGTGCGAGGTTGGTCTGCGGACCGAGCATGGCGATGGTGATGCTGTGGGGCTTGGCGGTGCTCAGGGTCTTGATCAGGTAGTCGACGGCATTGCCGTCAGCCAGGCCCTTTTTCGGTTCATGCACGGTGACCCCGGAAATCCCCTCCTTGCCATGGATGTTCTCGGCGTAGATCGGCGTGCGCAGCAGTGGCTGTGGCGCACCGGCGTACACCGGAATGTCCTCGCGCCCTGCCCACTCGCGGGCCAGGCGTGCGTTGCGGGAAGTCTTGTCCAGGCGCACGTTGCCGGCGACGGTGGTCAGCGCACGAATGTTCAACTCATCCGGCGAGGCCATGGCGAACAGCAACGCCACCACATCATCGGCGCCAGGATCGGTGTCGATGATCAGGTCGATTTTTTCCGCCGCTTGGGCGCTTGCAGCAGTGAGCGCGGACAAAAGCAGAACACTCCGAAACAGATTTTTCAGGGTTGGGAGACCACGTTGCATAAAACACTCCTTGTCGTTGGGAACTCTAGAAGGTTACGCCGGACACCAGCGCGATATTGCAGTAAGGCTGGCATTCGCCGGTGCGCACCACGGCGCGCGCCTTGCGGCTGAGTTGTTTGAATTCGTCATGGTTGACCAGCCGCCGCTCACCCAGGGCCGCCTGTTCGGTGAGCGTATTGAGCTCGGCCAGCGCCGGCGGCTGCTTGAGCAGGATCTCTTCGGCCAGCACATGGCTTTCCACCTGCATCTCACTGAGCACGATGCGCAAGGTGCTGATGAAATCCGGGATGCCCTGGGTCAACGCCAGGTCGATCAACTCGACGCCGGGCGGTACCGGCAAGCCGGCATCGCCGATCACCAGGATGTCGCCGTGACCCAGGGAGGCGATCACGCGCGACAGGGCGATATTGAGCAAAGGGGTCTTTTTCATGAGGGCACAAAACCTTGTACGTCGTGCAGCGTGGGAATGGAGGGTTGCGCACCGGCACGGGTGACCGACAGCGCTGCCGCGACCTGGCCAAAACGAATGGCCTCGGCTTCGCGCTTGCCATTGGCCAGCGCGGCCGCGAAGCCACCGACAAACGTATCGCCGGCCGCAGTGGTGTCCACTGCCTTGACCTTGGGTGCCGGCAAATGCTCGAACACTTGGCCGTCAGTAAACAGCGCGCCCTCGGCCCCCAGGGTGATGATGACCTTACCGGCGCCCGCCTTGATCAGCTGCGTCGCAGCGACCTTGGCGCTGTCGAGGGAATCAACCGTCACGCCGCTCAGCGCACTGGCTTCGCTTTCGTTGGGGATCAGGTAGTCGATCGAGGCGTACCATTCGGCCGGCAAGGGCGCGCTGGCCGGGGCCGGGTTGAGGATCACCGTCTTGCCCAGTTCGCGACCGCGCTTGAGGGCATAACCCACGGTATCCATCGGCACTTCCAGTTGGCAGACGATCACGTCGGCCGCCTGCAGCACCGCGTCAAACGCCTGCAACGAGGCGGGCGTCAGCTGACCATTGCTGCCGGCGACGATCACGATGGCGTTCTGGCTGTTGTCATCGACCACAATCAGCGCCACGCCGCTGGAGCCATCTACGGTGCTGACGGCCTGGCAATCGATGCCTTCCACCAGCAACGCGTCACGCAGCTGAGTGCCATACGCATCGCTGCCGACGCAGCCGACCATCGCGACCTTCGCCCCGAGCCGCGCCGACGCCACAGCCTGGTTCGCACCCTTACCGCCGGGCACGGTGGAAAACGTCTGGCCAACCAAGGTTTCACCGGCACGCGGCAGCCGGCTGGCACGGGTGACCAGGTCCATGTTCAAGCTGCCTACTACCACTACTTTTGCTGGCATACATCAGTACTCATCAATTCGGTTCAGCGGTATTGCGCAAACGTACCGGCGATAGGCGCCGTCGACTCGCGCAACACGATGCTCGGCGTCACGATCCGTTGATCGATCGGCAGTTGGGGTGTTGCAATTCGTCGCAATAAAAGCTCGGCAGCGGTCTCGCCCAGTTGCACGATCGACTGCCCGACCGTGGTCAACGCCGGGTAGACATAGCGACCCATTTGAATGTCATCGAACCCGATCACCGACAGCTCGCCGGGTACACGGATATTACGCTCGGCAGCGGCGCGCAATACGCCGAAACCGATCATGTCGTTGCTGGCGAAAATCGCACTGGGCGGGTTTTCCGCCAGCAGCTTCACCGCCGCGGCATACCCGCCGGTGCTGGTGAAGTCACTTTCCTGCGCGCGATCAACCGCCACCTCGATGCCCGCCTCGCGCAGTGCGCGGTGATACCCCGCCAGGCGCATCTGCGCGACACGGGTATGGCCCGGGCCGCCGATGCAGGCGATGTCCCGATGGCCCAGCTCGAGCAAATGCCGGGTGGCCAGGTACGCGCCCTGCTCATGGTCGATGCGCACCAGGTCGACATCAATGCCGTCCAGCGCCCGGTCGACGATCACCATCGGCGTGCGCACCGCGCTCAAGCCGGCGGCGAGGCCACTGTCATCGCCGCCCACCGAGGTCACGATCAACCCGTCGACGCGCTTCTCCAGCAACACGCGCAAATAGCTGCGTTGCTTTTCGGCGTTGTCATCGGAGTTGCAGAGGATCACGCAGTAGCCGTTACGCTCGCAATAATCTTCGATGCCGCGCGCCAGTTCGGCAAAGTATGGGTTGAGGCTGTTGGGCACCAACAAACCAATGGTTGCCGTGGTCTTGGCCTTGAGCGAACGCGCGACGGCGCTGGGCACGTAGTCGAGCTGCTTGATCGCCGCTTCGACTTTGATCCGTACCGGCTCGCTGACCGGGCGCGTCTTGTTCACCACGTGGGACACCGTGGTGTAGGAAATGCCTGCAAGCGCTGCCACATCCTTGATCGTTGCCATGGTTCAGCCTCGACGACTGGCGCGCTGGCTGCGGTAGGTGTCGAGCACCACGGCAATCACGATCACGGCCCCGGTGATGATGCGCTTGGTCGGTTCCGTGGCACCGATCTGCGCCAGGCCGGCGGCCAATACCGAAATGATCAACACGCCGAAGAAGGTGCTGATCACCGAACCGCGTCCGCCCATCAGGCTGGTGCCGCCGATCACCACCGCTGCAATCACTTGCAGCTCCAGGCCGGAGCCGGCATTCGGATCCGCCGCTTCCAGGCGTGAAATCTGGAACAGGGCCGCCACACCGGCCAACAGGCCCATGAGGCTGAACACCAGGATTTTATACGGCTTGGGGTTGATCCCCGCCAGGCGCACGGCCTCTTCGTTGGTGCCGATGCCGATCAGGTAACGTCCGAAGACAGTGCGGGTCAACACCAGCTGGGCCGCTATGATCACCAGCAAGGCGATGATGAACGACGGCGAAATGCCAAAGGCAATCGGGTTGGACAGCCAGGCAAACGAGTCGCCGATGTAGGCGGTGCGCGAACCGGTCATCTGGTACGCCACGCCACGGGCCATTTCCAGCACGCCCAGGGACACGATAAACGAGGGGATCCGCCAGGCCACGGTGATCGAACCGGTGATAGTACCGGCCAATGCGGCGCAGCCCATGCCGAGCACGGCCGCCGGCAAGACGCTCCAGCCCCAGCCGAGAATCGCCACGCTGACCGCCGACGCCGCCAGTGCCAGCACAGAGCCCACCGACAGATCGATGCCACCGATGATCAGGATGAAGGTCATGCCGACCGCCAGCACCATCAAGTCTGGAATCTGGTTGGCCAGGGTGCTGAAGGTGTCATAAGACAGGAAGTGGTCGCTGAGCACCGAGAACAGCGCAATCATCGCCAGCAACGCGCCCGCCAGCCCCAGGTAGGTGCCCAGGCCGTAGAAGTTGCCGCCAGTTTTACCGGGGGAAGTTGTTGTTTTCATGGGGTATCCCTAAGCACTGCGTCATTGAGCAGCGCATCACGTTTCTGATAGCCGGCAAAGGCGGCGGCGAGCAATTCGTCCTGGGTCCAGCTGTCGCGCTCGAAGGTCTCGATCAGGCGGCCGGCAGACAGCACGCCGATGCGGTCGCAGATCAGCATGAGTTCGCGCAGGTCACTGGACACCACCACCAGCGCTTTGCCCTGGCGGGTCAATTCGCCGAGCAAGGCATAAATGTCGAACTTGGCACCCACGTCGATGCCACGCGTGGGCTCGTCGAACAGCATCACCGAGCAGTCGCGCTCCAGCCAGCGGCCAATCACGACTTTCTGCTGGTTGCCGCCCGACAGCTCCGACACCAACTGCGCCGGGCTGGAACTGCGGATACGCATGGCGTCGATCTGGCGCTTGGCCAAGGCGGTTTCGTCGCGGCTGTTGACCACGCCGCCGCCGGAGATTTCCGGCATGTTGCCCAAGGCGATATTGGCGCTGATGGACTGGGTCAACAGCAGGCCTTCGCCCTTGCGATCCTCGGTGATCAGCGCAATGCCATGGCCGACCGCGTCCACCGGCGAACGAATACTCACCACTTGGGCCGGCGAACCCAGGGCCACCGTGCCGCTGTCGGCCAGGTCGGCGCCGAAAATCAGGCGCAGCAACTCGGTGCGACCGGCGCCGATCAGGCCGGAGATGCCATAGATCTCGCCGGCACGCACTTCAAAGGAGACGTCGCGGACCTTGTCCGCGCGGGTCAGGCCTTTAACCGTCAAGGCCGGACCGCCGATGCTGCGCGGGCCCAGGTCAATGTGCTCGCCCAGCTCGCGACCGACCATCAAGGTGACCAGTTGCTCGCTGTTGTAGTTGGCCATCGGCTCGACGCACACCAGCTTGCCGTCACGCAGGACCGCAATGCGTTGGGCGACACGGGCGAGTTCTTCAAGCCGGTGTGAAATGTAGATGATCGCCACGCCCCGGGCCTGCAGGCGGGTGATTTGTTCAAACAGCATCTCGACTTCACGGGCAGTCAACATGGCCGTGGGTTCGTCGAGGATCAGTACATGGCAGTCGCCGATCAGGTTGCGGGCGATCTCGACCATTTGCTGGTGGCCGATACCGAGGCTGCCGACCAGGGTGTCCGGGTCGATGGCGTCCAGGCCGACCTGGGCCATGGCTTCGATGGCGGCTTTGCGCAACTGCTTGCGACTGATCCAGCCACAGTGGCTGGGCAGATTATCCAGGAACAGGTTTTCGGCCACGGTCAGCGTCGGCAGCAGGTTGAGCTCCTGCATGACCATGCGCACGCCCAGTTCTTCAGCCTGGGTGCGGCTGCCGGGACGGTAATCCTGGCCGTTGAACTGCATATGCCCGGTCGTCGGCGTGACCAGCCCGCCGATGATTTTCGACAACGTGCTTTTACCGGCGCCGTTCTCACCGGTCAGCGCCAGCACTTCCCCACGATTGAGCGTCAGGGTGATGTCGGACAGAACCGGTTGGGCATAGGTCTTGCCGATACCGCTGACCGAGAGGACAGCGTTCGGGGCGGAAGATGACATAGGAAAATCTCCAGGCGCCCGCTCAGGACGAGCGGGCGCTGTTGGGTGCTGCCAGGATTACTTCTTGAGGACGAGTTCGACCGGGGTTTCGATCACGCCATCTTTGGCATCGACTTTCTCACCCTTGACCAACTTGAGCGCGTTCTGGATACCGAACACAGCTTGCTGGGCAGCGGCCTGGTCAGCGGTCGCCAGGACGCGGCCGTCCTGCAGCATGGGCTTGATGGCTTCGATGTTGTCGTAGCCAACCACCAGGACCTTGCCAGCCTTGCCGGCCGCACGCACGGCGGAAACCGCGCCCAGCGCCATGTTGTCGTTACCGGCCAACAGGGCCTTGAGGTCCGGGTATTCGCTCAGCATGGCCGAGGCGACTTTCTGGCCCTGGTCGATTTCCCAGTTGCCGGATTGGGTCGAGACGATCTTCATGCCGGCAGCGTCCATCGCATCCTTGTAGCCTGCGGTGCGCTGCTGGGCGTTGGTGGTAGTCGGTACGCCTTCGATGATGCCGACCTTGTCACCCGCGGCCAGTTGCTTGGCCAGGTAGTCGCCGACCAGCTTGGAACCTTTGCGGTTGTCCGGGCCTACGAAGGGGATGTCGAGGTTTTTGCTTTTCAGCACGTCCGGGTCCAGGCGGTTGTCGATGTTGACCACCTTGATGCCGGCATCGGAGGCTTTCTTCAACACCGTCACGAGTGCCTTGGAATCGGCGGGCGCAATGACGATGGCGTTGACCTTGGCGAGGATCATCTGGTTGACGATATCGATCTGCGCGCTGGTATCGGTTTCGTTCTTGATACCGTTGGTGATCATGTCGAAATCGGCGGCGTGGTCTTTCTGATAAGCCTTGGCGCCGTCCTGCATGGTCACGAAGAATTCGTTGGCGAGGGATTTCATCACCAGGCCAACCTTGGGTTTGGCGGCGTCATCGGCGAATGCAGAGGAAAGAGGTAAAACGGCGGATGCGGCAGCAAGCACAGCGACAGCAAGAAGACGTCCAGCGAATGGCAGCTTCATGGGTTCACTCCGATCTTATGATTATTGTGAGCAACGCTTGCACCGAAGAGTGCTTCGGCAGCCCTCCCACCCGGGGTGACTGATACGAGCTGTCACGTTACTCCAGGAGTGCGCCGTGAAACATCTCGCAAACGTTTGCGTTAATCAAACTATGAGAACCTTGTCGAGATTTGTCAACGGTAGAAACCGGTCTTTCATCCAAGCCCTCTAGCGCCTGGCCTCGCAGTGTGCAAGGAGCGAGATTAAACATCGCGACCTGCCCTTCGTTCTCTAAAACGACAGGCTTTGCCAGATCATTCGCCACAGCCTTCATGGAACCAGTGCGCCTTTTCGGACAACCGAACGCAATCGCGGCCAATGTTCGGAAAGCCGGACGAAGGGCGTTCGAACGCACTCAAAACAAAAAAATAAGTTGTTTTAAATCAACAGCTTAATTTATATCCGCGAATACAATCGGTCTGGTACAGATCCTGCTCTCATCCTGCACCTCGTGGCATTCAGAACCGCCCGGGTGTTCTAGATGAACCTGCTACAGCACTCATCAAAAACCAGAGAGAAAAATAATGAAATCTGCACTGAAGAACATTGTCCCGGGCGCATTAGCCCTCCTGCTGCTGTTCCCTGTTGCCGCCCAGGCAAAGGAAGCCGAAACCAAGACCAAGCTGTCCAACGTGGTGATTCTCGCCACCGGCGGCACCATTGCCGGCGCCGGCGCCAGCGCGGCCAACAGTGCCACCTACCAGGCGGCGAAAGTCGGTATCGAGCAATTGATCGCTGGTGTTCCTGAGCTTAGCCAGATCGCCAATGTACGCGGCGAACAAGTGATGCAAATTGCATCCGAAAGCATCAACAACGAAAACCTGCTGCAACTGGGCCGTCGCGTCGCCGAACTGGCCGACAGCAAGGACGTGGATGGCATCGTGATCACCCACGGTACCGACACCCTGGAAGAGACCGCCTACTTCCTGAACCTGGTGGAAAAAACCGACAAGCCAATCGTCGTGGTCGGTTCCATGCGCCCAGGCACCGCCATGTCGGCGGACGGCATGCTCAACCTGTACAACGCCGTGGCCGTGGCCGGCAGCAAAGACGCGCGCGGTAAAGGCGTGCTGGTGACCATGAACGACGAGATCCAGTCGGGTCGTGACGTCAGCAAGATGATCAACATCAAGACCGAAGCGTTCAAGAGCCCATGGGGCCCGCTGGGCATGGTGGTTGAAGGCAAATCCTACTGGTTCCGCCTGCCTGCCAAGCGCCACACCATGGATTCGGAATTCGACATCAAGACCATCAAGAGCCTGCCGGACGTGGAAATCGCCTATGGCTATGGCAACGTGAGCGACACAGCGGTCAAGGCCCTGGCCCAGGCTGGCGCCAAAGCCATCATCCATGCCGGCACCGGCAATGGTTCGGTGTCTTCCAAGGTGGTCCCTGCCCTGCAGGAACTGCGCAAGCAGGGCGTACAGATCATCCGCTCTTCCCACGTGAATGCCGGCGGTTTCGTTCTGCGTAATGCTGAACAACCTGACGACAAGTACGACTGGGTCGCCGCACATGACCTGAACCCGCAAAAAGCCCGCATCTTGGCCATGGTCGCCCTGACCAAGACCCAGGACAGCAAAGAGCTGCAACGGATGTTCTGGGAATATTGATTCCTGGCCATACCTTGTAGGAGCTCGCCTCTCCAGGCGCGCTCCTACACATTTCACTCCCCCGCCTTACGCAAAACTACCTGAACAGCTGTCAGACGAACTTCTTGAAATTTAAGCAGTTGCGAAATCGCCCACAGTTAAATACTGTATGTGCGTACAGCTTATTAAGGAATACTCCGTGGCAAAGTCCTCTTCCGCAGCGCCAACCCCGCCTGATGCCTACGAACGCCTGGCCATTCGTGTGCAAAAGATCATCAACTCGACCAACGCCCAAAAAGCCAAGGCAGCCTTGATCTTCCGCCTGCCGGACGAGCCGGAGGATGAGTGGGAGCGGTTGCTGGAAGAAATTGCGGAGAACGACAACGTCACCCTCGCCTATCGGGACGACGGTGGCGTGCAGATTTTCTGGGTTGTACCGAAGGAAGATTGATTCAATGAGTGTCCGTTTTATCGCTGTGTGCTGCCTGTTCTTTGCTGTCGGTGCCCAGGCCCAGGCACCCCGCACCTTCAGCGAAGCCAAGAAAGTCGCCTGGAAACTCTATGCCCCCCAATCCACCGAGTTCTACTGCGGCTGCAAATACACCGGCAATCGCGTAGACCTGAAAGCCTGCGGCTACATCCCGCGCAAAAACGCCAACCGCGCCGCCCGTATCGAGTGGGAGCACATTGTTCCGGCGTGGCAGATCGGGCACCAGCGCCAGTGCTGGCAGAACGGCGGGCGCAAGAACTGCACGCGCCACGATGACGTGTTCAAGCGCGCCGAGGCAGACCTGCACAATCTGGTGCCGAGTATCGGCGAGGTCAACGGTGACCGTAACAACTTCAGCTTTGGCTGGCTGCCGGTGCAAAGCGGGCAGTACGGTTCATGCCTGACCCAGGTCGACTTCAAAGCCAAGAAGGTCATGCCCCGCCCGTCCATCCGCGGAATGATCGCGCGCACCTATTTCTATATGAGCAAGCAGTACGGCTTGCGCCTGTCGAAACAGGATCGCCAGCTCTACGAAGCCTGGAACAAGACCTACCCGGTGCAGACTTGGGAGCGCCAGCGCAACCAGACCGTGGCGTGTGTGATGGGACGTGGCAATGAGTTCGTCGGCCCGGTGAACCTGAAGGCCTGCGGTTGAAACTGGGCGGTACTCCCGCCCATCCAGCCGGTTATTGCGCAGCCGCGTGCTCGATGACTTGCGATTCGGTATCGGTCTTCTTGGCGCGGGCCAGCTTTTCAGTGAGTTGCACCTGCTTGGCCTCGGCTTCAGCCTTGGTGGCGAACGGCCCCAGCAGCACTTCGTCCTTGCCGTCGACCTTCACGATGTAAAAATTGAAACCATGTTCCAGCAACCAGGCCGTGAGGTCGGTGAGCGCCTGTAATTTGTGGTCGGGTGGCCCGACCCATACATCCCATTCCTGAGCGGCAATCGCGCCGGTTTGTGGCTGGCTTTCAGTCACGGCAGGCTTGGCCTTGGGCGCATCGACGCTTTTGCCTTCACCGCAACCGGCCAATGCCAACACCGCAATTGCCATCGCTACTTTACGCACTGCCCTGCTCCTTAAAGGATTAAAGAGGCGACTTTATCATTCACTGTCTATTCTGGCCGTCATAAACGTTGGCTTAAACAATGCGAATGATGTATCGCAGACCTGTATGATGCCGGCATGGGAATTAATGCCGCCTCTATGCGTCCTAAAAGAGGCAGCCACAGGGAAGCGCTTAGCAGTAAGCTACACACATCTGACATCTGCCCTGTCTGAAACACGTGTCCTTAAAAGTAATCAAGGAGAAGTCCATGCTTATACTCACCCGCAAAGTCGGTGAAAGCATAAACATCGGTGATGACATCACGATCACCATCCTGGGCGTCAGCGGCCAGCAAGTACGAATCGGCATCAACGCACCCAAGGATGTTGCCGTGCATCGCGAGGAGATCTACCAGCGCATCCAGGCCGGCCTGAGTGCCCCGGACAAAAACCAGACGCCTTGAAGAACCTTCAGTAGCCAGCCCTTTCGTTCACTGTAACGGCTGGCGAAAACCCCTTCGAACCGCTCTTGTGTCTATTGCGTGATTGACGCCTCCAATGCATTCATCTTCGCGCCAAGATGAAACTGTCTTCACGCTTTGAACTTGTCGTGTCATCCATAGCCGAATCATCTACTGATACCCTGCCATCCGTGTGCGCGAAGGAGCACGTCGATGAGGCTGACCCGTGCGCAACCATTTGCTCTACGAGCCTGGATCATCGCCCTCCTGATAGGGCTGGCATTCGTGGGGCTGGAATATGGCTTGAGGCTTGAAATCGCAGGCACCGACCGCGCCGATCCGCCGTCCTGGCTAGACCTCACACTGGTGCTGGGTGGCTACCTCTTCATGTTCTGCCTCAAGCCCATCCAGAGGGCCGTACAGCTTAAATTGTGTCAACAAACCGCTCAGAAAAATGCACGTTGATGCGCAGTGCTTCGCGATCAGATCGCCGGTATTTACAGCGACGCAGTACGACCTATGCTTTGCTCTGCACGCTCACTGAAAGGTGCTGAAACCGATGGACACTTTGAGCAAATCGCAAATCGAATCCGCGCTGGCCGCCCGTCTGCCGAGCTACACCGTCACCTGCACATTGCACGCCGACGGCACCCTTTCGGCGGTGCTCAGCGGCCCGGAAACCGACCATTTCGCAATTACCGGAATCGTGCGCGCGCATTATCGCGGGGCGGAGGCCATTGCCCGGCTGGCGAATGAAATTCTCAGGGAAATGGTGCTGTCCCGCCAGGCAATGAGAAATGACCGTATGCAGCCTCCCTCTGCCTCACCTGGCTGCGAACAAGGCCGAGACCGGTAACGGCCTCGGCCTTTTTGTATCAGCCCACTTCATTCTGCAAGGACAACAAGCCGTCAGCACCGCGCTGCACGCGCAGGTGGGCATAGCCGTCAATCCTGGCGTGTTCGGTCACCATGGGCTTGAGGTGCGTCGACGTTACGACCATCACGTCCGCCCCTGCCGCTTCTCCCGCACGAATTCCCACCGACGCATCTTCAAACACCAGGCAGTCCTGCACCGGCACGCCCAGGCGCTGCGCCCCCAACAGGTAACAGGCCGGGTCGGGCTTGCCAATGGCGACGTCTTCGGCCGTGACCAGCACCGCCGGCGGCGCAATCCCGGCCGCTCGCAGCCGACGCAACGCCAGCTCACGAGGCGCTGAGGTGACCAGCGCCCATTGATCGTCCGGCAGGCGGTTCAGAAACGCGACCGCGCCGGGGATCGCGACAATGCCTTCGACATCATTGATTTCCGCTTCGGTAATCCACTGCGCCTCGACTTCAGGATCAACTCCCGGCAACGCCTGGCGGGTGATGGTATCGATCGCGCGGGCGCCGTGAATGGTGGTCAGGAACGCCGCCACGTCCAGGCCGTGGCGTTCGGCCCAGGTACTCCACACCCGCTCGGCGGCGGCGATGGAGTTGAGCAGGGTGCCGTCCATATCGAACAGAAAGGCGCGGTAACGGCGGGCAAATACGGCTGAACCTCGGATGGACACTGCGTGGTTTCCTCGTGGGCGGTAACAAATAATCGGCCCGATGCAATCTACGGATCACCTCGGTGCTTGTAAACGCCGCCACCCCCTCGATCGCATTACAGCTTTGTAATGAAGCTGTAAGTCTTGTCAGCACCCTCACTTCATACAGTGGCGGCGTCAGTCACCCACACCGGTTGACGCCACCTTCCCACTGATGAAAAGGGTCACCCCATGAAACCTGCAAGCAAACTCTGCCTGATCGCCGCCAGCCTGCTGATGCTGGGTACCGGCACCGCCCTGGCCGGCACTGTCGCACCGGTCAAAGCCAACAACGTGGTGCTGGTGCACGGTTCCTGGGCAGATGGCTCGAGCTGGTCCGAAGTGATCACCCGCCTCCAGGCCGCCGGCCTGCACGTGACAGCCGTGCAAAACCCACTGACATCGGTGGCCGACGATGTCGCCGCCACCAACCGCGTACTGAATCAACAGGACGGTCCTACCGTGCTAGTCGGCCATTCCTACGCTGGCACCGTGGTAAGCGATGCCGGGATGAACCCCAACGTCAGCGCCCTGGTGTACGTGGCGGCCCGCGCCCCGGATGCCAATGAAGACTTTGTCGCGCTCTCCGCCAAATACCCGACCATGCCGGTGCGAGCCGGTGTGGAAGATCACGACGGCTACCTCACGCTGAGCCAGGACGCGTTTCTCAAGTACTTCGCCGCCGACGTGCCGCACGCCAAGGCCATGGAGCTGTACGCCGTGCAGCAACCCATCACCAAGAGCCTGTTCAGCGGCCGCACCGTGAACGCCGCCTGGCACACCAAGCCGTCCTGGTACGCGGTGTCGACCCAGGACCAGACCATCAACCCGGACCTGGAACGGTTCCTCGCCAAGCGCATGAACGCCAGCACGATCGAGCTGCCCTCGAGCCACTTGTCGCTGGTGTCCCACGCCAAGGAAATCACCGACCTGATCCTCGAAGCCTCCGGCCGCCAGCCTTGAGCCCTTGCATTACAAACTTGTCATGAACCTGTTGGTTGGCTGTTCGGAGCACTTGGTTACCGTGAACCCACTGCCACGCGCTGGCAGCCAACCTATTAAGAGAGAGATCGCCATGAAACTGTTTATCCTCGGCTTTGCCGCTTTGCTTGCCACTGGCACCGTGTTCGCCGCCGAACCCGTCATCCACGACAAGACCGGCTTTTTCGTGCACCTGGATGTCGACAAAGTCTTGTCGAGTACCGATACCTACGGCCAATGCGGCATCGTTCCCGCGCGTCTCGACTACCTGGACCACCAGGGCCGCGAACACGTGCTGGACTACCAGGTACAGGCCATCGGTTGCCCCAGTGACAATTGATCGGACTACACTTGCGCAACGCACAGAAGCAGGGCACTTCCCATGAACATTCTTGTAGTCGAAGACGAACCCAAGGCCGGCAATTACCTGCTTAACGGCCTGCAGGAGCTGGGCTACTCCGTCAGCCTCGCCCGCGACGGCGTGGACGGTTTGCACCAGGCCCTGGAAACCTCGTTCGACGTGATCGTGCTGGATGTGATGATGCCTAAGATGGACGGTTGGGAAGTCCTGCGCCGCTTGCGCAAGGAGGCCGATACACCGGTACTTTTTCTGACGGCCCGCGATGATATCGCCGACCGCATCAAGGGCCTGGAACTCGGCGCCGATGATTACCTGATCAAGCCCTTCTCCTTCGCCGAACTGGTGGCGCGCCTGCGCACCCTGACCCGCCGTGGCCCGAGCCGGGAAGAAGAACAACTGCAGGTCGCCGACCTGCAGATCGATGTGCTGAAACGCCGCGTGACCCGCGCCGGCACACGCATCACCCTGACCAACAAAGAGTTTGCCCTGCTGCATTTGTTTGCCACTCACCAGGATCAGGTGTTGTCGCGCTCGCTGATTGCCTCGCGGGTGTGGGACATGAACTTCGACAGCGACACCAACGTGGTGGACGTGGCCGTGCGGCGCCTGCGCCTGAAAATCGACGACCCGTTCCAGCTCAAGTTGATCCACAGCGTGCGGGGCATCGGCTACCGCTTCGATACCCAACCATGACCCGCCGTCGCCATTATTCACTGACCCTGCGCCTGGCGGTGATTTTCGCCCTGCTGGCCTTCGCGCTGCTGGCCACGCTGGGCGTTGCGCTGTACCGCGAACTGGAGCGTGAGTTGATCAAGCGTGACGACGCTGCGCTGATCTATCGCACCGATCAGTTACGCAACCTGCTCAACGACAGCAATACATTGGATCTGATCAGGACCAAGCCGGAGCTGTTCCAGAACATGCTGGGCAACAGCGAGTCAGTGCTGAGCATCGCGGCGCCGGGGCAGAAGCCCTTGCTGCTGGTCAACCCGGGCAATATCGAGATGCCGGTGGTGCCGGCCGTTGCCAAAGACCACGCGCTGGGCCTTGCCGATGTGCACCATCTGCCTGGGGTCAACGACGTCCCCTTTGCCGCCGTAGCGGCGTCGATCGATTCCGGGGACCTGGGCAGCCTGCAAGTCACCACCGGACGCTTGATGACCGAACGCACCGCCATGCTCGCCAGCTATCGCCTGAGCGTGTTTATCCTGGCGAGCATTGCCGCGATCATCCTTGCCCTGGTCGGGTACTTGCTGGTGCACCGTGGCCTGCTGCCGTTGCGACGCCTGGCCCGGCATGCCCAGGGCATCGGCGTCGGCAACCTGGCCGAGCGCCTCGACAGCCACGGCGCGCCAAAAGAGTTGCTGCCGATGATCGACGCGTTCAACACCATGCTCGAACGCCTGGCCAGAGGCTTTGTGCAACTGGGCCAGGTGTCCACAGACATGGCCCACGAACTGCGTACGCCGATCAACAACCTGCTGGGCGAAACCCAGGTCGCGCTGCAACAGAGTCGCAGCATCGAGAGTTATCAACAGTTGCTGGCGTCCAACGTCGAAGAGCTTGAACGCCTGGCGCGGATGCTCGACAACATGCTGTTTCTCGCCCGCACTGATCCGGCCAGCGCCCTGCGCCAACGCCAGGAACTCAGTGCAGCGGATGAAGTGGAACGTATCGCCGATTACTTCGAAGGCTTGGCCAGTGACGTGGAGGTCAGCATTCATGCCGAAGGTGAAGGCGTGATCTGGGCTGAACCGATGCTACTGCGCCGGGCCCTGGCGAACCTGTGCGCCAACGCGATCAAATATGGCGCGCCGCGTTCCGAGCTGCTGATCCAGGCGGTGCCACAGGCCGAAGGCATCACCCTGAGGGTCAGCAACCAGGGTGAAACCATTGCTGCCGAGCACCTGCCACGGCTGTTCGAGCGCTTTTACCGGGTGGATGAATCGCGCGAACGTTCGGCCCAGTCCAATGGCCTCGGCCTGTCGATTGTGGCGACCATCATGCAGTTGCATAACGGTCGATACAGCGTGAGCAGCGAGGCAGGACTGACGTGTTTTGAGTTGTTTTTTCCGAGGCGGAACGACTGAATCGCACGTCCCAGGCGCCTGGTGTTATTTTGCAAAAATTTGGCTGTCACCCCTGGCCGGAGTTCCCACTATTCTTTCCCCAAAGCGCACGCTCAGTATTGGAAACAGGTGAAGTGCAGTGGAAAGGAAACACTATCGATTCGGCGGGACAAACTCGCTGAACACCCCACCTCAAGGCAGAGGTGGTGGCGGTAACGACGGAGGTTCAGGCATGGAAAAACGATTGGGTCTACTGGAAAAGGGGCTGGCTGAAATGAAAGAAAGGCTGATCACCGTTTCGAGCAGGGCAGACTCCCTGGAAAAGCACTTCGCGACCAAGGCGGACCTCACGACCACCGAGGTGAATCTCATCAAATGGTACGTGGCCACCGCCTTCGCAATGACTGGCCTGGCGTGCGCCATCACCTTCGGGCTCACCCGCCTGTTTGCTACCTGACGATGACCCGCGCAGGTCAGCTAACCTGCCCGCCCGTCTCTGTCACATCCACTGATGTATGCCAAGCGGCCAGCAACGCCACCCGCAGTCCCTCGACCTGCGTCTCCAGTGCCATCGACGCCGCGCCCGAAGCCAACACTTGTTCGGGCAGATATGGCACGTGGATAAACCCACTGCGCACGGCGGTAGCAGCCAGTGCGTGCTGCAATAGGTAAAACACCTGGTTACACACGAAGGTACCGGCCGTGTGCGACACCGTCGCCGCAATCTCCGCTTCGCGCACTGCCTTGACCATCGCCTTGATCGGCAGCGTGGTGAAGTAGGCTGCGGGGCCGTCAGCCACCACGGCGGCATCAATCGGCTGCTCGCCGAGGTTGTCGGGAATACGCGCGTCATTCAGGTTGATCGCCACCCGCTCCATGGAAATAGCACTGCGCCCCGGCCCCAGCCCCGTGGCGATCACCATCGCCGGCTGCAATTGGTCGATCAACTGGATCAGGCACTCACCCGCCGTGGCAAACGCACAGGGCAGCCGACGCGCAACAACCTGCACATCGGCGCCCAGTTGCCAGCCATCCAGCAGGCGCACCACTTCCCAGGACGGGTTTATCGGGTCTTGATCAAAGGGCTCGAAACCCGTCAACAATAGAGTCTGCATCGTGGCCTCACATCAACAGGTAAAGCAGGACAATATTGACCACCAGCATCATCAGCGCGGTCGGCAGTTGAGCCTTGATCACCGCGTTTTTGTCGGGCAACTCCAGCAGTGCTGCCGGCACGATATTGAAGTTGGCCGCCATCGGTGTCATCAACGTACCGCAGTAACCCGAGAACATGCCAATCGCGGCCATCACTGCGGGGTTGCCGCCGTAGATCCCCACCAGCACCGGCACGCCGACGCCGCCGGTCATCACCGGGAATGCCGCGAAGCCGTTCCCCATGATCACCGTGAACAGTGCCATGCCCAGCACATACACCATGACTGCCACCAGCTTGAAATCCAGGTTGATGTAGGTGGTGGTGACATGCGCGACAGCCGTACCGACTCCGGCTTCATTGAACAACAGCCCCAGCATCGCCAGCATTTGCGGCAGCACCATGGCCCAGCCCAGGGCCTCGGTCAGTCGCCGCGATTCGCGCAAGGCCTGCACCGGGGTGTCGCGGGTCAGCCAGCACGCCAGGCCGAGGGCGATCAGGCACCCGATGCCGAGGGAAACGAAGGTGGTGTTTTTCGGGTCCAGCAGCGGTACGCCGCCGATCTCGGTGTGCTTGAGTAATACCGAGCCGATCACCGTCGTCAGGGGAATCGCCAACGCCGGGATAAACAGTTTGTGCCCCAGGCGACCGGCGCTGGCGCGGGACGCCTTGTCATGCAGCTCGGCGTGCGTGCCACGGCCGACGCCGCCCAGCCCGGCAATCAACGCCATGACCACCACGCCCACACCAATGACCACCGAGGGCAGGCGCTCGCCCACCAGGAACGGAACCGCGAACAGCAACCAGAACAAGGCGCTGGACCAGCGCTTGGGGTGGGTCCGATCCATCAGGATCATGCCCGCAGTGATCAGCAGCAGCACTCCGGCGAGCCAGTACAGGTATTGAATCGAGATGATCATTGCGCGGCCTCCACGGCAGTGGCGACAGGCGTCATCTCACGGGTCAGCCGCCGGTCGAACCGATGCAGGCGAATCGCGTGAATGATAAACGCGCAGATCGCCGTCGGGATGCCCCACACCGCGATGTGCAGCGGCTCGACATCAATCCCCGAGCCCAGCAGGAAGGTGTGCATCAGCGCAATCGCACCAAAGGCGACGAAGATGTCCTCACCGAAAAACAGGCCGACGTTGTCCGTCGCAGCGCACATGGCCAGCACCTTGTGGCGCAGCTTGTCCGGCAACTTGCCGTAGCGTTTTTCCGCTGCGCCCTCAGCCATCGGCGCCAGCAGTGGGCGCACCATCTGCGGGTGTCCGCCGAGGCTGGTCAAGCCCATGGCGGCGGTGGATTCGCGCACAAACAGATAGATGATCAACAGGCGCCCTACCGTGGCGCGCTCGAACCGCGCAATCCAGTTCTGCGCGTGCAGGCGCAACCCATGGCGCTCCAGCAGGCCGATGACCGCCAGGGGCAATAACAGAATCAATTGCAGGGCACGGGTCTGAAGGAAACCGTCGCCCATGGTCGCGAGGATTTTTTCCAGCGGGAAGTGGGCGGCAAGCCCGGTGGCGATGGCGGCGGCGGTCACCACCAACAGCGGATTGAAGCGCAAGACAAAGCCAACCACGATCACAAGTACGCCGATCAACGGCCATAAGTTCACAACAGTTTGCATGGCGGTGAGGTCCTTTAATGCGCGCTGCGGCGCCGTTACAGCAGGATGTGAACAAAGGGTTCACAGCAGGAAGTGGCGTGCAGTCGGCTCGGTTTTTTATTGTTGACCCGGAAGGTCGAGCGTCAGTGGCGGCAACTTTGCTGCCTGGGGGCGGGAGGTGTCCAACAAGAAAAATTGTTGCTGCAAACCAATAAATTTTGTCGGGGTTTGCTGCGCATACGTAACAAGATGTGGACAGGTAACCCGCGAGTCACGCATCTTAGCGCCGCCCGTTGATCGGGTGCGGCACCGGGTACCGGCGCACGCCTCTCTCACTATTGTTGTGGATATGGAAATTCGATGAAAACCCAAAAGGTCCTGATCGCCCTCTCGTGCGCCGTTGCCCTGTCCCTGCTGGGCGGTTGTGCAGCGAAAGTTAAAAGTGGCGGCAGCACAGCACTGGCCATCCCGGAAGCGGCCAAGCAGAACCTGGTGGTGAGCATCCAAGGCGAAAAACAGGTGGAGCAAAACCCTGACTGGAACTTGCTCAAGCGCGACTGGAATAACGCGCTCCAGGTCGAAGCACGCCAGGCTGGCTTCACGGTCACCGAAAGCCCTAAAGTCGCGGCCAATGGTGAAGACGGCGTGGGCATCAGCATCAACGTGAGCAAGTTTCGCTACATCGAACCGGGTTCGCGGTATGTCGCCGGTGCGCTGGTGGGTAATGCCTGGGTGTTCTCTCGCGCTGACTACTCCGACTTGAAATCCGGCGCGCCCATTGGCTCACGCACCTACGACACGTCATCCTCGGCCTGGGAAGGCGTGGCATCGGCAATGACGCAGAAGCAGGTCCAGGCAATCGTCAAGCAGATGATCAGCGACATCAAGAGCGCCAAGGCCCAGTAAGCCACCGCGCCTGCAAAAAGGGCCAACCGCTGGGTTGGCCCTGATACTGCAATCCCGCCTGGCTTGCTTCAGAGTTGCTTGAGGGTCTCACGCGACACTTCTTGCAGACCCGCCTCGGTGATTTTCTTCCAATCACTCTCCGTCACCGCCTGCATGCTTTCATTCTTGCGCGTCACCACATTCAGCGCAGTGGCGCCCGGAGTTTCGATACGCAGGTGGGCTTTGTTACTCACGTCGACAGAGAAGAAGCCCGGGGTAAACCAGGACCAGAATTCGACAATATGCACGTTCACTGGCGCGGCATCCGGAGTGCCTGGCTCGGTGACGACCTGGTAACCGGCCTGCTTGTAAGCCGCGGCTACCGACTCATTCACCAGTTGGGAAACGGTGCGGCCGGAGGGCAGCAACACGTCGCCCAACCCTTTGCCGTAACTGTTGCGCTTACGGGCAATGGCGCGCTCGGTAATCGACTTGTCATTGACCTCGTCATTTTTCAGCGATGGCGTATCCGGGCTTCGTGGAGCAATCTGGAAAACGCGATCATCCACGGTGCTGATCAGGACTTTCTTGCCATTGCTTGTAGCTGCGGCCTGGCTTGTGCTGAGCGGCGCAACATTGACATCCACTTCCGACCGACTCGTGGCGCATCCCGCCAGAACCATCAGTGCCGCAATCCCCACCACTAACCGAACGCTCATGACTACCGCTCCTTATCGCCATCATTGGCATGGCCGGATATCGGCCGGCGACGATTGTACATGCGCGATATCATTTAGACATCAGTCCGACTTTTTTGAAGTAACTGCATACCGGTGAGTGTGTACTCAAGCCCGACCCGGTATCGTCAACCCAGAACGACCGTCAATGAACAAGGGGCAGCACCGGTGACTTCTTCCGACACACCCACCGCCGAGAATGGCCTCAGCATCCAGACCCGCCTGATCGCCCTGGTGGTCGCCGTGACTTTCTTCATGGAAAACCTCGATGCCACGGTGATCGCCACGGCATTGCCGACCATGGCCACAGCGTTCGGGGTCACGCCGGTCGACATGAACATCGGCATCACCGCCTACATTCTCGCCGTGGCGATCTTCATACCGTTGTCCAGCTGGATCGCCGACCGATTGGGTGCGCGCCGGGTCTTTGCCGGCGCGATCATCGTCTTCACTCTCGCCTCGCTGCTGTGCGGGCTGAGCCAGAGCCTTGAAATGTTCGTCGTTGCACGCGTCCTGCAGGGCATCGGTGGCGCACTGATGGTGCCCGTGGGGCGGCTGGCGGTGCTGCGCAATACGGATAAAAAAGACCTGGTCAAAATGATCGCGATCATCACCTGGCCCGGCCTGGTGGCGCCGATCCTGGGGCCAGTGGCCGGCGGACTGATCGTCACCCATGCCTCCTGGCCCTGGATCTTCTACGTGAACCTGCCGCTGGGCGTATTGGCGTTGGCCGCCGCACTGTGGCTGGTACCGGAAGGTCGCGAAGCCAGCGTGCGCAAGTTTGATGCGAAGGGGTTCTTATTGCTCGCAGGCGCCTGTGTCGCCTTGCTGGGCGGACTGGAATGGTTGGGCAGCGAGGCCGGCGAAATGCTCATCCCAGGCGTGGCGCTGGTCGCAGCGGGCATTGCGTTGGCGGTGTGGGCCGTGCACCACTGTCAGCACCATACTGACCCGCTGTTGCCGCTGCAGACCCTGGCGATCAATACCTTTCGCGTGAGTATCTATGGTGGGTCGCTGTTTCGCCTGGCCATCAGCGCGCTGCCGTTCCTGCTGCCGCTGTTGTTTCAGGTGGCCTTTGGCTTATCCCCGGTGGACGCGGGCCTGTTGGTGCTGGCGGTTTTTGCCGGCAACCTGGCGATGAAACCCTTGACCACGGCCATCATGCAGCGCTTCGGCTTTCGCCAGGTGCTGCTGGTGAATGGCGTGATCGGGGTGGCGTCGATTGCGGCGTGCGCGCTTTTCACCGCGCAGACCCCGCTCGCGGTCATCGCAGTGGTGCTGTTTGTGGGCGGGTTGTCACGCTCGATGCAGTTCACCTGCTACAACTCAATTGGCTTTGCAGATGTGCCCAAGCCACGCATGAGCGAGGCATCGGCGTTGTTCAGCATGTCGTTCCAGCTGGCCATGGGGATGGGCGTGACGGCAGCGGCGCTGTTGTTGCGCGCGTCGATGAGCGTGCAGGGGCATGAGATTCACGCACAAGTGGGTGACTTCCGGGTGGCGTTCATCGGGGTGGCATTGCTGGGGGCGCTCGCGCTGGTAGATGTCTATCGACTGCCAGCGCACGCGGGAGAAAGTGTGTTGAAGCGCGGTTGAACGCCGCCTCGTCGAATTAGGCGGTGGTGCTGACGATTGATCCCGTCGCACTGCCGCCCTCAGCGGTGACAGCCTGCAACAGCGCGGCAGTCGCTGTCTGCAACGCAGCGGCAGTGGTTGCAATCTGCGCTTGTGCCGCCGCAACCGCAGCAGCCTTGGCCGCCTCGCTCTGGTTGCTGGACTGTGCCTGCTGCATGGCTTGTTGCTGCTCTTGAAGTTGCTTTTGCAACTGCTCGATCTGCTTCTTCAACTCCTTGACCGTGTCCGACTCCGTCGAGCTGGAAGACGCTTGGCCACCGCCGCCGGCACCCGCAGTCGCTTGCGTGCCCGCGTTCATATTGACGGTCAGGCCGCCGGTACGGTTGGTGCTCTCGGTTGCCTGGGGAACCGTTGAGGTTGCAACGCTTTGACTGCTGGCTACGGCAGGAGGATTGCTAATGTTGATGAGCATGCCAAATGTCCGATGATGAAGGCTTATCGACTGCATCGGCGTGTCGGTCGATTAATTGAGGGCGGCGTCAGGATTAAATCCGAGGCAACAAAAAAGGGCCCACCTTTCGGTGAGCCCTTCTAGACCGCCCAGCAGAGCGGATTTTGTTTGGTAGGCGCGATTGGACTCGAACCAACGCCCCCACCACGTCAAGGTGACCCAGAAGCACGTGCAACCGCATGATTTATAAAGGAAAAAACATACTTTCCGCACTGTCCTAAGACACCATTTCTGCCTATAAGAATCAATAACTTAGCGTTGTATATTGCTACGTTGATTCCCCTTCCACGGCGTCCTGCCGACGGAAACCACTCCCAAATCCGCGACGCCTCGATTACTGTATGCGCATACAGTATTTGAGTTTGCCCACCATGAACATCGACGAAGACACCTCAGCGTGGCTCGGCTGCCCTACGCCACTGGAAATGTACAAGCAACAGTGCGCGCTGCTCGAGGATGAGCTGACGACCACTCAGCAGCTTTTGAGCAAGGCGCGAGCAAACATCGCCTCACGATTGAACGTTTAGTAGACGACGCCCTGGTAGTTCTCGAAGCTGGCCTCGTATTCTTGCCGGAAGGTCCGAGGATCCATCTTGCGGCGGGCAGCTTCCAGTTCTTCGGCCGGATCGTTGCCACCGTCGAGCGAGGTGTACAGCCAACTCTTGTGATCAGGCTCATGGCCTGGACGGCCATCGAGGAACGTGTCGTAGCAGTGATTCAATCCCTTCGGCGTGCCGATACGTAACGCGTGACCACCCTTTCGCCTGCCGATGCCCGGTATCGAGTATTGGCAGGTCGAAAGCATCGGGCGCAGGACCTCTTCCCAGGCCTCCCACGGACAGTCAGCCCATTCATCCACTAGGACGAAGAACAGGCCAGAACCCCGCAAGTTGTCGTAGTTGTCGAGCCCCACCACCCGCATGACGTGGCCGGACTTGAGCGTGATCGAGCATTCCGTCTCGTTCGGGCGGTGTGCACGCCATGCTTCGGCGATAGCCTGCTTCAGGCGCCGCCAAAACACGCGCTTGGCCTGCTTGAAGGTTGGCGCGCCGTACCAGATTTCGTCCTCGACGCTTACGCCCCACTCCTCAGCCAGGCGGGCAGCACGACGCATCTCGGCCTTGCCCAGGAACGTCTTGCCAAACCGGCGACCACACACCGCATCACGGAAGCGAGCCTCGGGTTGAAAGCCCCAGCAGTAAATGTTCGCCTGCTTGGGCGTCAGCTTCACCGGCGGGTCAAAGGTACGGGGTAGCGGGGACATTCTCATCAGGCTCCAGGGTGTACTCAGCAACTGCGTGCTGCTGGTCAGCGTGGGAGCCCAAAGGCTTTTCAGGTTCAAGGCGGCGGTTCACGTAGACGTCGCCCACTTCTTTTGCGGCCTGCTCCAGTAGCTGGGCAGTCAGCGCCATGTTCTTCATGTTCTCGGCCTTCTCGGCCATGCGTCCAAGCGCGCGCAGTCGATAGGCACGGTTGGCGATCGGGATCTCAGCGGTTTGTTCGCGAAATCGGGCCCGGGTGTCTTCGAAAAGGGTTCTCCACTTCAGGTGAAGGTTTCGCCCGACGTATTTGGTTGGGTCGTATGCCTCACACTGCTGGCGGGTAACATCGAGGCCATATTCCACTTTGACAGCCGCCACCACCTGTGATGGCGTGTCGAAGCAGGCTAGAGCCTGTACTACAAAGGCTTTCACCTCGTCTCTGAGTGCGGCCATATGTGGGCATCCGTCAAAGTACTGTCAAAGTCAGGCCGACTTGAGCAGACAGGTTCCGCAGGCCCTCGCAATGTTTAATTTCCCTACCTCGGCAGGACTGTTTGCAGCATCCACCAACGCTTGAACGTCAGGGCTCGCACCATAGCGGCGGACCACCCCGACGAACTCTTCAACGTCGTGGCCCTGCAGCTTGATCTTTGGTGCGCCGTCTTGGGTGAATGCTGGTTGACCGTACTTGTCGGTCGCGTGAGCCAGGTGATACAGCTCGTGCTCCAGGAGCGCGCAGAACTCAAGGTCGCTGCACTGGGCGCAGTAGTCAGCCGCCAGGGTGATGATGAAGTCCGGCACATCGCCGAACCAATCACGCATCTGTTGCTCCATCCGAGCTTTCTGCCAACCACCGGCGCGCAACGCTACTTGTTCGGCCTGGCCCAGGACTGTGCGACCCTGCTTCTCGAAGCTCGACGACGCCCACATGACCCGGATGTCTGCATCCAGTAGGTGGGCATGGTCTTCGTTGTGAATGCTTCGGGTGTCGGCGAGGATCTCGGTTTGGAGCCATTCCCATACTTCAGGTGCTGGGGTCAGGCGGAGGCCGAAGTCGGACAGGGCAGACAGTTCGAGCAATTCCACTGGAGGGTGAGGCCTTTGCATTCGCTCCTCCATTCGGGGAAATACAGCTGCGTGAGCCCATGCAAAACGCACTTAAAGAAATGGTGGCACAATGAGCACATCGAACTCACAGGGATACACTTTTTTATGCTTCCGAAAGAAATGAACTACCAGCTGAAATTTACACAACATGGAATCGACAAGCAGATGCCCGGACAAGCCTACGAGTCCAGCGCTACAGACCTACTCTGGAATATTTTGTCTTGCAGCAATAAGCTTCCTGTAGTTGTTGCTATGCCAGATAGATTCCCAAGCAAGCACCGCACCCTCCAAGATGAAGGCTATTCAGAGCTCGTGGTAACTTGGTCCGACATTGACGATTCGACTTCGCCCGCAGTCCTGAGCGCGTAGCAATGCCAACTGTATCCCGTGCCGCACTCACCTGCGGCACACCTCCCCCCCTCGCCAATCGACAGAACATCGACTAGCTATAAGTCGCCCAGTCGAAACAACAAAAAGGAGGCGCCATGTTAAGGGAACTCTTAGGAACGCTGTTCGGCCCCAAACGGTCTAGTCGACCCGCTATTAATCGTCAGATCGCTACCGAAGCTCCGAACCAGCTCAGTGAGTATTTTAGGAAAGAGATCGCCGCTTCTCCGCACATCAAGGAGTCAGGGAGGCTCGCAGTCCTGAACGACTTTCTTCACACAAAAAAACTTGCAGATGAAGAGGCACTTACTACCGAACAGAAACGTGCACTGGGCCTCAATGCCCGAATGAAAATTACTAAAGGGCATCTGGCCACCCTTACAGATGAAGGGCTTGCAATCGGGCCAAAACCTGTACTGCATCGTCTCTACCTAAGAGCTACTCACAAACATTTGCGCCGGGAAGGCATCGCACGTATCAAATCTGCTGGTTTCAACAGCTATTCAGTCCTTAGCTGTGGGGATGAGCGCGATTGTGCGTGGTGCAAGTCTATGGATGGAAAGTCGGTGTCCGTGACACAAGATTTTGATGACCTGGCTGATCAGAGCTGCAGGTGTGAATACTGCCGCTGCACATTGATCGCAAAGATGAAGCGTTAACTCATACGGCACCCCCTGAGTTACGAGTTCACCATCCTAGCCGTCTCAGTATGTGCCTGTCCGTGGAGGATAGCCACGAGGATGCCCTGAGGAAGGCCTGCAGATTTCGCGGCGTCCACAGCCTTAGCTATAGCGCTATCCAGATCAGCCAGGGCCTTGTTGATGTCCTGGTTCATGGGCAACGCGTGACGCAGCCGGGTGATATTGCTCATCTGCAAACCCTCGCGCCACGATTTGGCGCATTCGAAAACGTGGCGCGGATTACTGCTTCCGACGGTCGATGCCTTCAGGCGCCTTCGGGCAGCTCATGCAGTGCTCGCAGTTCAGCGTCCGGCATAGCCAGGCATTCACCCGCTGCCAGTATGTGACCATGAAGATGTGGCGGGCACCGGCCAGGGCCAGAGATACATGCAGCGTCAGGCCCGCGGTGGTCGGGCCAAAAAAGATGTTTTGACTACGCGTCATCACGACATAGCCACTGATGGCAATGGCCGAGTAGATCAGCTTCCCGAGAATGCCGTCCCTCACCTTCCCGCTCAGTACGCACCAGGCTGCCCACAGCGCGATAAGGCCGCAGGCGACGGAGTTGATCAGTTCAAGATTCATGGTGGATTGCCTCCCCCTAACCGCTGGCGAATGAGCGCCCAGAGGTCAGCGGATTTGATGGCTCGATTGATGGCCGCCAGGAGCGAGCCGCCGAAGGCACCCAACAGGAAGCCGATGCCGGCGACGATCTTCGGCTCGGTCACGCCCAAATAGGTGCTTACCATGCTCGTCAGGTAGATCGAGCAGGCCATGCCGGTGATGAGGAAGATCATCCAGGCGCGCCAGTCGTTCAAGTCGCCCTTGTGCCACCAACTGGCGATCACGGCACCAACGAGGCCCGCAATCAGCAATTCGAACCTGTCGATCTTGTCGAGCAGGCGCTGTAGATACTCCATGCGCTCGACTCCGTGGGGCATGTTTTAAGAGAATGGTTGTCGCGAATTACTTGGGCGCTTGGGTGATCTTCACCAGGCCATCAGGCAGGATTTCCATGTGGGATGCCTTCACGATGATGTCGGGCTTGAACTCGTCCGCCGTGCCAATGCCAATTCCGAATCCAGCAGCATACGGCTGGCCGGTCGGAGACAGCTCAACCCGGACCGACCATGCATTCGCGACCTTGGCTTTGGCTATCGATGCCTCCTTCACCAGGTCATCGCGAAAATACACCTTGCCGTCGGCGACAACGAAAGGGCTTGGCCCTTCAAGACTTCCAAGTCGAACGCGAAGCTGGCCGTTATGGAAGAGGCTGAGGCCGCCGCCAACCAAGCCCGACATCTGAGCAGATAAAGAGCTCTTTTCGATGCGATCCGCGACCTCTTCGCAAGTCTCCCGGCGCTCATAGGTCATCGTGGTGCGCACATCCGAGCCGTCACGATCAAACGAGATATCCTCGGCTGTGATCTCGACGCTAGCCCGGCAGTCGGCAGGAATCTTATCCAGCTCCGCGCCGATGAAGGCGTGGTACTCCACGGCATTGGGCGGCAGATCGAAATCCGACCAAGAGCCCGCAGTCACGCGAATAAGCCGAGGCCCGGCGCTGTTCGACGCGTCAGAACTATGAATCTCGAACTCGCCGGTGGACTCGTTAAATTTCCAGCCGGAAACGCCCGGCACGTGTTGTCGGATTGGATCGTGCGGGACATTTGCTGTGCCTCATAACGAGAAAAGCCCCGGCAAATGCCGAGGCTCAAGGAAGTGTAGAAAGCAAAAAGCCCAACTCTAGGGTCGGGCTCTTATGATCAAGGTGAAGCGATCACTGCCGGGGCACCCTCACAAGGATGTCCTTACCTTTTTTCTCGATAGTTATGTCAATTTCATTGCCATTATCGAGTAAAGCGCTAGCACGATAAAATCCGCTCTTGACTTCGTCGTCAATCGTTACTGCGATGCAGGAGGTCTTTTGATAAAACTGCTTTTGGATAATCTCAGAAACAATTGGGCATGCGGCCTTCTCAACGGCTGAATCGCCGCCAATTGATGCCAGCAAAATGGACACTACAAACGCGGCCATCCAGCCATAAAAGTAGTGCTTCTTCTGGTTCAGAATTTCCGCTCGCTTCCAGAGATAAACCGGAACGATGAGCGCCCAGAAGCTTTGCGGAGCTAAATGCCCGGCAGCCTTCAAACGTCTCTCATCAGCGAAACAAAGGCCAATATTCAAGCCAAGCACTGCCCACCAGATACTAACACCAGATAGGTATTCGATAAGGCCGCCAACCAATTGAGCCGCGACCAACGCCCATACGAATCGGTTATCGACTTCTGATGCGGCAAGAGGCGGAGGACCCGATGGGCGTGAAATGCTTTTGCCGAGCTCCGTATTCTTTAAGCTGACCCAGTCGCCTTCTCCGGGCCAAACCTGCGTATCCGCATTGATGGTGTTGGCACTTAAAAAACCTTGCATCTGCTCAAGAGTAAACGGTCCATTTCTCGATCCGTTCAGTGCGTAATACCACGATGAATCCGACATCCTGTTGCTCCCTATCCCGTAATACCCATCAAGAAAGATGGCACTATGACACATCGGCAATGCTTGGAAATACTTTAGACCGGCCTGGTGAGGAGCGTGAAATCACGTGCCTCAGAAGCAGAAAAGGCCCGCCGATATGGCGAGCCTTGAAATAGGTGTGAGAGTCTTTCCCCTCCGTCCGCTTGAGCCAGCCCGAGAAGCACAGGTATGGACTGCTCAAGCTGCCGGTGTTCTTTCGTGACGCGTGACTTCCGGCGATACCGCGTCCAGGGGTTCCCGAGGGCTGTCCTTGCTACAGGTGAAACTGGTTGCGAGGGATGGATTCGAACCATTGACCGTCGGGATAGGCGCCCGTCGAGCTGACCGCTGCTCTACCACGCAAAAACGAAAAAGGCCCCGCACGATGGCGAGGCCTAGATAGATAGACGAAAATGAATTGAGCTTATGTGAGCAATGAGCGAGCGGCGAGCTGCACCTTCAGAGCTTCGAATATCTGTTGATACAACGCTTCATAACTCGAAGGTTGATCTTTAACAATATCCGCCTTCACGTTTGCGACATCAGACCATACGCGAAGCAGCCCATTTGCAGACCCTATATGCATTGCAATACGGAACAAGCTCTTTGGGTAGGTGCCTCGATCACGCTCGAGAGTGATAACAATGTCGAAGTCAATCGCTCCGCGAGAACCTTCGAGCTCAGTAAAGTTTCTGATCTCGTCCTTGCTTCCTGGCTTCGTTATGTAAACGTATCGGTGATTTTTACCACCATCTAAATCTTCATAGTCGGGTTTCGGGTATTCAAGAAACTCGGTCAAGTCCTTCGCGAAGAGCACAGCTCTGCGCTGAAGATCATGCCAATACTCGAACTCATCCTCTTCCTGCTTGATGAAAGCTGCTCGCAAATCTTCGTATCTGCTCATTGAATCCCTCCACAAGATGAAGGGCCAGATTGGCACACAAAGCAAATCGCCATCAACAAAAAGCCCCGCACAGTGGCGAGGCTTCTCAGTGACAATCCCTAATGCGCAAGATCGACAGGATGGGTAAATACTCTCACTTCCTCACTCATTGCAATGGCTAATTGCTACGCCGCGCAACTTTCGATAAGCCCCTCTGCGTCGAGCAGCTCCTGAGCGGCAGTGAGCGCCTCATTCACCTGGTCATCCAGCGTCTTGCGGATCCCTGAACGCCACCGGTACCGAGTAGATTCTGGCTTGCCGTCGTTATCCCAATTTGTGATGTCGTACCAGGCGGCCGGCAGCACGGCGGCGGAACGCTTGCCCTCCGCCCCGGCAACCTGCGGAATGGCCCAGGTCAGAACGGCACACTCCCGGAAGCGTTTCGGCGCCGGCGTTCGCACCGAGTTCAGCAACTCCAGAATCGCGCCGTGCTTGCGCTCTTCGTGGGTCGAGTATTTCGCTACCAAGGCACGCCAGTGCGCTGGGCTCGCATCGCCGTACTTGATCCACTACAAACCCAAAGCCCGCCGGCGCGAACAGATCGACGCCAAGGACCACTGGACATCCGTGACGCCGGACTACCTGACCAAGGCGTTCAGCAAGGCCAGGGACGCCGCGCACGCCTACGACCATGTGCCAGCCGGCGAGCGCCCCACTTTTCACGAGATCCGCGCATTGGGCGCCTGGCTGTATGAGCAACAGTAATTCCCACAGGAATACATCCAGGCGCTCATGGGCCACGCGGACGAGAAGATGACGAAGCACTATCAGGAGGGGCACGACGAAAAGAAGATCGAGTACCTGGAGGTGGGCGCCGAATTGGCGTTCTGAGGTGGGAGTTTTGCAAAAGTTTTGCAAAAGTTTTGCAAATCGCAGGCAACAAAAAAGGGCCCACCTTTCGGTGAGCCCTTCTAGACCGCCCAGCAGAGCGGATTTTGTTTGGTAGGCGCGATTGGACTCGAACCAACGACCCCCACCATGTCAAGGTGGTGCTCTAACCAACTGAGCTACGTGCCTGCTGTGAGGCGGCATTCTACGGAATTCCGGAGGGGTGTCAACATCTTTTTTGCAGCTAACCCTATGAATATGCGAATTTTTTATTTGCGGCCGGCACATCGGTATTTTTTCGGTGGCTGGCAGGCAATTTTCAACTCAGGTAGGATCGGGACACTCGTAAAAAATATAAAACAGAGGTTCCAGGATGGCGAACACCCCCTACCCCCAGTCGTATTACGCCGCTTCCGCGAATGCCGTACCGCCACGCCCAAGCCTGCAAGGCGAGGTCGAAACCGACGTGTGCGTGATCGGTGCTGGCTACACCGGCCTTTCCAGCGCGCTGTTCCTGCTGGAGAACGGTTTTCGCGTGACCGTGCTGGAAGCCGCCAAGGTCGGCTTTGGTGCCTCTGGTCGCAATGGCGGGCAGATCGTCAACAGTTATAGCCGTGACATCGACGTGATCGAGCGCAGCGTCGGCCCCAAGCAGGCACAGTTGCTCGGACAGATGGCGTTCGAAGGCGGCAAGATCATTCGCGAGCGGGTGGCCAAGTACCAGATCCAGTGCGACCTGAAGGACGGCGGCGTGTTCGCTGCACTCAACAGCAAGCACATGGGCCACCTGGAGTCGCAGAAGCGCCTGTGGGAGCGTTACGGCCATACGCAGCTGGAGTTGCTGGACGAACGTCGCATCCGCGAGGTCGTGGCGTGTGACAACTATGTCGGCGGCCTGCTCGACATGAGCGGCGGGCACATCCATCCGCTCAACCTGGCGCTGGGCGAAGCAGCGGCGGTGGAGTCCCTGGGCGGCAGCATCTATGAGCAGTCCGCGGCAGTGCGCATCGAGCGCGGCGCCAATCCGGTGGTGCACACCGCCGAGGGCAAGGTCAGGGCCAAGTTCATCATCGTCGCGGGCAATGCCTACCTGGGCAACCTGGTGCCGGAGCTGGCAGCCAAGTCGATGCCCTGCGGCACGCAAGTCATCACCACTGCACCGCTGGGTGAGGAACTGGCCAAGTCGCTGCTGCCGCAGGATTACTGCGTCGAAGACTGCAACTACCTGCTCGACTACTACCGCCTCACCAGCGACAAGCGCCTGATCTTCGGCGGCGGCGTGGTATATGGCGCACGTGACCCGGCGAACATCGAGGCGATTATCCGTCCGAAGATGCTCAAGGCCTTCCCGCAGCTCAAGGACGTGAAAATCGACTACGCCTGGACCGGCAATTTCCTGCTGACCCTGTCGCGCTTGCCACAGGTCGGCCGCCTGGGCGACAACATCTACTACTCGCAGGGCTGCAGCGGCCATGGCGTGACGTACACACACTTGGCCGGCAAGGTACTGGCAGAAGCCCTTCGAGGCCAGGCAGAGCGTTTTGATGCGTTTGCCGACCTGCCCCACTACCCATTCCCGGGCGGCCAACTGCTGCGCACGCCGTTTGCCGCACTGGGCGCCTGGTACTACGGCTTGCGCGACAAACTAGGCTTTTGAGGCAAAACCTGTAGGAGCCCGCTCGCGGGCGATGGCGTCCGTAGATTCACCATCGCCCATGAGCGGGCTCGCACATTTCATAAATCGCAGACACAAAAAACCCCGGTCTTTCGACCAGGGTCTTTGCTATCGGATCAAAGTAGCCAGAGGCTTTCTTTGTGCTTCAAGGCGTTCAGTGGGCCTTGAGGCAGATATGGCGCAGCGGACGGGACTCGAACCCGCGACCCCCGGCGTGACAGGCCGGTATTCTAACCGACTGAACTACCGCTGCGTATCGCTTGACCAGCTACGGGTAAACCCCACAACCGTCTTGAAACATCTGATCGACCAGCCTTGGCTGTTCAACCTCAAGCCCGACGAATCGAACCTGGAAAATATGGCGCAGCGGACGGGACTCGAACCCGCGACCCCCGGCGTGACAGGCCGGTATTCTAACCGACTGAACTACCGCTGCGCGTCGGTGCAACCTTTAACGTTGCGTCTTGCCCGAAGGCAAAACTCTCAAGAAGTGGTGGGTGATGACGGGATCGAACCGCCGACCCTCTGCTTGTAAGGCAGATGCTCTCCCAGCTGAGCTAATCACCCTTTGCTTCGTTGAGGCCGCGAAATTTACGCAGGTAGCGGACCTAAGTCAATAGCCTGCTTGAAGTTTTTCTGAAAAAGACAAAATGGCTTCAAGAGCGCCTACTCGCTGTAAATCATCTTCTTGCTCATGCCACCGTCGACCACGAACTCCTGCCCGGTGACAAACCCGGCCTGACGCGACAACAACCACGCCACCATCGCCGCCACGTCCTCCACCGTCCCCACCCTGCCCGCCGGATGCTGGGCATGGTCGGCGTCCGTCAACGGCTCGGCACGGCGCGCCGCAGGATCACGCGCATCGATCCAGCCGGGGCTGACGGCGTTCACCCGCACCTCCGGACCCAGGCTGATCGCCAATGCGTGAGTCAGCGCCAGCAAGCCGCCCTTGCTCGCCGCGTAGGCCTCGGTGTCCGGTTCCGACTGACGGGCCCGGGTCGACGCCAAGTTGACGATCGCCCCGCCATGGGCGCGCAGGTACGGCGCACAGTGCTTGGCCAGCAACATCGGCCCACTGAGGTTCACCGCCAGCACACGATTCCAGTAAGCCAGGTCGAGGCTTTCCAGGGTGATATTGCGCGGGTCGGCCACTGCCGCGTTGCACACCAACGCATCCAGGCGACCAAACTGCCCCAGCACTTCGGCGACACCCTGAGCCACCTGCTTCTCGTCCGCCACATCCATGGTGATAAACCAGGCGTTGTCGCCCAGCACCTTGGACACCTTGGAACCGCGCTCGCGGTCCAGGTCCGTCAATACCACCTGCCAACCTTCACTGATCAGCCACGCGGCAATCCCGAGGCCAATGCCCCGGGCCGCCCCAGTGACCAATGCGACGCGGCCATTACTGGCCGCTGCAGCTTCCATGGACCACTCGATCACAAGGCTGCCAGCCCGCGAGCCAGGTCAGCTTGCAGGTCGGCTACATCTTCCAGGCCTACCGCAATACGGATCAGGCTGTCACGGATACCGGCGGCTTCGCGCTCCTGCGGCGCCAGGCGGCCGTGGGAGGTGGTGCTTGGGTGGGTGATGGTGGTCTTGCTGTCACCCAGGTTGGCGGTGATAGAGATCAGTCGAGTCGCGTCGATAAAGCGCCATGCGCCCTCCTTGCCCCCCTTGACCTCGAAACTCACCACGGCACCGAAACCGCGCTGCTGGCGCTGGGCCAACTCATGCTGCGGATGGCTCTTGAGACCGGCGTAATGCACCTTCTCGATACCGTCCTGCTGTTCCAGCCATTCGGCCAGGGCCTGGGCGTTGGCGCAGTGGGCCTTCATCCGCAGGCTGAGGGTTTCCAGGCCTTTGAGGAAAATCCACGCGTTGAACGGGCTCAGGGTCGGGCCAGCCGTGCGCAAAAACCCGACGATTTCCTTCATCTGCTCGCTGCGACCGGCCACCACGCCGCCCATGCAACGGCCCTGGCCGTCGATGAACTTGGTCGCCGAGTGCACCACGACGTCCGCGCCCAACTTCAGCGGCTGCTGCAACGCCGGGGTGCAGAAGCAGTTGTCGACCACCAGCATCGCGCCCTTGGCGTGAGCCACTTCGGACAACGCGGCGATGTCCACCAGCTCGGCCAGCGGGTTGGACGGCGATTCGACGAACAGCAACTTGGTGTTGGCCTTGATTGCCGCGTCCCAGCCGGAAAGATCCGCCAGGGGCACGTAGTCCACTTCGATGCCGAAGCGCTTGAAGTACTTCTCGAACAGGCTGATGGTCGAACCGAACACGCTACGCGAAACCAGCACATGGTCGCCAGCGCTGCACAGGCTCATCACCACCGCCAGGATCGCCGCCATGCCAGTGGCGGTAGCCACGGCCTGCTCCGCGCCTTCCAGGGCCGCGATACGCTCTTCGAACGCACGCACGGTCGGGTTGGTGTAGCGCGAATACACGTTGCCCGGCACTTCACCGGCGAAGCGCGCAGCGGCGTCGGCGGCAGTGCGGAACACGTAGCTGGAAGTGAAGAACATCGGGTCACCGTGTTCGCCTTCCGGCGTGCGGTGCTGGCCAGCGCGCACAGCCAGGGTATCGAAAGCTACGCCATCGAGGTCGCTGTCCAACCGACCGGCATCCCATTCCTGACTCATGCTGTGACTCCTTACTCAATTCTTTATTTAAGATACAAAACCGGCCCCTCAGGGCCGGTGTCTACTCAGTTGTTGTACAGATCAATGATCGCGCTGACCGCCTGGGTCTTGATCTTCGAGGAGTCGTTGCGCGCCTGCTCGATCTTGTTCAGGTAGGCCTCGTCGACATCACCGGTCACGTACTTGCCGTCGAACACGGCGCAGTCGAACTGGTCGATCTTGATCTTGCCACCGCCGACCGCTTCGATCAGGTCCGGCAGGTCCTGGTAGATCAGCCAATCGGCGCCGATGAGGTCGGCCACGTCCTGAGTCGTACGGTTGTGAGCGATCAGTTCGTGGGCGCTCGGCATGTCGATACCGTAGACGTTCGGGTAGCGCACGGCAGGCGCTGCGGAACAGAAGTACACGTTCTTGGCGCCGGCTTCACGGGCCATCTGGATGATCTGCTTGCACGTGGTGCCACGCACGATGGAGTCGTCCACCAGCATCACGTTCTTGCCGCGGAATTCCAGCTCGATGGCGTTGAGCTTCTGGCGTACCGACTTCTTGCGCGCCGCCTGACCCGGCATGATGAAGGTACGGCCGATGTAGCGGTTCTTCACGAAGCCTTCGCGGAACTTGACGCCCAGGTGGTTGGCCAATTCCAGCGCAGCAGTACGGCTGGTGTCCGGGATCGGGATGACCACGTCGATGTCGTGCTCAGGACGCTCGCGCAGGATCTTCTCGGCCAGCTTCTCGCCCATGCGCAGGCGCGCCTTGTACACCGAAACACCGTCGATGATCGAATCCGGACGCGCCAGGTAGACGTGTTCGAAGATGCACGGGGTGAGTTTCGGCGCCACGGCGCACTGACGGGTGTGCAGCTTGCCATCTTCGGTGATGTACACCGCTTCGCCCGGCGCCAGGTCGCGGATCAGGGTGAAGCCCAGCACGTCCAGGGACACGCTTTCGGAGGCGATCATGTACTCGACGCCCTCGTCGGTGTGACGCTGGCCGAACACGATCGGACGGATGCCGTGCGGGTCACGGAAGCCGACGATGCCGTAGCCGGTAACCATCGCCACCACCGCGTAGCCACCGACGCAACGGTTGTGCACGTCGGTCACGGCGGCGAACACGTCCTCTTCGGTCGGCTGCAGCTTGCCGCGCTGGGCCAGCTCGTGGGCGAACACGTTGAGCAGTACTTCCGAGTCGGAGCTGGTGTTGACGTGGCGCAGGTCAGATTCGTAAATCTCCTTGGCCAGCTGTTCAACGTTGGTCAGGTTTCCGTTGTGCGCCAGGGTGATGCCGTAAGGCGAGTTGACGTAAAACGGTTGAGCTTCGGCCGACGTGGAGCTACCGGCAGTCGGGTAACGCACATGGCCAATGCCCATGTGCCCGACGAGGCGCTGCATGTGACGCTGATGGAACACGTCACGCACCAGGCCATTGTCCTTGCGCAGGAATAACCGGCCGTCGTGGCTGGTCACAATACCGGCAGCGTCCTGGCCGCGGTGCTGGAGGACGGTTAGCGCGTCATACAGCGCCTGATTGACGTTCGACTTACCGACGATACCGACGATGCCACACATGCGACGCAACCCCTACTTAATGAATCTTGACTGAACACAGCTTACTGAGGCGTTTTGGCCGGCAAGAGGTGTTCCTTGAACGGAAGATCAGCGGGTACGCTGATTCCGCTGGCCAGCCACTGACTGCTCCACCCCAATATGAGGTTCTTGGACCAATCTGCAACCAATAGAAATTTTGGCACGAGTACCGACTCCTGCCACCACGAATCCTGCTGTACCGGCCCCAGGCTCAACAGCCCGACCGCCACGACCACCAGCAACGCGCCACGCGCGGCGCCGAAGGCCATGCCGAGAAATCGATCGGTCCCGGAGAGGCCGGTGACACGTATCAACTCGCCAATAAGATAATTGACCATTGCCCCCACCAGCAGCGTGGCGATGAACATGATGGCGCAGCCCGCGATGACGCGAGCCGAAGGTGTCTCGATGTATCCGGCCAGGTAAACCGACAATGAACCGCCGAACATCCAGGCTACGACTCCTGCGATGATCCAGGTCAGCAACGACAGTGCTTCTTTTACGAAGCCGCGGCTTAGACTGATCAAAGCGGAGATGGCGACGATTGCAACGATCGCCCAGTCAACCCAGGTAAATGGCACGTTTGAGCCTACGGACGGATGAGGCGGCGCATTTTAGCAGAGCGTCGGGCTGTCGGTAAGCTGTGATTGCGGGTGCTTTGCAAATCAATGGTTTGGAGACCCCGTCCAACTTCAACCCAGCCCCAAAACCAATGTGGGAGCAGGCTTGCCTGCAATGAGGGCGGCGCATTCAACATCACTGTCGACTGCAACCACCGCCATCGCAGGCAAGCCCGCTCCCACATTTGGCCAGCATTCCAACCAGAGAGTGACAGTGATCAACCGCGCTCAGGCTGGAAACGGGTGACGAACCCCTTCAAGTTCTGCTGGCGATCCAGCAAGTCCCGCAGGCGGTCGGCCTCGGCACGCTCGATCAATGGCCCGATAAATACCCGGTTCTTGCCGTCGGCACTGCGGATATAGGCGTTATACCCCTGGCTACGCAGCTTTTTCTGCAGCGCATCGGCGCCGTCGCGATTGCCCAGGCTGGCGACTTGAATCGACCAACTGATCGACAGGCCATTCGGGTCGATACGGCTCTGCCCCACGTCCGGCTTACCCGGTGCGGCAGGCTGCGGCGCGACCGGCTTGGGCGCAGGTGCCGGCGCTGCGGGCTTGGCAGCGGCGACAGGCGCGGCCGGAGCCGGCTTGACCACCGGCACGCTTGGCTGCACAGGCATCGACGGCGCCTGTTGCGCGGCCACTTCATCATCGGTCGGCACCGGCTCTTCTTCCGGCAGGGCCTGCGGCTCGGGAACCACCACTGGCTCAACCTGCACCTGCGGCACCGCCGGTGCCTGCGGCGCGGCTGGCGCCTCCACCACCACCTGGCGCTGTTCGTCCTGCCGGGAAAACAGCATCGGCAGGAAGATCACCGCCAATGCCACCAGAACCAGGGCTCCGACCATTCGCTGCTTGTATGCGCTATCCAGTAATGCCATGTGCAGCTTCCTCCGTGGAGCGCCGGGCCAACCACTCAAGCGCCTCGGCAACACAATAAAATGATCCGAACAACAGAATTTCGTCCTCGGCCGTCGCCACCGCACACTGCGCCTCAAGGGCTGCGGTCAGGCTTGCATACGACGCCACCGGCGCACCAAGGTTCTGCAACGCCTTTTCCAACTCAACCGCGGGACGGCTGCGCGGCGTATCCAGCGGCGCGACCGCCCAAGCCTGGACGCTCGCCAGCAGCGGCGCAACCACGCCATCCAGGTCCTTGTCCGCCAACAACCCGAAGACCGCCAGGCGACGCCCGACCGGTGGCGTGCGTGACAGGCGCTGCGCCAGGTACTCGGCCGCATGCGGGTTATGCCCCACATCCAGCAGCAGGTTCAGGCGCTTGCCTTGCCATTCGAATTCACGACGATCCAGGCGTCCCACCACGCGAGTCGCCAGCAACGTCGCCGCAATCTGCGCGGCATCCCACGACAGATCCAGCAGCAGATAGGCTTGCAGCGCGAGCGCGGCATTTTCCATCGGCAGGTTCAACAGCGGCAGGTCGTGCAGCTCCACCACCTGGCCACGCGCATCACGCCCGCGCCACTGCCAGTGCTGGTCACCGATTTCGAGATTGAATTCACGACCGCGAAGGAAGAACGGGCAATCCAGCTCACGCACCTTGTCGAGCAAGGTAGCCGGCGGATCCACGTCCCCACACAGCGCAGGCTTGCCCTGGCGAAAGATCCCGGCCTTTTCATAAGCCACCGACTCACGGGTATTGCCCAGGTAGTCGGCATGGTCCACACCAATGCTGGTGACCAGGGCCATGTCGGCATCCACCACGTTGACCGTGTCCAGGCGCCCGCCCAGGCCGACTTCCAGCACCACCACATCGAGTTGCGCGCGCTCGAACAGCCAGAACGCCGCCAGGGTGCCCATTTCGAAGTAAGTCAGGGAGATCTCGCCACGGCCGGCATCAAGTGCCGCGAAGGCTTCGCAGAGTTGCTCATCCGTGGCTTCGACGCCATTGAGCTGCACCCGCTCGTTGTAGCGCAGCAGGTGCGGAGAGTTGTAGACGCCGACTTTCAGTCCTTGGGCCTGCAGCAGCGCCGCGACAAAGGCACACGTAGAGCCTTTGCCGTTGGTGCCGGTCACCGTGATCACTCGCGGCGCCGGCCGACCCAACCCAAGGCGGGCCGCTACCTGTTGCGAGCGCTCCAGGCCCATGTCGATGGCGGACGGATGCAACTGCTCAAGGTAGGCGAGCCATTCGCCGAGGGCACGTTGGGTCATAGGTTTGCAGGCACCGGTGGGACGACGATTGGCTCGACTTTAGGCGCGACGTACACAGGGGTCGGCAGGCCCATCATTTGTGCCAGCAGGTTACCCAGGCGTGGACGCAGTTCGCCGCGCGGGATGATCAGGTCGATGGCGCCATGCTCCAGCAGGAACTCGCTGCGCTGGAAGCCTTCCGGCAGTTTTTCGCGCACGGTCTGCTCGATTACGCGCGGGCCGGCGAAGCCGATCAGGGCTTTTGGCTCACCGACGATCACGTCACCAAGCATCGCCAGGCTGGCGGAAACGCCGCCGTAGACCGGGTCGGTCAGTACGGAGATGAATGGAATGCCTTCCTCGCGCAGACGCGCCAGTACCGCAGAGGTCTTGGCCATTTGCATCAGGGAGATCAGGGCTTCCTGCATACGCGCACCACCAGAGGCGGCGAAGCAGATCATCGGGCAACGGTTTTCCAGGGCGTAGTTGGCAGCGCGAACAAAGCGCTCGCCGACGATGGCCCCCATGGAACCGCCCATGAAGGAAAACTCGAACGCCGACACTACCACCGGCATGCCCAGCAGCTTGCCGCTGACGGAAATCAGTGCGTCCTTCTCACCGGTCTGCTTTTGCGCAGCGGTCAGGCGGTCCTTGTACTTCTTGCCGTCGCGAAACTTCAGGCGGTCAACCGGCTCCAGGTCCGCACCCAGCTCGTTACGGCCTTCGGCGTCGAGGAAGATATCGATGCGGGCGCGGGCGCCGATACGCATGTGGTGATTGCACTTGGGGCAAACGTCCAGGGTCTTTTCCAGCTCGGGGCGGTACAACACCGCGTCGCAGGATGGGCACTTGTGCCACAGACCTTCAGGAACCGAGCTTTTCTTCACCTCGGAACGCATGATCGAAGGGATCAGTTTGTCTACTAACCAGTTGCTCATGCTTTCTTTCTCCAGTACCGGTGGCTTGAACACAGCCCCGCGTATGCCCTTGAGCTAAATTCATATGTGGCGATGACGCAGGTTGGACGGGGTCAGGTGTTCGACCAGCCATTTCCCGCCTGCATCCTCAGCCTTCCAGACAACCTGCCAGCGCAGGCTTGCCACTTTATTGCCGGGCCACCCACAGGCGGCGCCGGGCTGTTTTACACAGTGGTAGTTATGGACGGCGGCAGACTGCCAGCCGTCACATCCCACCACTGCTGTTGCGCACAGCCTGCATGAATGCGCGAATCTTGCTGTGATCCTTGATGCCCTTGCCCTGCTCTACCCCACCGCTGACGTCCACCGCATACGGGCGCACCTGCGCGATCGCCGCGCCGACGTTGTCGGGGTTGAGCCCCCCGGCGAGGATGATCGGCTTGCTCAGCCCCGGAGGAATCAGCGACCAGTCGAACGCTTCACCGGTGCCACCGGGCACGCCTTCGACATACGTATCCAGCAGGATCCCGCGTGCACCGGTATAGGCGGCGCAGGCACGGGCGATATCGTCACCGGCCTTGACCCGCAACGCCTTGATATACGGGCGCTGGTAGCTTTCGCACTCATCAGGGGTTTCGTCGCCGTGAAACTGCAGCATATCCAGCGGCACGGCATCCAGGGTTTCGTTGAGTTCGCAGCGGCTGGCATTGACGAAGAGGCCCACGGTGGTCACGAACGGCGGCAAGGCATTGATGATCGCCCGCGCCTGCAACACATTCACCGCCCTCGGGCTGCGCGCATAAAACACGAAACCGATGGCATCCGCCCCCGCCTCGACTGCCGCCAGCGCGTCTTCTATGCGGGTAATCCCGCAAATCTTGCTGCGAACGGCAGACATATCGTAGAAACCTCAGGGGTTGAACCGAGAAAGTCCCGGATGGTAACAAAAGCTTTTCCGGGCGTCAGCCGCCAAGTTCACTGAAACCTGTGAGGAAGTGTGGCCCGATGAAACGCTCCGGCAGCTCGAACTCGTCACGGTACTCCACTTGCACCAGGTACAGGCCGAACGGATGCGCCGTCACCCCGCCGGTGCGGCGTATGCGGCTTTCCAGCACTTCCTTGGCCCATTCAACCGGACGCTCGCCGGTACCGATGGTCATCAGTACACCAGCAATATTTCGTACCATATGGTGCAGGAACGCCCCGGCACGGATATCCAGCACGATCATCTTGCCGTGACGGGTCACGCGCAGGTGGTGGACTTCCTTGATCGGCGACTTGGCCTGGCACTGCCCCGCGCGAAAGGCGCTGAAATCATGCACGCCGACCAAGTGCTGCGCGGCCTCGGCCATGCGCTCGGCGTCCAGCGGGCGGTGGTTCCAGGTAATTTCCTGGTTGAGATGCGCCGGGCGGATCTGGTCGTTGTAGATCACGTAGCGATAACGCCGGGCAATCGCCTTGAAACGCGCATGAAAGTGCGCCGGCATGACCTTGGCCCAGCTGACGCTGACGTCATGCGGCAAATTGATATTGGCGCCCATCACCCACGCCTTCATCGAACGCTCGGCCTGGGTGTCAAAGTGCACCACCTGGCCGCACGCATGCACGCCGGCATCGGTGCGTCCGGCGCACATCAGCGATACGGGGGAGTCGGCGACTTTCGCCAGGGCATTCTCGAGGGTTTCCTGCACCGTCAACACACCCGAGGCCTGACGCTGCCAGCCGCGATAGCGCGAACCTTTGTATTCCACGCCCAAGGCGATACGGTAAAAGCCATCAGCCGCCATTTCGGCGGCCGGATTATCTATATTTGCCAAGAACTGAGAGCCTGATGAGTTGCGCAAAGGCCGCCATTATGCCGATTTGTGCCGGAGCTGGCTTGCCTGCGATGCAAGCGACTCGATCTTTCAGTAAAACCGAGTGAAAGGTACCGCCGGCAAACCAGCGCCGACAAAAGCAAAACGGCGACCCGAAGGTCGCCGCTGCATCAACTATTGACTGTTACGCCAGCCGGCCGAGCATTTCCTTGGCCTCGCCGCGCTGCACTTCATCACCTTCGGTGAGCACTTCGGAAAGGATATCCCGCGCACCGTCGGCGTCGCCCATGTCGATATAGGCTTGGGCCAGGTCGAGCTTGGTGGCGACTTCGTCAGTGCCGGAGAGGAAGTCGAACTCCGGCTCATCACCGCCCAGCGCCGCGTCTTCAGCGGTGAAGGACGGCTCGATGGAGGGGTGCTCCAGGCTCTGCGACAGGCGATCCAGCTCGGCGTTGACGTCATCCAGCTCCGAGGCGAAGGCATCAGGCTTGGCGGTGGCCTCCGGTTCGTCGGCCAGGGACAGGTCGAAATCTTCCGGCAGGTCGAAGTCATCCAGCGCCGCAGGCGTCAGGGTCGGCGGCTCGACTGCCGGCACATCCTTCATCTGGTCTTCAAGGCCGGAGAGGAAGTCGTCGTCGGACTGCGCCGAAACCGGGGCATCCAACTGCAGGTCGAGGTCGAAGTCCGACAGATCATCCGGGCTCGCCTTGGCTTCGGTCTGCTGCTGCAGGAGCGATTCAAACGTGTGCTGATCACCCTTGACCTCGGCCGGAGAAGCCGCTTCGAGATCGTCCAGGCTCAGGTCGAAATCGGTGTCGAACGCCTCTGGCTCAGGGGTCGCGGGTTTGTCTTCAAGCAAATCCTTGACGTACTGGGCATCCAGCGCGGCCGCGGCGACGGCGGCACTGACGCCTGCCGCCAGCACCGCCATGGCCGGGAAGCGGCTCTTGAGCTGCTCGACCTGGGCATGGTTTTCACCGTTGGCGACCAGTTGGCGCTCCTGGGTGACAAAACCATCCTTGTCGTTTTGCAGGCCGTAGACTTCCATCAGCTTCAAGCGCAGGTCGCTGCGCTTGGGCTCGTGCTTGATCGCTTGCTCCAACACGTCAGCGGCCTGGTTCAGATGGCCACGGTCTATATGCGACTGCGCTTGTACCAATGCGTCGTTGGCATTTCCCGGGGCCACGGCAACGGCCAGCGGGGCGAGCACCGAAGCAACCGTCGGCGCCACCACCGCCGGCTCAACCACGGGGGCCGGCGCGGGAGCGGCCGCCAGCTTGACGTTCGGCGGCGGTACTTCCAGGCCTTCGAAGCTGTCGGGCGGCAGGTCGTGGTCAATATTGGAGGTGAAGGCCGGCTCTTCAGCCAGTGCCCGCGCCATGCGCAGGTGCTTTTCCTCTTCCAGGCGCGCATTGCGATGACGCGCCCACAACAACAGGAGCAGCAGCACCAGCAAGCCCGCCGCACCACCGATCACCCCCAGGACGATCGGGTTGGTCAGCAGGTCATTGAATTTACCTTCGGTGGTGGCGGGCGCAGCGTCCGGCTTGATCGGCTCGGGTGCGGGCGCTGCTGGCGTAGCGGCAGCCGCCGGGGCTGCAGGCGCCGTTGAAGCGGCGGCCGGGTCGCTGGCCAACTGCGCGGGCATCGCCGTCGTGGCCTGCGCGCTCGGATCACCCTTCTCCGCCTGCAAGCGCGCGAGTTGATCGTTCTTCAGCTGAATCAGCTTTTGCAGCTTGTCCAACTGGCTCTGCAAGTCGGCCGCACGGCTTTTCAGCTCTTCGTTGTCGCGGCGAGTGGTGTCGAGTTGTTCCTGGGTCATCGCCAGCTTGTCGCTCAGCGCCTGGCCGTCGCCGGCCTTGCCCTTGCCGCCCTTGCGCGCGGCTTCGGCCGAGACCAGGCTCAGGTTGTCCTTGGCGTTGGTGCTTGCCGGTGCATTGCCGGCCTGGGTACGCCGGGTGGCGTCCAGCTGTTGCTTGCCTGCCGCTTGATTCGTGCCCGAACGGCGCCCCTCACGCCAGGCGGCGTTCTGTGCGCTGACTTCGGCAATCGCCTGTGGTTGCGCAAGTGCGGTGCTTTGCACCGTGTCGGGCAGGCGCAGGACCTGGCCGGTTTTCAGCCGGTTGATATTGCCGTCGATAAACGCATCGGGGTTGAGCGCCTGGATAGCCAGCATGGTCTGCTGTACCGAGCCGCCGTTGCGGTTCTTCGCGGCAATTTCCCACAAGGTATCGCGGGAGGTGGTTGTGTGTTGCGCAGGCTTGGTCGCTGCAGGCGCGGTAGTGGCCGCAGCCCCAGCACGCGGTGCGGGGGCTGCTGCCGTCGGCGCTGGCTGGTCGAATTTTGCCGGGTCAAGCAACACGCTGTAGTCGCGCATCAGGCGGCCGTTGGGCCATTGCACCTGCAGCAGGAAGCGTACGTAGGAATCGGGCAACGGCTTGCTGGAAGTGACACGCACCACGCTGCGGCCGTTGGGATTGACCACCGGTGTAAAGGTCAGGTCATTGAGAAAGGCCTGGCGGTCAACCCCGGCATCCACAAATGCCTGGTCGGAAGCCAGGCTCGGGGTGATCTCGGAAGCCGTGAGGCCACCGACATCGAGCAATTCGATTTCCACCGACAATGGCTGGTTCAACTTCGACTTGAGGGTCATCTCCCCCAGCTGCAGCGCCTGCGCCATACCGGAGGACAGCGCCGAGGCGGCCGCTATTGCTAACACCAGTTTGCGAACTTGAACCATAGCCTCATCCTTTGTTTGAACACTCCCCGGCCTGCGAGAAGGTTGGTAACCGCTGCCATAAGGCATGGCGAGCCGATAGGTCACCGACACGCTTCTGTTCCGCTTCCGGCCAAGCATAGTGCCTGGCTAGAATCAATCTACAAATTGCCGCCAAGTATCTTTTACGCAAGGCCTTTTATCAACAACTGCGCCAGCTGTACGGCGTTAAGCGCTGCGCCTTTGCGTACGTTATCTGACGCCAGCCACAAATTTAGTTCCGCCGGGTCATCCACACCGGCGCGCACTCGGCCCACATAGACCACATCCTGGCCCACCGCGTCGCCCACGGCGGTGGGGTAATCGCCCTCCTCGACCAGCTCGATGCCGGGCGCTGCGTCCAGCGCGCGATTGACGGCAGCCAGATCCACCGCTGCCCCCAATTGCAACGACACTGTCAGGCTATCGCCAAAAAACACCGGTGCTTGAACGCAAGTGGCGGAAATCTTCAGGGAAGGCAAGCCCAGCACCGCGCGCAGTTCGTGGACGAGGCGTTTTTCCAGCGCGGTGTGGCCCTGGGCGTCTGGCGTGCCGACTTGCGCCAGCAGGTTGAACGCCATCTGCCGATCAAAGAACTGCGGCTCCAGCGGACGCACGTTCAGCAGCTCGGCGGTTTGCCGGGCCAGCTCGCTGACGGCCTCACGGCCCTGGGCGGAGACTGCCAGGCAGGCGGTGACATTCACTCGCTGGATATCCAGCAGGCCGCGCAATGGCGCCAGGACCACAGCCAGGTTGGTGACAGAGGGGCTGGGGCTGGCGAGCTGGAATGGCTTTTTCAGCCCCTTCAGCACCTCAGCATTGGCCTCCGGCACCACGTGGGGCGCCTGCTCTGCGGGCAAGGCGCCCGACAGGTCGATCACCGAGCATCCGGCGGCCGTGGCCCGCGGCGCGAAGCTCAGGGTCACTGCCGGCCCCGCCGCGAAGAACGCCAATTGCGCCTTGCTGAAATCGAACTCGTCGACTTCCTTGACCCGCACATTCTTGCCGCGAAACGGCACCGATGCCCCGGCGGAGTTGCTGCCCGCCAGCAGATACAGGGTGCCCACCGGGAAATCCAGTTCTTCGAGGATCTGCACCAGGGTTTCACCAACGGTGCCGGTGGCGCCGATCACGGCGATTTCAAAGGTCTGGGTCATGGGGCTGCCTCGGGCATTGCGGGGGGAGCGGCACTTTACCGGGTGGCTGGGGGTGAGGCAATTAGCCTGGGGTTTGTGGTGTGGCTGATGGCCTCTTCGCGGGCAAGCCCGCTCCCACATTCGACCGAGTTTCTTCAGTTGAAATGCGATCAAATGTGGGAGCCGGCTTGCCTGCGATGAGGCCCTCCAGGGCAATAAAAAACCCGCGCCTGTCACCAGAACGCGGGTTTCCAATTACCAGCAGCGATCAACGCTCCAGCAGAATCCGCAACATGCGACGCAGCGGCTCGGCCGCGCCCCACAGCAGCTGGTCGCCCACGGTGAATGCGCCGAGGAACTGGCTGCCCATGTTCAACTTGCGCAGACGGCCCACCGGTACATTCAGGGTGCCAGTGACCTTGGTCGGGCTCAGCTCCTGCATGCTGATGTCGCGGTTGTTCGGCACCAGCTTGACCCACGGGTTGTGCTGGCTGATCAGCCCTTCGATATCGGCGATCGGCACGTCTTTGTTCAGCTTGATGGTCAGCGCCTGGCTGTGGCAGCGCATGGCGCCGATGCGCACGCAGATGCCGTCCACCGGGATCGGGTTCTTGAAGCGCCCGAGGATCTTGTTGGTTTCGGCCTGGGCCTTCCACTCTTCACGGCTCTGACCGTTCGGCAGTTCCTTGTCGATCCACGGGATCAGGCTGCCGGCCAGCGGCACGCCGAAGTTCTCGGTCGGGTAGGCATCGCTGCGCATGGCTTCGGCCACACGGCGGTCGATGTCGAGGATCGCGCTGGCCGGGTCGGCCAGTTGATCGGCGACGGCCGCGTGGGTCGCGCCCATCTGCTTGATCAGCTCACGCATGTTCTGCGCGCCGGCACCGGAGGCCGCCTGATACGTCATCGCGCTCATCCACTCGACCAGGCCGGCTTCGAACAAGCCGCCCAGGCCCATCAGCATCAGGCTGACGGTGCAGTTGCCGCCGACGTAGTTCTTGGTGCCGGCATCCAGCTGCTGGTCGATGACCTTGCGGTTGACCGGGTCGAGGATGATCACCGCGTCGTCCTGCATGCGCAGGCTCGAGGCGGCGTCGATCCAGTAACCCTGCCAGCCGGCTTCACGCAGCTTGGGGAAGACTTCGCTGGTGTAGTCGCCACCCTGGCAGGTCAGAATCACGTCGAGGGTTTTCAGCTCTTCAATGCTGTAGGCGTCCTTGAGCGGGGCAATATCCTTGCCCACGGACGGCCCTTGGCCACCGACATTCGAAGTGGTGAAAAACACCGGCTCAATAAGATCGAAATCCTGCTCTTCCAGCATCCGCTGCATGAGCACGGAACCGACCATACCGCGCCAACCGATCAGACCTACACGTTTCATCGCAACTACACCTTGTTAAAAAGTGGGCCGCCTTGCAGCAACAACTGCAAGCGGGCCCGAGAGATTACAGATTCCGCAGCGCGGCGACTACTGCGTCGCCCATTTCTTGTGTGCCGACCTTGGTGCAACCCTGCGACCAGATGTCGCCGGTACGCAAACCTTGATCCAGCACCAGGCTCACGGCCTTCTCGATTGCATCCGCCGCTTCGCCCAGGTTGAAGCTGTAGCGCAGCATCATCGACACCGACAGGATGGTCGCCAGCGGGTTGGCAATGCCCTGGCCCGCGATGTCCGGCGCCGAACCATGGCAAGGCTCGTACATGCCCTTGTTGTTGGTGTCCAGGGACGCCGACGGCAGCATGCCGATGGAGCCGGTGAGCATCGACGCCTGGTCGGACAGGATGTCGCCGAACAGGTTGTCGGTGACGATCACGTCGAACTGCTTCGGCGCACGCACCAGTTGCATGGCGGCGTTATCGACGTACATGTGGCTCAGCTCGACGTCCGGGTAGTCCTTGGCGACTTCTTCGACGATTTCACGCCACAGCTGGCTGGACGCCAGCACGTTGGCCTTGTCCACCGAGCAGACTTTCTTGCCACGCACGCGCGCCATGTCGAAGCCGACACGGGCGATCCGGCGGATTTCACTCTCGCTGTACGGCAGGGTGTCGTAGGCCTGGCGCTCACCATTTTCCAACTCGCGCACGCCGCGTGGCGAGCCGAAATAGATACCGCCGGTCAGTTCGCGCACGATCAGGATATCCAGGCCCGCGACCACTTCCGGCTTGAGGCTCGAGGCATCGGCCAGTTGCGGGTAGAGGATCGCCGGGCGCAGGTTGCCGAACAGGCCCAGTTGCGCACGGATTTTCAGCAGGCCGCGCTCGGGACGGATGTCACGCTCGATCTTGTCCCACTTCGGGCCACCCACGGCGCCGAGCAGCACGGCGTCGGCCGCGCGGGCGCGGTCCAGGGTTTCGTCAGCCAGCGGCACGCCATGCTTGTCGATGGCGGCGCCGCCGATCACGTCGTGGCTCAATTCGAAGCCCAGGCTGTACTTGCTGTTGGCGAGTTCCAGGACTTTGACCGCTTCGGCCATGATTTCCGGACCAATACCGTCGCCAGGGAGAATCAGAATCTGCTTGCTCATGCGTTCCTCATTTCATCAAGCGACCTGCCCGTGGGCAGGTCGGAAAAAGTTAATCAGCGCTCGGCGAAGACCACCAGCACGTCGGTGCTGAAGGTGCCGTCGGCTTGAATCTCGTAATAATCGCGCACTTCCTGGCCCATCGCCTGCTGCAGCTCAAGGATCGCGGCGCGCAGCGCCTGCGGCGTACGCATGCGTTCGACCCACGAGGTGTATTCCAGGCGCAGGCGCTGGCGACTGCTGGTGCGCACATGCAGGCCGGCCTCGCTGAGCTGGCGCAGCCATTCGGCGGCGGAGTAATCACGCACGTGGCTGGTGTCGCGCAGCACCTCGACGGTTTGCAGGTAAGTGTCCAACAGTGGGCTGCCCGGTGACAACACATCGACGAACGCCGCCACGCCACCGGGCTTGAGCACCCGGCGCACTTCACGCAGGGCCAGGCCGAGGTCGCTCCAGTGATGGGCCGAGTAGCGGCTGAACACAAAGTCAAACTCGCCGTCGGCAAACGGCAGGCGTTCGGCGGCACCGTGGACAGTGCGGATATTGCCCAGGCCACGGTCCTTGGCGGCGCCGGCCACCACGTCGAGCATCTGCTGCGACAGGTCGTAGGCCACGACTTCCTTGACCAGTGGTGCCACCTGGAAACTCACATGCCCGGCGCCGCAGCCCAGGTCCAGCAGTCGTGCATTGCCCTGCCCGGCCAGCTCGGCCTGGAGCAGCGCGAACTCGGTGCCCTGGGCGTGCACGGCACTGCTCAGGTAGGCCGAGGCTTGCTCGCCGAATTGTTTTTGCACGACTTGGGTGTGGGCGCTACTGGTCATGATGGTTTTCCTCGAGTTTTTGGGGTGGTTGTACGGGCGCTATCGCGGGCAAGCCAGCTCCCACACTCGCCCGCGTTGACACGTCAGAATGTGG